>DATGQI010000078.1:0-4257 GCA_035304285.1 Woeseiaceae bacterium
GTCAGGCGTTTTGCAGGGCGTTCAGGACTCTCTGGTGTTCCTGCTCGAGTTCGGCCGGCAGGCGATCGCCGAAGCTGGCCAGGTACTCACCTATCGAATCCATCTCCGTTTTCCACTGGTTCACGTCGATCGAAAGCAGCAGGTCGAGAACATCCTTGTCGATGTCGAGTCCGTCGACATCAATGTCCCCCGGCCTCGGCAGGAAGCCGATCGGGGTTTCGCGCGCACCGGCCCGACCTTCGCATCGATCGATGATCCAGCGAAGGACGCGCAGGTTCTCGCCGAAGCCCGGCCACAGGAATTTGCCGGAGGAATCCTGGCGAAACCAGTTAACGTGAAAGATCTTCGGGAGCTGGTCCGATTTCTCCGCGAAGGAAAGCCAGTGACCCCAGTAGTCGGCGAAGTTGTAGCCGCAAAACGGCTTCATCGCCATCGGGTCCCGCCGCACTACGCCCACAGCGCCGCTTGCGGCAGCCGTCGTCTCGGACGCCACGCCCGCGCCAACCAGCACACCGTGCCGCCAGTCTGCGGCTTCATATACGAGCGGCGCCACTTCCTTCCGGCGTCCGCCGAACACCAGCGCCGAGATCGGCACGCCTTCCGGGGCTTCGGCGAGTTCGGAATAACTCGGGTTCTTCTTCGCCGATACCGTGAACCTGGAGTTCGGGTGCGCCGCCGGGCCGTTTCCGGCTTCGTACTTGCGGCCCTGCCAGTCGACGGCCGGTTTGCCTGTCTTCTTGCCTTCCCACCACGGCTGGCTGTCGGCGGTCAATGCGACGTTCGTGAAGATGGTGTCGTTCCTGATCATGTCGAACGCATTCTTGTTCGTCTTCGCGTTCGTTCCGGGCACGACACCGAAGTATCCGGCTTCCGGATTAATGGCGCGCAGCCGGCCTTCATGATCGAGATGCATCCACGCGATGTCATCACCGAGCGTCCAGATCTTCCAGCCCGCGTGCGACTCCGGGGGAATCAACATCGCCAGGTTCGTCTTGCCGCACGCAGAGGGAAACGCGCAGGCAATATAATGTGTCTCCCCGTCGGGACTTTCGACTCCGACGATCAGCATGTGCTCGGCAAGCCATCCTTCCTGCCGTGCCTGCCAGCTGGCAATACGGAGCGCGTGGCACTTCTTTCCGAGTAGCGCGTTGCCGCCGTAGCCCGAACCAATACTCTTGATGGTGAGCTCCTCGGGGAAATGCATGATGAAGCGCTTGTCCGGATCGAGATCGCCAATGGAATGCAGTCCCTTGACGAAGCGGCCTTCCTTTTCAATGCGCGCGAGTGCCGCAGAACCCATGCGGGTCATCAGTTTCATGTTGACGACGACGTAAGCGCTGTCGGTAATTTCCACACCCAGCCGCGCGTAGGGCGATTCGACAGGCCCCATGCAGTAAGGGATGACGTACATTGTCCGGCCCTGCATTGCGCCCTCGAACAACGCGTCAATCTTGCTGTGAGCTTCCGCGGGGGACATCCAGTTGTTGTTGGGACCGGCATCGGCCGGGTTCGTCGTGGAGACGTAGGTCAGGTGTTCAACCCTGGCAACATCGGTGGGATGCGACCGATGCAGGTAGCAGTGCGGATAGGTTTCCTGGTCGAGCTCGAGCAATTCTCCCGTGCGGTTCATCTGGTTGATGAGCCGCTTGTACTCCGACTCGCTGCCGTTGCACCAGTGAATGTCTTCCGGTTGCGTTACCTTCGCAACGGAATCCACCCAGTCCTGAAGGGCTGAAAGCCTTGTTGTCATAGCGAAAACCCTGAATACGACCAGCAGGGAGCGGAATTATACAGAGCGCCCCGATTTCTGCACTCCGCGGTGCGGAGACAGCCTTGTAGCCGTGGTCAGGGAGGAAGCAGGACCTTTGCGCCAGATGGAAAGCTGGCGGGGCGCCTGGACACCCATCTTCACATCCCCGTGCGAGAAGATGGTGATTTCGATCGGGCCGTCGCGGAAAAGATCCGCTACCGTCGTCTGCGGATCTATGTCGGCACCCGGGCGGATGAGAATGCGTTCGGCGTCTTTCCTGCTCAGGACCAACATAACTCTTCTCCGCGTCAGATAGCGGCCAGTGCTCGACCCGCCGGAGACGATTCCGCCCCGGAAGGGCCATAGGTTCCGGTGCCGGTCCCGCTCACCAGCCTCAGCGCATCATTAACCTGTTGCCGGCGCAGGTGAATGATTGCGCCATTGGTGGTATTCATCCGCTTGCACCGGGCTACTATGGAAAGGAAGGTCTGCCATCGCGCAGCGGACAGTGGATCTGCTGCAGGAAATGCTTTCCTGTCTGCTTCCAGCTGTTCGAGCCTCGCAACGCGCAGGCTCTTTTCTTCCGCAGCGCTGCTGAGCGCCGCATCCTCCCGCGTCTCCAGCGCATTTCTTTCAGCCTGCAACGCGAACTCGAGCGCCAGCGCTTCACTGATGCTGCTTTCGACGTTGTGCTCGAGCTTCGCCAGGCGTTCGTCGGGGGCCGCTGGCATCAGCCGAGCTGCCTTTCGTTCTGGAGTAACGCGGAGGCGATGCGTTCCGCGTCGATCTCATATTCACCGCTCTCGATCGCCGCCTTTACCGCATCGACGCGGGCGCGATCTATTTCGGGGAGCGAGGCGAGAGTTTTCTCCAGCCGCTCGAGCAATTGCGCGCTGCTGGTCAACTCGACCGTCTCGCCTGCGGGACGACCGGATGTACCGTCTGCAGCCGGTTTGGCGGCGTTCGCTGGCGCGGATGCGCCGGCAACGCCGACCTTCTTCGCACCTGCGGAACTGTTTTCCGCTATTTTTCCGAGCAGTCCCTGTGCCATCTGGTTAATCCCATTAGACATAATTATCAACCTCAACTGTCATTGTTGCTGCTAAAAAAGGTATCGGCCATTCCGGCCGGAACTTTAACGCCCGGCATCACCGTACCAGGACCTCGACATACTCCGGCGAGCGCACGAAGCCCTCGACGATGCGCCTGGAGACCGTGTTCTCCACGCGAATCCGCTGGTCGACCGTGCCGTCCATCAAAGCGGTGCCTGCCATGCGGATATTCAACTTGTCGTTTCGCACCACCAAGGTTACCGACTGGCCGCGCCTGACTACCACCTGGGTCTCCAGCATTGAAGGCGACAGCACGCTGCCGGAAACCAGCTGTCGCTTGAGGCGCTGCCCGGCGACGCTGGCGCCGTTCGTGACAAAGCCGCCGGCAAGCCTCGATACGTCGCGTTCCTCGAGCACGAGGTCCGCCTCGCCAAGCAGGTGACCGCGCGGCAACGCCTGCCGCGCCACGAGGACAGGCCGCATCTCGACGAGGTCCACGGGGACATAAACCTTCCACGGGCTGCTGCCGCTGCAGCGGACGCCCACGATCGTTCGAGCGCCGATCTTTTCGCCGTCGCGAAGGAAGCCCTGCAGGGGGCGATCGCAACGAGCGAGCTTCAGGCGAGGGTCGAGTTTCCCGGCCCGCGGCTCCACACGACGGTCGGTCTCCGCGATTCGGTGCTCCAGGAACTCCTGAGCTGTCTTGGTGATTGTCTCCACCGGCTGGTATCCGGCCGTATCGGACGCTACCGCGGGAGCAGCCGCGAGCGACAGTATGCCGACCGAGATGAATACCCGTGTGCCGGAAAAGCGACGCGCAAGCGAGGCTCGCGTCAATAACCCGACGAGGCGAATCCCGTCATTTATCATATTGCCAATCCCCAATCGCGCGGCATAAGCATGCGGCGTGTCTACGCCCCGGCGTTCTGCCGACGTTCGAGCCGCACCGGCCGCTTGCTCGTTTTCGACCGACCTCTTTAATAGTGCGGGGAAGCCCTGCAAGGGTCGTGCCAGCCGCAGGAGCCATCGCCACCACTGCCGGTGGCGCGGTGCGAGATGCATGCGTTGGCGCAGCGCAGTGCAAACCGTTGCCGCCTTCGCGGCAATTGCTTGCCGCAATCCGGAAGTTGAAACCACGCATCCCTCGGCAAACAGCGGCAAAACTTTAGCCGCTGCGCCGTTTTCTCGTGCGCACCGTTGTTGGCATGCCAGTTGCATAGACCGCTCCGCACGAACAACAACGAGATTAAGCAACATGAAATTACAACCGTTCGCACAGCACGAGCAGGCGCTTCACTTTCGCGCCCGGCGCAATGAAGTGCTGTCGTCGAATATCGCGAACGCCGACACGCCAGGCTACAAGGCCCGCGATGTCGACTTCAGCACGGCGTTGAAGAATGCGCAGGGCGGAAACCTGCAGCTCAAGAAAACCAGCGCGTTGCACACCGCGGGCAG
>DATGQI010000079.1:0-5103 GCA_035304285.1 Woeseiaceae bacterium
ACCACTCGACGTCACCGTGTTTACCCGCAATGGCTGTCCGCATTGCGCAAAGGCCAAGGGCCTCCTGCGCGACGCAGGAATCGAGTTCGAGGAGCTGCGGTTGAACCGTGAGTACACGGACCAGACGCTGCGCGCAGTTGCAGCCGCAACCTCCGTTCCGCAGGTGTTTATCGGCGGCGAGCACATTGGCGGTGCCGATGAACTCGAGCAGTGGCTGTCGAAGAACGAGCGCATCGTTCGCAAAGCCGCAGCGTAAGTTTTACAGAGAGCAGCAGGTGAAGCGGGAGGCCGGCGGGCCTCCCGCTTTTTTTCTTCGGCACATGGTGCTGAAGCCTGTCGCGAGCTCGCGATTGTGGTGCCGGCTGTTTGCCTCTATTCTCATATGTCGCAACGATGAGAAGACGGAGCCGAATAGTGAGTGTCAGCATATCCGATAAAGCGCTACTGAAAACGAAGGCCTACATAGACGGCAAGTGGGTTGACAGCGACAGCAATGAAACTTACGAAGTAAGGAATCCGGCAAACGGGGAAGTTATCGCCGAGGTCGCCAGGTGCGGTGCGGCGGAAACCCGTCGGGCTATTGATGCGGCCGCGCGCGCAATGGACGGCTGGCGCAGCAAGAGCGCGAAGCAACGCGCCGCAGTCATGCGCAAGTGGTTCAACCTGATGATGGAGAACCAGGAGGACCTGGCGCAGCTGATGACCGCGGAGCAGGGCAAGCCGCTCGCGGAGTCGCGGGGCGAGATTGCCTACGGCGCAAGTTATATAGAGTGGTTCGCCGAAGAGGCGAAGCGCATTTACGGCGATACCATTCCTGCGCCCTCCAGCGACAAGCGCATCGTCGTCATCAAGCAGCCTGTGGGCGTCGTAGCCTGCATTACCCCCTGGAATTTCCCGAACGCGATGCTTGCGCGCAAGATCGCCCCCGCACTTGCAACCGGCTGCACAGTTGTTTGCAAACCGGCGAACTACACGCCGCTTTCGGCATTCGCCTTCGCGGAACTGGGTGAACGCGCCGGTATTCCTGCCGGTGTCATAAACCTGGTTTCCGGCAAGACGGCGGAGATCGGTGAGGAACTGACCTCCAATCCCGTCGTACGCAAGCTGACGTTTACCGGGTCGACGCCGGTCGGCAAAAAGCTGATGGCAGCGTGCACGGGCACCATGAAGCGCACGTCGATGGAGCTTGGTGGTAACGCTCCTTTTATAGTCTTTGACGATGCGGACGTGGATGAGGCCGTGAAGGGCGCGATTATCTGCAAGTTCCGTAATGCAGGGCAGACCTGCGTCTGCGCCAACCGCATCCTGGTGCAGGATGGCGTTTACGATGAGTTCAGCGAAAAGCTGATGGCCGCGGCAACCGAGCTCAAGGTCGGGGACGGCACGGCAGAGGGCGTGAGCATCGGGCCTCTCATCAGCGAGGATGCGGCCAACGATGTACTCAGCTTCATCGACGATGCGGTGCAACGCGGTGCGAAGGTCGCCGCCGGCGGCGGGCGCAACGAACTCGGGCCGAATTTCGTCAACCCGACGATACTGACCAACGTCAACGACGAGATGCGCGTGTTCCGTGAGGAGATATTCGGGCCGGTCGCGCCGCTGTTCCGGTTCAAAACGGAAGAAGAAGCCATAAAGATGGCGAACGATACTCCAGTCGGCCTTGCCTGCTATTTCTATTCGCGGGATGTTGGAAGGGTCTGGCGGGTTGCAGAAGGCCTCGAGTACGGCATCGTCGGCATCAACGAAGGCATCATCTCGAACGAGATGGCGCCGTTCGGTGGAGTGAAGGAATCCGGCCAGGGCCGCGAAGGCTCGAAATACGGCCTCGACGATTACCTCGAGATCAAGTACCTCTGCATGGGCGGCCTGAACGACTGACATCTGTGGTTGGTGGTTGGGGGTGTCGCCCGCGGGGCGGGCTCCTACAGCGCTTGCATCCGGACTCTTCGCAAGCTTTGGACAGAACGCTGCAGGAGCCCGTCCCACGGGCGACCCGCAGCGTCACACCCCGCGCCAACCTCGGACCAGTAACCTGCAGGAGCCCGCCACGCGGGTGAGCACGACCACCCGATTCCTGCGACCACTGCCCAAACCCACCAGGTCCGATTCTGGCTAATTTACCGCCACCCGCGGCGTATACTTTCACCGATGCTTCAGAACGAGATCTACGAACGCGCACGGCTTGCACGCGACCCACGTTTCGACGGGCAGTTCTACATCGCCGTAAAGACCACCGGCATCTATTGCCGCCCGATCTGCCCGGTGATGTCGCCGAAGCGCGAGAACATCACGTACTTCCCGAGCGCCGCGGCGGCCAGCGAAGCGGGCTATCGCCCCTGTCTCCGCTGCCGGCCCGAGTGCGCCCCCGGAACCCCCGCGTGGGGAGGTACTTCGACCACGGTGCGTCGCGGTCTGCGGCTGATCGCCGGCGGCGCTCTCGATGAGGGCAACGTCGAGAAGCTGGCAGACCGCCTCGGAGTGACGAGCCGGCATCTGCGACGCCTTTTCACCAAACACCTCGGCGCCTCGCCACTCGCCGTCGCGCATACGCAGAGACTTCATTTCGCCAAGCGCCTGATCGACGACACCACGTTGCCGATGACGCACATATCGGCGGCTGCCGGCTACCGTAGCGTGCGCCGCTTCAACGACGCTTTCATCAAGACCTACGGACGTCCTCCGCGCGAACTTCGCAAGGTGCGCATCAACGGCAACGCAGGCAGGAAGTCCCCGGCCCTTGTCTTGCGCCTGCCATACCGTGCGCCGTTCAACTGGCAGGCGATGCTGCAGTTCTTCGCGCATCGCGCCACGCCGGGTGTCGAGCACGTCGATGGCGATACTTACCGCAGAACAATCGCCGTGAACGACGAGCATGGCGTTGTCGAGGTGCGCCCGGGGGACGACGGGTATCTTTCCATGACCCTGCACCGAATACGCACCAACGCGCTGTTCGAAGTGATCCAGCGCATGCGTGAGCTTTTCGACCTGGATGCCCCGGTTGCGGAAATCGGGCTTATCCTTGAGCGCGACAGTAAATTGCGCGCGGAGTTGCTGAAGCACCCGGGGATACGGGTCCCGGGCGCGTACAACGGTTTCGAGCTCACCGTGAGGGCGATCCTGGGACAGCAGGTGTCGGTAAAGGCGGCAACGACGCTGGCCGGCAGGATCGCCGCGCGTTACGGCGAGCCGTTGCGATTATCCGGCGACGCCGATCCCGTGCTGTCACGTGTGTTTCCGACACCGGAACGCCTGCGGCTCGCGCGGCTCAACAACATGGGGCTGGTTGGCAGCCGGATAGAAACGATCCGCCGCGTCGCAGCGGCCACCGCGCGCGGAGAGGTCAATTTCGACCCCGCGCAGGATCCCGATACCTTCTGCGCCGCGCTTACTTCGATAAAAGGAGTCGGCGACTGGACCGCGCAGTATGTCGCCATGCGCGTGCTGAAGTACCCCGACGCCTTCCCGGCGACAGACTTGGGCCTGCTGAAGGCGTTGACACATCCGGAACGAACGACGCCTGCGGTGATCCGCGAACGCGCCGAAGCGTGGCGTCCCTACCGTGCCTACGCCGCGATGCTCATGTGGAATTCATTGCCCGCTGCAGGAGGCTAGGAATGTACTACCGCTATCTTGCGACGCCCATCGGCGACCTGCTCATCGCAGGAGACGAAGACGCCCTGTGCGTGGTCGGGTTCCCGGAAGGCTCGATGCGGCGCGAACCGGACCCTCGATGGATATACAACGAGAAGCCGTTCGATGCGGCTTGCGAGCAGCTCACGGCCTATTTCGCCGGCACGCTTACGGAATTTGACCTGGAGTTGCGCCCGGGCGGAACCGAGTTCCAGCTGCAGGTTCTCGACGAGTTGCGGAAGATTCCTTATGGCACCACCGTCTCTTACGGAGAGATCGCGAGGCGCGTCGGCAGGCCCAAGGCAGTTCGCGCCGTAGGACGAGCCAATGGCCGCAATCCCATTCCGATCATCATCCCCTGTCACCGCGTCATCGGTTCCAGCGGCCACCTGACCGGCTTCGGCGGCGGCCTCCCGACCAAGGAAGCGCTCCTTCGTCTCGAACTGGAGCACCGCCCGTTGCTCCGACCATCGGAAGAAGCGCTGTAGGAGCGCCTCTCACGGGCGACCGCTGCGGTGGTGTAGATGAGAGGCGGCGGTCGCCGGTGGGCCCGCTCCTGCAGCTGCTCAACACCTGCTCGTGCGACTTCACTGGCCGTTTCCGAAGGCGGCTGGCCGCGCGTTGTTGTACCTTTTTCACCACAAAAAGGCCTGGAAAGCCCCTTTTTCGGTAGTTTTTTTGTGATTTAGATTGTTACATTATCCAAGCAGTTTCAGTACCATACGCCGCATACTCAAAAACCCTGACGGCTTCGCGCGCCTACAAGCCCGTTTGTTGTGGTCGCCACAATGCCGTCATCAATAAGAAGCTGACGGAGATCTGATGATGAAAACTCCACTTCGAGCGAGACGCGGCCTGGTACTTGTCGCGGCGCTCGCCGGGCTCGGAATATCCATGGGGGCACAGGCGCAGCAGCGGGCGTCGGAGGTTTTCCTCGAAGAAATCACTGTGACGGCGACCAAGCGCGCGGGCGGCATCGACGTGCAGGACGCGGCGCTGGCGGTAAGCGCCTACGGTGAGAACCAGATCGACGCGATGCATCTGCGCGACCTTTCCGCGATCGGCTTCGTCGCGCCGAGCGTGCAGCTCGAAGATATCGGTACGACCCGGGGCACGGCGAACTTCACGATTCGCGGCATCGGCATCAACAGCTCCATTCCCTCGATCGATCCCGCGGTGGGCGTATTCGTCGACGGCATGTACCTGGGGATAAACGGCGGCGTGGTGCTCGACGTCTTCGACCTCGAGGGCATAGAGGTGCTGCGCGGGCCGCAAGGCCTGCTCTTCGGCAGGAACGTCACCGGCGGTGCGGTCCTCTTGCGTACGACGCGGCCGACCGACGAGTTCCACGTCAACGCGCGGGTTGCCGCTGAAACCGGGCTCAACCAGTACTATTCGGCAGTGGTCTCCGGACCGATCAGTGTTGCTGTCGGCGGCAAGGTAGCGGTGTACCACAACTCGGACGACGGCTGG
>DATGQI010000080.1:0-14033 GCA_035304285.1 Woeseiaceae bacterium
AGCAGCATCCTCGCGTTATCCGGCAGTCGGTGCGCTTCACGGCCGAAACAGACTCTCTCAATGCGTCCATCCTCGGTCCCGACGCCGTTCCGGGAACGCCGGAATTCGACCTGTTCGTGAACGAAGTCAAGCGCGAGATGATCAGCAAGGCCGGACAGAAGTGCACGGCGATACGGCGCATCATCGCCCCTGCCGCAGTCACCCCGGATCTTGTACGGGCATTGTCCTCCTCTTTGGGGAAGGTCCGGGTGGGCAACCCGGCGAGGGACGACGTCGACATGGGAGCGCTCGCCAGCATCGGCCAGCGCGACGAAGTCCGCGCGCGGGTTGCTGAATTGAGTGCCGAGGCAGACGTCGTATACGGAAACGATGATGCTTTCGAGCTTACGGATGCGGATGCGCGGAAGGGCGCGTTCTTCATGCCGACGCTTCTTTACTGCGAAAAGCCGCTTTCGGCGAAAGCCGTGCACTCGGTCGAGGCATTTGGTCCGGTCAGTACCGTCCTGCCGTACGACACTTTGGACGACGCCATCGAACTTGCGCGGCTGGGTGACGGCAGCCTGGCCGGCTCAATCGTTACCAACGACAATGACGTCGCGCGTGAACTGATTCTTGGCACTGCCCCTTATCATGGCCGGCTTCTCGTCATCAATCGCCACTGTGCCGGCGAGTCAACCGGGCATGGATCGCCCCTGCCGCATCTGGTTCATGGCGGACCGGGAAGGGCGGGCGGCGGCGAGGAGCTGGGCGGAGTAAGAGGCGTGCTCCATTACATGCAACGGACCGCGCTGCAGGGTTCGCCCGAAACGCTGAGCCACACCGGCCGTCGCTGGATCCGGGGTGCGGATGAAAAAGACCCCGGCCGACACCCGTTTCGCAAAACCTTCGAGCAACTGGAGATCGGCGACACTGTCCATACCGCCACGCGCCAGATTACGCTGGACGACATTGAACGCTTCGCCGAATTCACGGGCGACAGGTTCTACGCACACATGGATGAAGAAGCTGCGAAGAGGAACCCCTTCTTCGAAGGCCGGGTGGCCCACGGTTACCTGATCGTCTCTTTCGCAGCGGGACTTTTCGTGGACCCGGAATTCGGGCCGGTGCTGGCGAACTACGGCCTCGATGAACTGCGGTTTGCGCAGCCCGTGAACCACGGCGATGCAATCAGGGTCAGGCTAACCTGCAAACAGAAGACGCTCCGCGAGGGAACGGGCTACGGCGAAGTGCGCTGGGACACCGAAGTGACCAACCAGGATGGAGAAGTGGTCGCAAGCTACGATGTGCTGACGATGGTGGCCACCGACGAACACTGGCAGCCGTAAGCGAGCATTGAGAGGTCAATCGCGAAACGGGAGCGCCGTATCGGTCTTGATCTCCTTAAGCACAATGTTGGATCTCACCTGCGATACCCCCGGTAAGCGAAAGATGAAGTCATCGAGAAAACGGTTGTAGGCGTCGATGTTTTCGACGACGACGCGCAGGTGAAAATCAGCCTCACCGCTGGTTGCGAAGCATTCCAGGACTTCCGGATGCCGCATGACCTCGTTGACGAAATTCTCGACATTCTTTTCCTCGTGCCGCGCGAGTGACACCAGGGTCATCGACGACAGCGAGAACCCCGCCTTCTTCGGGTTCACCATCACGGCATAGCGTTCGATAACGCCCGATTCCTCCAGGCTCTTCACCCGTCGCCAGCAGGCCGAACTCGACATGCCGACTTTCTCACCCAGCTGCTGCATGGTCAGCCGGCTGTCCTGCTGCAGCGCTTTCAGGAGCGCCTGGTCCTTGCGATCCAGCATGTTCGTCACCTGTTCGGGTTTCACGCAATTCTATCCCGATTTAATACCAAAAACTGGCACGGGATTCCGTTACTTCCGCCTTCGGAGGGCTAATATGGCATCCCGTTTCGCGCCGATTTTGCGATGATGCCCGCTACGGCCGGTCCACACAGGAGACGCGGCCTTCACGCCAGCGAAGGGTTTACAGATGGTCACCGCGACACCGCTCGCAGAAGCAACCGGCATCGACACCTACGAACTGAACGACCGGTACAGGCGCGAATCCGGCAGGGTGTTCCTCACCGGTACGCAAGCCCTCGTGCGCGTTCCGCTCATGCAACGGCGTCTCGACCAGGCTGCCGGTTTGAACACCGCAGGCTTCATCAGCGGCTACCGCGGGTCACCACTTGCTGCTTATGATCTCGAACTCTGGCGCGCGCGCGAATTTCTCGAGGCAAGCAATGTCAGGTTCCTGCCGGCCGTCAACGAAGACCTGGCCGCCACTGCTATTCTCGGAACGCAGCAGGTCGAGGCCGAGCGCGACCGGACGGTCGATGGTGTCTTCGGCATCTGGTATGGCAAGGGACCGGGGGTCGACCGCGCGGGTGACGCGCTGAAACACGGCAATGCGTACGGCAGTTCTCCTCATGGCGGTGTGCTCGTCGTCGCCGGGGACGATCACGGGTGCGTCTCGTCGTCGATGCCGCACCAATCGGATGTCGCCTTCCTCGCCTGGTTCATGCCCAACCTGAACCCGGCGAACGTTGCCGAATACCTGGAGTACGGCCTGTACGGTATCGCGTTGTCGCGTTTCTCCGGCATGTGGGTCGGCTTCAAGGCGATATCGGAAACGGTGGAGTCGGCGATGTCCGTACAACTGCCGCCGGCCCGGCAGTTCGTGAAGCCCGCGAACTTCGTTCCGCCGCCGGGCGGCCTGCACATCCGCTGGCCGGATTTCCCGGGTCCGCAGATCGAGGAGCGGATGGAGGCGAAAAAAGCGGCGGTACTCGCGTTTGCCGAAGCGAATCCCATCGATCGAAAGATCTACGATACACCGAATGCCCGTTACGGGATCGTTACTACCGGTAAGGCCCATCTCGACACGATGGAAGCCTTGCGCCTGCTGGGCATCGACCGCCGCGAAGCGCATCGTCTGGGACTGGACCTCTACAAGGTCGGCATGGTGTGGCCGCTCGCCCACGACTCCGCGCTCAACTTCGTCCACGACAAGCACGAAGTGCTGGTTGTGGAAGAGAAGCGCGGCATCATCGAGAGCCAGTTCAAGGAATACTTTTACGACTACCCCGGCCGCAAACCGGAACGCATGATCGGCAAACAGGACGAGTTGGGGCAGAACCTGGTGCCATGGATCGGCGAACTTTCCCCGGTAAGCATCGCCGGCATCATTGCCTCACGCCTCGACGCTGTTCTCCCGGGACTGGATCTGGGCGCCCGCGCCGCGAGCCTTACATCCGGGGGTGCCAACCTGATCAACGTCACCGGGGCGTCGCGCACGCCCTACTTCTGCTCCGGGTGCCCGCACAACACCTCCACGCGCGTGCCGGAGGGATCGAAGGCGCTGGCGGGAATCGGTTGCCACTTCATGGCCAACTGGATGGACCGCGACACCGACGGCCTGATCCAGATGGGCGGCGAAGGGGCCAACTGGATTGCCCGGTCGATGTTCAACGGCGGCAAGCACGTGTTCCAGAACCTGGGCGACGGAACGTTCTACCACTCCGGCTCGATCGCCATTCGCCAGGCGCTCGCCGCGAAAACGAACATCACCTACAAGATACTGTTCAACGATGCCGTCGCAATGACCGGGGGACAGCCGGTAGACGGTCCATTGTCCGTGCAGATGGTGGCGCACAACGTGCGCGCGGAAGGTGTGCAGCGCATTGCCGTCGTTTCCGACCAGCCGGAGAATTTCCGGCCGGAGGATTTTCCCTCCGGAACCACGATAACGCACCGGCGCGACCTGGACGCGGTCCAGCGAGAGCTGCGTGACATCCCCGGCGTTACCGTGATGATTTATGCGCAGACCTGTGCCACGGAAAAACGGCGCCGGCGCAAGCGCGGCACGATGCAGGAACCGAAGCGATTTGCCGTCATCAACGACCTGGTGTGCGAAGGCTGCGGCGATTGTTCCGTCGAGTCGAACTGCCTGTCGGTCGTGCCAAAAGAAACACCCTTTGGGCGCAAGCGGCAAATCGATCAGAACAGCTGCAACAAGGATTTTTCCTGCGTTAATGGATTCTGTCCGAGCTTCATTACCGTTGAAGGAGAGCGCGCCCCGTCCAGGCCATTAGCATCCAGATTCCCTTATGAAAAGCTGGAAGCGATCGGCGCACCTGTTATGACCGAGGTCGATGGCGGCTACGACCTGCTCGTGACAGGTGTCGGCGGCACAGGCGTGATCACTGTCGGCGCGCTGATCACGATGGCGGCGCACCTGGAAAGCAAAGGTGCCAGCGTTCTCGACTTCACGGGCTTCGCGCAGAAGTTCGGACCGGTCCTGAGCTACATCCGGCTGGCCCGGACGCCGGAGCAACTGAACCAGGTCCGCATCGACTCCGAGAGAGCCGACGCGGTGATCGGCTGTGACCTCGTCGTAAGTTCGTCGCCGAAAGCATCGAGCACCTATCGCGCCGGCCACACGCGCGTGGTTTTGAACACCGCCGAGATGTCGACCGCCGATTTCGTGCGGCATCGCGATGCAAATCTCAAGGCCGGGGAAAGAATAGACGCCATCGCCCGGGTGACCGGCAGCGAGCGCCTGTCGACCGTTGCCGCGAACGACCTCGCGGTGCACCTGCTTGGCAACACGATCTACGCGAACGTTCTGATGCTGGGCTTCGCCTGGCAAAAAGGCCTGGTGCCGGTCTCGCTCGAGGCCCTCCTGCGTGCGATCGAACTGAACGGCGTCGACATCGAAAAGAACCGCCAGGCCTTCGGCTGGGGAAGACTCGCCGCTGCCGATGAACGTTACGTCGCATCGGCGATCGATGACTCTTCTGCAAATCCGACGACGCGCGAGGAGACGCTGGATTCGATGGTCGAGCGACGCGTGCGCTTTTTGGAGGAATACCAGGACAGGGCCCTGGCCGACCGCTACCTGGACGTCGTCAACAGGGCCCGGGCACGGGAAGCATCGCTGCGGAAGGACCGCGACATGCCGTTTACCACCGCGGTGGCGCGGAGCTGGTTCAAGACGCTCGCCTACAAGGATGAGTACGAGGTAGCGAGATTGCATGTCGAAAGCGGCTTCCTGGAATCGGTGAAACGGGAATTCGGCGACGAGGCAAAGATCCGTTTCCACCTTGCGCCGCCGATCCTGAACAGGGGCGTGGACGCGCGCGGCAGGCCGCGCAAACGTGCATTCGGTATGTGGATGATTCCTGTTTTCCGGCTGCTCGCCGCGATGCGCAGGGTGCGCGGGACGCGCTTCGACCTGTTCGGCCGCACCGCCGAGCGTCGGATGGAACGCGCATTGATCACCGAATTCGAGAGCACGTTCGAGACGCTCGTATCGCATCTCGACGCGGACAACATCGATCTCGCCGCGGAGATCGTCGGCCTCTACATGGAAATTCGCGGCTACGGGCCGGTCAAGGCGGAGGCCGCCGAAAAGATACGCCCGCAGATAGGACAGAAGCTCGCCTCATTTGCGGCCGCACGACGGCTCGCAGCGTAGGAATATGCGGCAAGGTCCCAATCGACCGCTGTAGGAGCCCGTCCCACGGGCGACCGCGTTCGGATTTGTGCCAAGGTCCTGGTCTTGTCGCCCGCAGGGCGGGCTCCTACAGCTTACTGTCCGCGACATCGCTGCATATCAGCATTCGTGCGATCATGCACACCAATAGCTGCGCACACCAAGGATTAGCATGGTAGCAACCCGCGTAAGAGAGGAGATTCTCTACGAGTTCGACGACAGGCCTGAAGCCGGCGAGACGATGCAGGTTGCGCCAGGTGTCGTCTGGCTGCGGATGCCGCTCCCGTTCTCGCTCGGTCACATCAACCTGTGGCTCCTCGAAGATGGCGATGGCTGGGCGATCATCGACACCGGCGTATGCACCGATATAACGAAGGGAGTGTGGCAGAAGACGTTCTCCGGAGTGATGCAGGAACGTCCTGTCAGCCGGGTGATCGTGACGCACTTGCACCCCGACCACGCTGGCTGCGCCGGCTGGCTGACCGAACAGTGCGACGTGGAACTGTGGATGCCGCGGGAAGAATACCTTTTGTGCCGGATCCTGGTCGCCGATACCGGGCGACCCACCCCTGAGGCGGGAATTCGCTTTTACAACGCCGCGGGTTTCCCGCCGGAGGCGATGTCTTACTACCAGAAGATGTTCGGCATGTTCGGCAAATATGTTGCTGCCCTGCCGGAAAGTTATCGCCGCCTGAAGGACGGCGACACCGTGCGGATAGGTGCGAATGAGTGGCAAGTCGTCATCGGCCGCGGACATTCGCCGGAGCATGCCTGCCTTTTCTGCAAGGAGCTGAACGTGCTTGTTTCCGGGGACCAGCTCTTGCCGACGATCTCGTCGAACGTCAGCGTGTATCCGACCGAGCCTGCCGCCGACCCGCTGGATGACTGGCTGACGTCACTGGCTGAAATGAAGAAGAGGGTCCCCTCCGACGTACTGGTGCTGCCCTCGCACGGCAAGCCGTTCCGCGGCGCTCACGAGCGCCTGCAAGAGCTCATCAACGAACATCATGATTGCCTGGACGAGCTGGCGGTCCTGTGTCGCGAACCGAAACGCGCCGTCGACGTGTTCCCGGCGCTGTTCAAGAGCCCGATCAACGAGAGCAACCTGATCATGGCGACCGGCGAGTCTGTAGCCCACCTGAATTACCTGCTCTACCAGGGGCGAATGGCCGTTGAAACCGGCACGGACGGCGTCAGCTGGTATCGAACGCTGTAGGAGCCCATCTCACGGGCCGGAACGGATAGCGCGAATCCGAATCTTGCTGTCGCCCGCGGGGCTGGCTCCTACAGCTTTTCTGTTCCGGGATCGCCCCGAAACGAAGGCTGCAGGCGCCCGTCCTGGGCGATAGCCGACCGGCATCGACAGGGACAAAGCCCCGGCTGCTGTGATTTGCGCCCAGGTGGCGTAATAATAGCCGCCTGTGGCTGCGGCGCGCGCAACAGCTCGCCGCTGCTCGAGACCTACCGGAGACGCCGATGGCTAGTGCTATCTCCATGGCCGCCGCAGGGTTCGTCCTCGGTATCGCTGCCACCTATATCGCCTTTCATCTTCCGCGCGATGCAGCGCAGTCCCTACCCCTCATCGAGAACGTTCCAACGATGTCGCGAGAGGCGGCCGAGTTGCACCGCAACAGCCGCTATGCCGGGATCGGCAGCATTGAAGAGACGCTGGCCCTGCCCGGCGACTTTGCCCAGGCGGAAGCGCTCTATGCTCTCGCGGGTCGGTCCGACTCGGCGGCTATCCAAAACCTGATCTTCCAGGCCGGTCGCATCACTGATCCCTCGGATCGTTCAGCGGCTCTCGATATCCTTTTCCTGCGGCTATCCGAACTGGACCCGCGCTCTGCCCTCGCGCTCAGTCGCGCGGATGAGTTTCGCGGTAACCGGCAGATAGAAGCCAGGGTCTGGCACAACTGGGGAAAGCTCGATCTCGACCAGGCGCTGGCCGCGGCGGCTGCACTGGAGTCGGCGGCGCAAAGGAACCTGGCGGCACAGTCTCTTTATGCCGCCTATGATTACGGCGGCAACGACACGATCGACCGCATAGAAGAGGTGCTGGGAATCCAGCCAAACACTGCGACGCGGGCCGCTCATCTTTCTCTTCTCGCGGACCGGGATCCGGTCGATGCGGTGAATTTCATCAATTCAATGCGCAGCATTTCGAGCCGACAGGAGGCCGCGGCCCACCTGGGACGGCGCCTGGGCCGCCACCCGGGCAAGCGCACAGAGCAGTATGCGAGCCTGTTCACCGATACCGCCGCGCGGCAGTCATTTAGTCATGCCGCCAGGTCTGCGGAAGCGGAAATACATCCTGAAGCGGTTCTGGACGAGTGGCTGGGCGGGAAGCGCAGCATGAGCGAAACGATGCAGTTGTACACTGCGATGAAATCGCTGGCGGCGAGGGACATGGAGAAAGCCCTCGAGTATTTCGGGCAGATTCCGAACTCCCGGTATCGTCGCATGCTGGCAGGACCCATTGGAGAGGTGCTTGCAGACGCGGATCCGCAGCGTGCCTTTGAGTGGGCAAAGGAGAACGATCCGGGCATGCAGAGTGGGCTCTATGCGGGAATAGTCACCTCTGTCGCGGGCAGGGATCCTGAACTTGCCCTGGCGTCCGCGCAACTGCTGCCGCCCGGGATGCAGCGACGACAGGCGTTAAACGGGGTCTTCATGGCTATCTCTTACCAGGATCCACAAAAAGCCGTTGCATTGCTGGACCGGATCGAACAAACCGGCACACGCGATGAGGTTGCGCAGAACCTCGCCACGATGTGGGTGCAGAACGATCCCGATGCCGCACTGAACTGGATGCTGAGTCGGGATGACACCGAGCGGCGCGCGCTGCTGTCCGGGGCTGCAAGGGGGCTGACCGAGACGGACCTGGACCTGGCTTTGCAGTGGCTACCGCGGCTGGATGAGGAGTCGCAACGCGTGTGGCGTGCGCAGCTTGCAGCAAGCCTCGCGAGGCAGCGCTCGGTCGGGGAGGCCCAAAGATTCATCAGCAGTTTCGAAGGCACCGAGGAATATCCTCAACTCCTCGCTTCAACGATAAATGGCATTGCCCAGGACGACATAGGTGCGGCGGTAGAGTTGGCGCGCCTGGTTCCCGAAGGACCTGAGCGTGACATGATCTACGGCGGGCTGATCAGGCAGTTCGGGTACCACGATCCGCAGCAGGCGGCAACGTTTGTGACGTCGATCAGCGGCGCTCCGCAGCGCGAACGCGCAACGGCATCGCTCGCGATGATGTGGAGCCACAGCGACGCCGATGCAGCCCAGCTTTGGGTACAGGACCTTCCCGGAGGGGTTGCACGCGAAGGCGCTATCGTAGCCCTGGCTTCAAACTGGACTGAGATGACGCCATCCCGACGTCTGCTGGTGAACAGCATCGGCGACCTCGAAAAGCGCAAGCAGGCGCTCGTCGCGCACATTCAAAGGGTGGCCCAGGTCGATACGCAGCGAGCTGAAAGACTGATGAATGACCTGGACCTGAACCAAGAGGAAAGGCAACAGCTGGCCGAGACTATCCACATGATCGGAACCATGCGCTAGGGTCTGCGCGGTAGAAATTTTCGTCGCGAAATAGCGCAGACCCCTGGCGAAATTCGTCCCGCGACGACAATTCCTGCGATCTGTGGAAGAATGCCGCGTTCTCCAAAGCGGGTCATTCTGATGTTAAGACTCTGTAAGCTCCTGTCGCTCAAGGCGACTCTTCTCCTCGTCCTCGCCTGCTCTCCGGCAACTGAGGCGCCCCAGGCCGTCGCGCCCGCCGCGGAGGCTGTCAACCGCGAGGGTGGACGCGAAGCGGCGGTAGCAATGCCCGATCGCTACGCGGCGGAGGTGAGCGAGGCGATCCTGAGAGCCGGCGGCAACGCTGTGGATGCCGCCATCGCGGCGGGCTTTACACTGGCAGTGACTTACCCGGAAGCCGGCAACATCGGCGGCGGCGGCTTCATGCTCATTCACATGAAAGGCGAATCGACATTCCTCGATTACCGCGAGACCGCGCCGCTCGCGGCCGACCGCGACATGTACCTGGACGAGAACGGCGACGTGATCCCCGGCGCGAGCCTCATCGGCCACAAAGCCGTTGGCGTGCCGGGCACGGTCGCGGGATTCTGGGCGGCGCACCAGCGTTACGGCACCGTCCCATGGGAAGACCTGGTGAGTCCCGCCGCACGCATCGCCGAGGACGGTTTCGTCGTCCCCGACTCGCTGGGCGGCGGCATGAAAATGATGATCGAATGGTTTAGCGACAAGACCAACTTCGGCGAGTACTTCGGCGATCTCGAGTCGGGGAAGGTTTTCCGTCAACCGGAACTCGCGGCAACATTGCGGCGCATCGCCGAACAGGGGCCGGCGGACTTTTACGAGGGCGAAACTGCTAAATTGATCACGGCGGAGATGGAGCGCGGCGAGGGCCTCATCACGCTCGAGGACCTCGAAAGTTACAAGGCCGTCTGGCGCGAACCGCTGCGCGCCGAGTGGCGCGGGTACGAAATCCTCTCGGCGCCGCTGCCGAGTTCCGGCGGTTTTGCCGTGATCCAGCTACTGAAGATGAAGGATTACCTCAACCACGAGTTCGAGGAACTGCCCCACAACTCACCGCAATACATACATCTCGTTGCCGAGATCGAAAAGCGCGTCTTCGCGGACCGCGCGGAGTACCTGGGCGACCCGGACTACGTGGATACCCGCATCGATCGCCTCGTGAGCGAGGAATACATGATGCAGCGCGCGGCCGAAGTCGATGCTGACGAAATCTCGGCAGTGGTTTCGGCCGGCACGGTGGCGCACGAGTCCCCCGACACGACTCACTACTCCATCGTCGACCAGTGGGGCAATGCCGTCGCACAGACCTACACGTTGAACATAAGCTTTGGCAGCGGTGTCGTAGTCGAAGGTGCCGGCTTCCTGTTGAATGACGAAATGGACGACTTCAGCGTCAAGCCGGGCGTGCCGAACACCTACGGCGTGACCGGCAACGAGGCGAACGAGATCCAGCCGGGAAAGCGCATGTTGTCCTCGATGTCTCCCACGATTCTGTTGCAAGACAATGAAGTTGCCATGGTCGCCGGGACGCCCGGAGGAACGACCATATTCACCTCGGTCTTCCAGACGATCGTCAACATCATCGACTTCGGGATGTCGCCGGCGGAAGCCGTAGGCGCGACTCGCTTTCATCACCAGTTGCTGCCGCCGGACCTGGTTACCTACAGTCCGGGCCGCCCGCTTCCCGACTCGACCATATCGGCGCTCTCGGACCGCGGCTATCGCGTGGAGCCGCACCAGTGGGAGTTCGGCGACATGCAGGTTATCTGGCGCGACGACGATAGTCTCGTACCGGCGTCGGATCCGCGGAACCGTGGAGTGTCCAGCGTCATACCGCCGGAGGGCGCCGCGACGGGACAGCCGTAAGTGCCGTTCCCGCCGCCGCTTGCGGGGAAAAAGGCTTTTTGTTAAAAGATGCAGCCGCGCGCGGCATGGCTCCCGCGCAAGCCCACATCGGAAAGAAACTCAACGCAGGAAACTGAGCGCAAGAAAACTGCATGATCGAACTAAATGGTCTTACAAAGCGATACGGCCACCACACGGTTGTCGATCAGCTCAGCTTCAGTTGCTCACCCGGAGAGGTTTTAGGCTTTCTCGGCCCTAACGGCGCCGGCAAGTCGACCACGATGAAGATGCTCACCGGTTTCGTGGCGCCCGATGCGGGCACTGCATCCATCTGCGGGCACAGCATCATTGAAAACCCGCTGGCGGCCCGCAGGCACCTTGGCTACCTGCCGGAAGGGGCGCCGTCTTACCCGGAGATGACACCCGGCTCGTTCCTCAATTTCATCGCCGACATCCGCGGCCTGACCGGGGACACTCGCAAAGCGAGGCTCGCCGAGGTAACGGAACAGCTGCACCTGGGGCCGGTACTAGAGCAGTCGATCGACACGCTCTCCAAGGGCTTCAAGCGCCGCGTGGGCCTGGCCCAGGCGATCCTCCACGACCCCGACGTACTGATCCTGGATGAGCCTACGGACGGGCTCGACCCGAACCAGAAGCACGAAGTTCGGGAGCTCATTCGCTCAATGTCGGCCGACAAGCTCATCGTGATATCCACGCACATCCTCGAAGAGGTCGAGGCTGTGTGCAGCCGCGCGATCATCATCGCTGCCGGCAAGATACTCGCCGACGACGCGCCGGCGAACCTTGCCGCTACCTCTCGTTTCCACAACGCCGTGCGGGTAACGCTCGCCGAGGAATCGTTATTCGACGAGGTTCGGTCGGCGATCGAGAAATTGCCTTCAGTGGCGGGCACGGAATCCGACCGCGCCCGCATGTCGATCACGGCGCTCGCACGGCGTGGCAGTGGTGACGCAGGACCATGGCGCGATATCTCGAGCCTGGTATCGGAAAACCGCTGGAACGTCTCGAGCCTGCAGCTGGAGGGCGGCCGGCTCGACGAGGTGTTTCGCCAGGTTACGCAAGGTACGGCGGCATGAGCATCATTTCAGCGCTCTTCCGGCGCGAGCTGCACAGTTATTTTGCGACGCCCGTCGCCTACGTATTCATCGTCATCTTTCTCGTCCTCATGGGAACGTTCACTTTCTACCTGGGAGGTTTCTACGAACGCGGCCAGGCCGACCTCAGCGCGTTCTTCAACTATCACCCATGGCTTTACCTTTTCCTGGTGCCGGCCATTGCGATGCGGCTATGGGCGGAAGAACGAAAGACCGGCACCGTCGAATTGCTGATGACACTCCCTGTAACCCCATGGCAGGCGGTCCTCGGCAAATATCTCGCCGCCTGGGCATTTACCGGGATTGCCCTGGCGCTGACATTCCCGATCTGGATCACCGTTAACTACCTGGGCAACCCGGACAACGGCGCCATCATGGCGGCCTACGTCGGCAGCTTCCTCATGGCCGGGGGATTCCTGGCGATCGGCTCCTGCCTTTCGGCGACAACCAAGAACCAGGTAATCGCCTTCGTGCTCACGGTAGTTGCATGCTTCGGCTTCCTGCTTTCCGGCTTCCCGCTGGTGCTGGACCTCTTTTCCGCCTGGGCGCCCCAGACGATCGTGGACGGCATCGCATCGTTGAGCTTCCTGACACACTTTTCCAACATCAGCAAAGGCGTGATCGACTTTCGCAATCTCGTTTACTTCGCGCTGGTGATAGCGGTGTTCCTGTACGCGAACACGATTGTCCTGCAGTGGAAGCAGGCTGACTGAACATGACCACCTCGTCCCAGAAAAGCATCAATACCACCAGCCTCTTGCTGCTGGCACTGGCATTTATCGCCGCGGTCATTATCAGCAACCAGCTTTTCCGCGGCTGGCGGATCGACCTCACCGACAACCAGCTTTACACGTTGTCCGACGGAACGAAGCGCATCCTCGATAACATCGATGAGCCCATCAACCTGTACTTCTACTTCTCCGACAGGGCCACGGAGAACATTCCTTCCCTGCGAAGCTACGCCAACCGCGTGCGCGAAATGCTGGAGGAGATGGAAGACGAGGCGGACGGTAATATCCGCCTGAACGTCATCGACCCGCTGCCATTCTCCGAGGAGGAAGACCGCGCGACCCAGTTCCGTTTGCAGGGGGTACAGACCGCCGCATCTCCCGATGCAATCTACATGGGCTTAGCCGGAACGAACAGCGTGGGCGACGAGGAGATCATCCCCTTCTTCCAGCCGGACAAGGAGGAATTCCTCGAGTACGACATCGCGAAGCTCATCAGCACGCTGGCGCAGCCGGAGCGCCAGGCAGTGGGACTGATCTCCGGCGTCCGCATGTCGGGAGACTTCAACCCGCAGACCCAGCAGATGCAATCGCCGTGGGTAATATTCCAGCAGGCCCAGCAGCTTTTCGATGTGCGTGATCTCGGTACCGAGGTCGAGTCCATCGATGACGAGATCGGGCTCCTGTGGATCGTGCAGCCGAAGGACCTCCCGGATTCGACGCTCTATGCCATCGACCAGTTCATCATGGCCGGCGGTAAAGCCCTCATCTTCGTGGACCCGGTCGCGGAGGCAGACCCTTCGGCCGCGCCGCAGGGAATGCCCGCGGGGATGCCGCCGCAGGGGCAGGCATCGAATCTCGCGACGCTTTTCGAGGCCTGGGGCCTTTCGTATACCACGAGCGACGTCGTCGCAGATGCCGGGCTGGCATTGCAGATATCATCCGGAATGACCGGCCGCCCGGTCCGCCACCTGGGCCTGCTCGGTATCACCAGCACCCAGCTGAACAGCGAGGAAGTCGTCACCGCGGACCTCGAAGCACTGAACGTGGGTGTGGCCGGGACCATCAGCGCAGAAGAAGGAAGCAACCTGTCATTCGTGCCGCTCTTCGGCTCGAGCCAGAATGCGGCGACCATCCCTGCATCGCGGTTCAGCTTCCTTCCCGACCCGGCTGCGCTACAGAGAGACTTTACCCCGAGCGGTGACGAATACGTCATCGCCGCGCGCTTGAGCGGCAACTTCCCGAGCGCTTTCCCCGAAGGCCGACCGACGGCCACCAATGAAGCCGACGAAGATGG
>DATGQI010000081.1:0-34935 GCA_035304285.1 Woeseiaceae bacterium
CGATACACAGATCGCGATGAACCTCCGCGGCTCCTCGAGCGCCCAGGTCGATTACGTAATTTCCAGTGGCGATACGCTGAGCGAAATTGCCGCGCGTTACAATGTCAGCGTTACGGAGTTGAAGACAGCGAACCGACTTTCTGGGAATACCGTGCGGGTCGGTCAAAAACTTCGCATTCCGGTCCTGACGGGGACCTAGGGGCCTGCGACATCGACGGTCGCCCGTAGGACGGGCTCCTGGCGGTCTCTTCCCGCTTTTGCAGACGCCCTACACATTCTGTGGTGCATTTGAAAGAATGCCCCGTCTCCTCGCCGCAGAACTGCCGATTTTCGATGACAATCCGCCAGCTCCCCGAGCACCTGGTAAACCAGATCGCCGCCGGCGAAGTCGTGGAACGTCCTGCATCAGTCGTCAAGGAGCTGGTGGAGAACAGCCTCGATGCAGGCGCTCAATCCGTCTCTATCGATCTTGAGGAGGGTGGGCGCAAGCTGATCCGCGTACGAGACGACGGCTATGGCATTGCTGCGGGGGAACTCGGGCTGGCGCTGTCGCGGCATGCCACGAGCAAGATTGCCAGCCTCGGGGATCTCGAGGCGATTGCCTCGCTCGGCTTTCGCGGCGAAGCCCTCCCGAGCATTGCGTCGGTAGCGCGTGTGGTCTTGAGTTCGCGGGCAACCGGCGTGGATGCCGCCTGGCAGGTCGAAGCGCTGGACGGCACGCTCGGGGAGCCTGTTCCGTGCGCTCACCCTGCCGGCACGACCGTCGAAGTGCGGGATCTCTTCTACAACACGCCCGGTCGCCGGAAATTCCTCCGCAGCGAACGTACCGAGCACCAGCATATCGACAAGTGGATTCGCCGGCTGGCGCTTGCGCGCCCGGACGTCGCTTTCTCCGTTACCCAGAATGGGCGTACGGTCCTGCGCCTCGCGCCTGCTACCGACGACAAGGGACGTCTCAGGCGTATCCAGGACATCTGTGGGGAAGCTTTCGCCTCACAGGTGGTGTACCTCGACAGGCCGGCGGCCTCGACCAGCGACATTTCACTGTCGGGGTGGTTGGGACTGCCGACGTTCAACCGCAGCCAGCCCGACCTGCAGTTCTGGTTCGTTAACGGGCGCAGCATCGTCGACCGGACCCTGAGCCATGCCGCCAGGCATGCCTACCGGGACGTGATGTTTCACGGCCGCTATCCGGCGTATGTCCTGTACCTGAGCATAGACCCCGCGGTAGTCGACGCGAACGCACATCCCGCGAAACTCGAAGTGCGTTTCCGCGATGGACGCGCGGTACACGGAGCCGTATCGCAGGCAATCGAACACTGCCTTGCGGGAACGCGCGCCGGCACCCGCGAAACGACACCTGTGGCGTCAGGTCTCGTGAGTCGGGCGTTCTTCAGGCAATCGGCAATGCAGCTCCCCGCCCGGGCAGGAAGCAATCGCGTGGGGGAGGCGATTCAGGGCTACGAAGTCCTGGCAAACACGAGCACTGCGCCTGCCATGCCGAAACCCGTGAACTTGCAACGTGAGGGATTGCCGCCGCTCGGCTTCGCGATTGCACAACTGGCAGGAATTTATATTCTCGCCCAGAACGACAGCGGTCTTGTCGTTGTCGACATGCATGCCGCACACGAGCGCATCGTGTACGAGCAATTGAAGAACGCGTTTGACGAAAAGCACATTGTCCGCCAGCCGTTGCTGGTTCCGGTCACGGTCGCGGTATCGGAACGGGAGGCTGAACTTGCGGAACAGGCGGGCGATGTATTCGAGAGGCTGGGGCTGAAACTGGACCGCGTGGGACCGGCAAGCGTCGTGGTGCGCGAAATTCCCGCGCTGCTGAAACAGTCCGATGTGGAGACGCTCGTGCGGGACATTCTTTCGGACCTTGAGGAAAGCGGCATCAGCAACCGCATCGAAGACAAGAGTCACGAGTTACTCGCAACGATGGCTTGTCACCACGCCGTTCGCGCGAACAGGACCCTTTCCGTCGCGGAAATGAACGCTCTCTTGCGTGCGATGGAATCGACGGAGAAATCGGACCAGTGCAACCATGGCAGGCCGACCTGGACGACAGTCAGCCTGGCTGACCTCGACAGGCTGTTCCTGCGAGGGCAATAAGCGCGCAGTGCCCGCTAATTCCGTTGCTGTTTGCCTGATGGGTCCAACAGCGTCAGGCAAGACCGAGTTGGCGCTCCGGCTGGCCGACGCGCTGCCTCTCGATATTGTCAGTGTCGATTCCGCGCTGGTATACCGGGGCATGGACATCGGTACGGCAAAACCCGATCAGGAAACCTTGCTGCGTTACCCGCATCGACTCCTGGATATCCGTGAGCCCGAAGACAGTTACTCGGCGGGAGATTTCGTGCGAGATGCAACGGCCGCGATGACGGAGATCCGGGCCGCCGGGCGCGTACCGCTTCTTGCAGGCGGCACGATGATGTACTTCCGCGCGCTTACCCGCGGAATTGCGCAACTGCCTCAGGCCGACCGGGATATCCGGGCAGCCATCGATGCCGAAGCTGCTGCCAAGGGTTGGCCGGCGCTGCACCGCGAACTGGCGGCAGTCGACAGGACCGCCGCGGACAGGATCAACCCGAACGACAGCCAGCGGATCCAGCGTGCGCTGGAGGTATATCGAACCAGCGGACGGACGATCACTGAATGGCACCGCAACGGGAAGGCCGACCGTGACGCTCCCGTGCGCTTTTTGAAGTTCGGCCTCATTCCGCCTGCCCGGTCCACTCTTCACAGCCGTATCGAGAAGCGCCTGGCGAAGATGCTCGAAGATGGATTCCTGGATGAAGTCCGGCGCCTTCGCCAACGGCCCGGACTGTCCGCCCGCAGTCCCTCGATGCGTTCAGTGGGGTATCGCCAGCTGTGGTCGCACCTCGACGGAGAGTGCGACCTCGAGACGGCGGTGGCGCGGGCGCGCGCTGCTACCCGGCAACTCGCCAAGCGCCAGCTGACCTGGCTGCGCAGCGAATCCGGACTTTGCGCCCTCGATCCTCTTGAACCGGGGACGATCGACACCATTGTCACTTCGGTAGAGGCGCGAATCGGCCGGGGAACGGCTCAATAAGCCCGCGTTGCAAATACTGAAGCTGTGTTAGAATTTCCCTTCGCTCTGGGCAAGGAGCCTGCAAGATAGATAAGATACCTGCCGCGAATCCGCCATTACGTACCGTTTTCCGTTCCGGATTTATGTATGAATGTGACCCGAATGATGATCAATCACAGTTATGCATCCATCGAAGGACAAGGTTCGTCGATGTGTTCGTTCGCAGCCGGTGTGTCTGCCGCGGAGGCTTCCGGGCATGGCATATTGGCATCCGACGCCATCGGATCGCCGTGTCCCATGAATGTGATTGCCTGGATTTGAGCTACAACAAGAATAAGGAGACCCAATATGGCAAAAGGGCAATCGTTACAGGACCCGTTCCTCAACATTCTGCGCAAGGAAAAGGTACCTGTTTCCATTTACCTGGTGAACGGTATCAAGCTGCAGGGACAGGTCGACTCGTTCGACCAGTTCGTGGTGTTGCTGAAAAACAGCGTAAACCAGATGGTGTACAAGCACGCAATATCCACCGTCGTGCCGGCGCGCAATGTGCGTTTGCCGTTGCCGGAAGATGAAGCAGGAGACAGTGACGACTGAGACCAACCTGTCGCCGGACCTGGAGGTCCTGATTGTTTGAGCGACCGCGAAGCGGCGAACGTGCCATTCTGGTCCATGCGACACCCGATGGAGCCCCCGATATCCTGGAACGCGAGGAATTTGCCGAGCTTGCGACCTCGGCAGGCGCCCGCGTGGTCGACGAACTCGTAAGTTCACGCAAGGCTCCCGACTCCCGTTTTTTTATAGGTAAGGGGAAGGTCGAGGAACTGCAACAGCGCATCGTGCAGCACGAAGCGGAACTGGTGATTTCCAGTGCCCCTTTGAGCCCGAGCCAGGAACGCAATCTCGAGAAGGCACTGGAGTGCCGCGTGCTCGATCGCAGCGGACTGATACTCGACATTTTTGCCACGCGCGCGCGAAGTTTCGAAGGCAAGCTGCAGGTTGAACTGGCGCAACTTCGCCACCTGTCGACGCGGCTGGTACGAGGCTGGAGCCACCTCGAGCGCCAGAAGGGCGGTATCGGCTTGAGGGGGCCGGGTGAAACCCAGCTCGAGACGGACCGGCGGCTCATCGGCAAGCGTATTCGCCAGCTCAACTCGCGACTCGAAACCGTCGATAGCCGGCGGGAAATGAATCGCCAGAACCGGATTCGCGCGGAAATACCGACCGTCGCGATCGTGGGTTACACGAATGCCGGCAAGTCAACGTTGTTCAACGCGCTGACAGAGGCAGGCGTCTACGTCGAGGACCAGTTGTTCGCGACGCTGGACCCGACCATGCGGCGGCTCGAGTTGCCCGACCGCAGCCGGATCATACTCGCAGATACCGTGGGCTTCGTGCGCGACCTGCCGCACGAGTTGATTGCCGCATTCCGGTCGACCCTGCAGGAGACGCGCGAAGCGGACCTCATCCTGCACCTGATCGATGCGAGCGATGACAATCGCTGGCAGCGCGTGCGCCAGGTGAACGCCGTCCTGAAACAGCTGGATGCGGACCGGGTGCCGCAAATTCGTGTATACAACAAGATTGACAAACTCGACCGGCCGCCGCGGCGGGCCAATAATCGTTTCGGGAAGGGCCGGGCGGTGTGGCTGTCAGCCGTCACCGGCGAAGGCATTCCTCTGCTGCTGCAGGCGATCTCGGAGCGCCTGCAGCGGGAAAAAGTACGAGGCATTGTTCATCTTCACCCCAACCAGGGTCGCCAGCGCGCCCTGCTTTTCGACATGGGCGCAGTATCCCAGGAGATTTCGACCGACGATGGCGGATGGACATTGGAGCTGAACATGGGCGAGCGGGATTTCCACAGGTTTGTGAAACGTGAGAACCTGCCCGCTGACATACTGGAGCGTATGGGAGCGGACCAGCCGCCCGGCGCCGCAACACAAAGATAGAGAAGAGCATGGCCTGGAACGATTCTGGTAACGGAAAAGACCCCTGGAAGAAAGACGACAAGGAGCCGCACGATCTCGACCGGATCGTGCAGAACTGGCAGCGCCGTCTAGGTGCGATCTTCGGCGGCCGGGGCGGTGGCACTGCGTCGCGCACGCCAGGTGGTTCGGCCGGCGCCTGGGCGCTCGCCGTGCTGTTGCTGATTGCGTGGGCGCTGACGGGACTCTACCGGGTGGATGAGGCCGAGCGCGGCATCGTGCAACGCTTCGGTGCCTATACCGTCACCGCCATGCCGGGACTTCACTGGCATCTTCCGTACCCGATCGAGACCGTCGACATCGTCAACACCGAGGCCGTCGCCAACTACTCTTTCCGCACCGAAATCCTGACCGCGGATGAATCCTACGTTTTCATCCAGATGGTGGTGCAGTACCGCAGGTCCGATCCGGTCAAGTTCAGCTTCGAAGTGGTTGACCCGGAAATGACCGTGCAGGACGTCACGGAAAGCGCGTTGCGCGAGGTCGTGGGCACCAGTTCGTTGCAGGTGCTCGTCACAGAGCGACGCGACGAGATCGCCCCGCGGACGCATGAGATATTGCAGAACACGCTCGATACATACGGCGCGGGCATCACCATAACGTCGATCAGTTTGGAGAACCTTGATTATCCCCAGGCGGTGCAGGCGGCCGTGGACGACACGCAAAAATCACGCAACGACAGGGACCGCTACATCCTCGAGGCCGACACGTACGCGCAGGACCTGGTGCCGCGGGCACGCGGCCAGGCGGAACGAATCCTCCAGGAGGCAGAGGCGTACCGGGAGCGGGTCATTGCCGCCGCCGAAGGTGATGCGTCGCGATTCGAAGCGCTGCTGACGGAGTACCAGCAGGCGCCGCGGGTTACCCGGGCGCGTCTCTACATCGATGCGGTGCAGGACGTGTACGAGCGGGCAAACAAGATCGTGATCGATACCGACTCCAGCGGCAACCTGATGTACTTGCCGCTGGAACAGCTCATTGGCGCGCAGAACAGGGCGCTGTCATCCGACCCTGCGAGATCTCTCGAATCCCGGACTACTTCCGAGGCAACCAGGACGCCTGACGAGTCGGAAACGGCGCGCAACCGGAGGACCAGGCAATGAACAACGCGAGATTCGGCATTCTCGTCATCTCGGGATTGTTGCTGATCGTCCTGGGGATGTCCGCGTTTACCGTCAACGAACGCGAACTGGCTATCAAGCTGCAGGTCGGGCAAGTCGTGGAGGCGGATTACGAGCCGGGGCTGCATTTCAAGATCCCCGTGTTCCAGACGGTGCAGAAATTCCCCAAACGTATCCTGACCATCAGCGACCAGCCCGAGCGCATCTTCACGGCTGAACGCCTTGCTCTCCAGGTCGACTTCTTCGTCAAGTGGCGCATCGTGGACGCGGTTAACTTCTACACGTCGACCGGAGGGTCGTTAATGGTGGCCAACGATCGCCTGTCGGAAATCGTGCGTAACGCGATCGTGACCGAACTTGGCAAGCGGACGGTGCAGCAGGCGATTTCGGTGGAACGCGTGGAACTGATGCGCGACATGCTGGACTCGGCATCGGAGACGGCTGAAGGTCTCGGCGTCGACCTAGTCGACGTGCGCGTGAAGCAGGTCGAGTTCCCCGATGATGTCCGCAATTCGGTATATCAGCAGATGCGGGAAGAGCGCGCGCGGGTTGCCGCGCAGCGCCGCGCAGAGGGTCGCGAGATTGCGGAAGAGCGAAAGGCGACCGCGGATCGCGACCAGACGGTCATCCTGGCCGAAGCGAACCGCCAGAGCCAGATCATACGGGGTGAGGGTGACGCCACGGCGGCGCAGATTTACGCGGCGGCCTACAACAAGGATCCGGAGTTCTACACCTTCTACCGGAGCATCGATGCCTACCGGCAGGCGGTGGGGAAGCCCGGGGACGTCCTGGTAATCCAGCCGGATAACGAGTTCTTCCGCTATCTCAACGAATCAAGTGGCGGTGAGTAGTGCACCCGGTCGCCTCAGCGACAGGCGCTCTCCCCGGGGAAATTTCACCGCGCGTCTCGCAATTGCTGCTGCGAGCCTGAGTGACTCATGTGGCAGGAGATACTGACGGCATTTGCGCTGTACCTGATAATCGAAGGCATGATTCCGTTCATCGGCCCGGATCGTTTTCGCCGCGCGGTCGAGCAGATATCGAAGCTGAATGACAATAACCTGCGAGTGATGGGCTTCATCGCGATGGTATCCGGCCTTCTTCTTTTGTTCATCGTAAGGACTTAGTCCGGGTTAAAGTTCGCTAGCGAGCGAGCGGTCAAGGAACCGGGGATGGGAAATAACGTCGTCGTCATCGGCACGCAATGGGGCGATGAGGGCAAGGGTAAAATCGTCGACCTGCTGACGGATCGTGCAGCCGCCGTGGTCCGCTTCCAGGGCGGACACAATGCCGGGCACACGCTCGTGATCGGCGGCAAGAAGACCGTTCTCCACCTCATTCCCTCGGGCATCCTTCGCGACGGCGTCCGTTGCCTCATTGGCAATGGCGTGGTGGTGTCGCTGACGGCGTTGATCAAGGAAGCCGAGGAGCTTATTGCCAATGGCGTGCCCGTTTTCGAACGCCTGAAACTGAGCCCCGGCTGCCCTCTCATTCTGCCGTCTCACGTGGCGCTTGATATCGCTCGCGAGAAATCGCGGGGCGCCGCAGCCATAGGCACAACCGGCCGCGGAATCGGCCCCGCTTACGAGGACAAGGTGTCCCGGCGCGCGCTACGTGTGGCCGACCTCTTCGCGCGCGAGAAGTTCGCGGCAAAGCTCGGAGAGGTGCTCGACTTTCATAATTTCCTGTTGCGCAACTATTTCCGCGCGGAGCCGGTTAGCTTCGCGCAAACACTGGACGTCGCGCTGTCCGAGGCGGAAGTCATCGCGCCCATCGTTGCGGATGTCACGCAGCTTCTGGACGATCTTTCGCGGGCAGGGGACAGCATCCTCTTCGAGGGCGCGCAAGGCGCGTTTCTCGATATCGATCACGGCACCTATCCCTTCGTTACGTCATCCAATACCGTCGCGGCAGCAGCAAGCACCGGCACCGGCGTCGGCCCCAGGGAACTCGGCTACATACTGGGAATCGTGAAAGCGTACACGACGCGCGTTGGCGCGGGGCCGTTCCCGACCGAACTGTTCGACGACCAGGGTGAGCACCTCGCGACAGTCGGCGCGGAGTTCGGGGCGACCACGGGGCGGCCGCGGCGCTGCGGCTGGTTCGACGCAGTTGCGCTCAGGGGAGCGATCGTGAACAGCAGCGTCTCGGGCCTCTGCGTGACCAAGCTCGATGTGCTGGACGGCCTCGAAAGAATCCGCATCTGCGTCGGTTATGAGCTGGACGGGGTGCCGGTAGCGAGCCTCGCGAGCGTCATCGGGCGCCTCGCTGAATGCCAGCCCGTCTATGAAGACATGCCCGGCTGGACCCAATCCACAGTTGGCGTTACCCGCTATGCCGACCTGCCGACAAATGCGCAGCGCTATCTCGAGCGTATCGAGGAGCTTGCCGGCGTGCCGCTGGATATCATTTCGACCGGACCGGGCCGCGAACAGACAATCGTCAAGCGCCACCCTTTCGATACATTCGACTGACGCAGCCCGCGGCGCCAAAGAACAGGAACAGCACCGAGACGCCCCCACCACCTCCACCGCCGCCACCGGCCTGCTTGGCTACCGTTACGATCGTGGTTGCCGAATCATCAAGACCGGCCGGGTCCGTCACGGTGAGCCGGAACTGAAGCATGGTGTCCGACGCGACCGAGGGCGCCGTGAACTCAGCGACAGCAGCAGAAGCATCCGACAACATAACTTGTGGGCCATTAACCTGTTCCCACTGGAATGTCACCTCGTCGCCGTCCGGATCGTTCGATTGTCCCCCGTCCAGCCTTACAAGCGCCCCTTCCGCCACCGTCTGGCTGCCTCCTGCAATGGCGTTCGGCGCCACGTTGAAGCCGCGACCGTTGGCGATTTGCACCGTTGCAGCCGTCTGCCCGCGTATGCCAACCCCGACGGGGTTGCTCAAACTTATCGTAAAGCTTTCCGTTTCTTCACTGCTGCCGTCGTCGACGATGCTGAAGACAATGCTCTTTGGTTCGCCGTCGCCTGCACCCCATTCAATCGTACCGGATGACGGCCCGTTGAAATCTGCTCCCGCCGTCGCCTCGTTGCCGGTAACGGTGAAGTCGATACTGGCCGCGCCCGCTGCGCTGCCGCCTCGCTGCAGCACAACTACGGCCGTGGCGAATCCTCGTTCGGCAACGTCGATGGTGCTGGCGAAGAACCCGACTTCCGCGGCCGCACCCGCATCGCCGATGAAAACGCTCGCCACGTTGCGGCGGTCGAGCGTTGCGCCGCCAGCCGGGTTGACCAGGCGCACAAGAAGGCGCTCCAGGTTTTCTGCCTCACCGTCGCCAATGAGGGAGACAGCGATCGTTCGGTCGCTCGCATCCCCCGCGGTCCACTCGAGCGTTTCTGCCTGCACCTGGTAGTCCGCCGTATCTGCCGTGGCATGAACGATTTCGAAATCGACGCTTGCATTACCTGCTGCACCGCCGGATCGCTGCACAACGAGTTCGACGTTCTCGCCCTCATCAGCCGCGTAAGACGATGCGTCGAAGGAGAAGCGTCCCTGCGGCACTTCGATACTGCGGTCCCGCGCGAGGTACAGGCCGGTGTCGATGTCGCTGACAGCGATTGTGCCGCTGAAGAAAAACGGATAAGTCCCCCAGGCGCCGACGAAGCTGCTCGTGTCGGAAAACGGATAGGTGTCCAGTAAGCCAACGGTCACAGGCGTCGTGGCGTCGGTGATGTCGAGGACTGTCAGGCCCCTGGCGTAATTCGAGATGTAGTAGCGGTTGCCGCGCACGAAGCCGTTGTGGTCGATCGCCCGGCTTGGACCCTCCCATGAGCCAACCAGCACAGGGTTCTGCAAATCCGCTATGGAAAATACCCGCAGCGTGGTGTTCAGCCCGAAGTTCTGTTCGTCCAGCTCGTCATGAACGAAAACATGCTGCTTGTCTTCCGACCACCAGCCCGAATGGACGTAAGACGCGTTGGCGTACGGTGTCCGGCTCAGCCGCGAGGGCGTTGCAGGTTCGGTGATATCCCACACGTCGATCGTCGTCTCATTGAAATCCAGCAGTACCTCGCACCATGCAGCGCCGTTGTCGCATTGCGTGTCCTTGCGACTGTCGGTTATGACCAGGGAAGTTGCATCATGCATGTAGTCGGAAGTGCCGGCACGTGCCACGAAGGACGGTGCGGCAGGATTTTCGAGCGAGTAGGCGCGATATTGGCCGGCACCGAGACTGGAGCCGGCGATCACGAGTAAAGGTGTCGCGCCGGTCAGCGAAATGCCGGTGCTGTAGTCGGTGCCGGTTGCGTACACGTTGTGCGCCGCGCTGAAATCACTGATGTAGTTTTCCTTCCGGATGGTGTGCGGCAAATCGCTCAGGTCGATTGCAAAAAGTCCATCCGTCGAGCCATCTGTGCTCACGTATGCATAAGCTCGCCAGCGCTGTTCCGCCGCATCGAAGAGCTGGTAGACCTTGATGTCGCGCCAGAATGCCTTCTGGCCGTCGATGAACCCGACTTCAAGGGGGGCTTCGGGATCGGTCACGTCGACGACCGCCGTACCGATGTCATAACCGACTATTGCGTACTCGCGACCGGTATTCAGGTCGACGAAGCCCCAAACGTCCGTCGCCGAACCGGGTGCTGCGCTCACATCGTTGAACGAGAAATGCGACAGAAGGTCGATAGCCTGGCAGTCGAGGCTCCCCGCCTTGCCGCCTGAGCATGGGCTGGCGGGCGCCCCCATCTTCAGCTGGGCGTGCAAAGCGACCAGCTTCTCCGCTTCGGCAGCCTTGGGCCCATCGATGGCTTTGCGGTCTGAGACGACGTTCAGCCCGCGGTCCTTCAGTAGTTCGCGGAACTCAGGCGGCACACCGGTGAGTGTGGACAGTCCATTACGGGCGACGAAACGCCGGCCGCTTCGCTTGAAGCCACCGGAGACTTCGATCATCCCGCTGACCACGTGAAACAGATCTTCCGGATCATCCACTGCGTAAGTACCTTCCGCGATGCGAACTTCTGCACCCTTACCGGCCACCGACAGTGCGTAACCGAGTGAGCGGCATGGGGAGGCTTCGTCGAGGCAGCGACCGCTATCGGTGCCGTCTTCTGCAATGAACAGCGGCTCGCCGGCTCCCTTATGGGCGGAAGCGGCAGGAACGAGAACAGACAGCAGTGCGGCGATCACTACCGTGATGGCGACCCAGCGCATCGTTTGCATCATAAAATATAACCGGAACGACTTTGTGACCTGCCGTGGCTTCTTTTTCGACGCCAGGGGTCGGCCGATTATACTACCTGGGCCTTCAGGCAGCCGCCGCGGCCGGGCGCGACGGAGAAAGACTTGACCAGACATAATGCACCGCTCCTGTTCAAAGCCGGCCCGGACGCGTTCGCCGACATTCGCAAGAGAGGCTTCTCGCCTGAACGGGTAGGAACCATCGCGGGAGCGTCGGGCGGGCCGAAGTGGCTCGTCCTGAGCCAGCTCGACCGCGTGATCATCGATCGCATCTTGCCGAAGGTCGCGGGTCCCGTTCACCTGGCTGGCTCCTCCATTGGAGCGTGGCGCTTCGCCTGTTACGGGCAGGCCGCACCGCTCGATGCGCTGAACCGCTTCGAGGAGGCCTATATCGAACAGGACTACAGCGCCAGGCCGACTACCGCCGAGATCACGGCGAAGAGCAGGGAGATCCTGGCGACGTTGCTTCGCGACGGCGGGGCGGCAGAGATCGTATCCCACCCGTACGTTCGCCTCCACATACTGGCCGTGCGCTGCGGGCGGCTGACGTCGTCCGAATCACGTCCGCTTCTCGCGTCCGGGATGCTCGCCGCGGCCTTCGCAAATGCCGTGAGCCGCCGGACGCTCGGGCTCTTTTTCAAGCGAGTCTTGTTCTACGACGCCAGGGACCTGCCGCCGTTCTACAACGCGAGCGGCTTCCCCCTGGAGCGCATCCATCTCACGCAGAAGAACATTGCCAATGCGATCGTTGCGTCGGGCTCGATCCCGATGGTGCTTTCAGGGGTGCGGGATATCGACGGTGCTCCGCCAGGCATCTACAGGGACGGGGGCGTCATCGACTACCACCTCGACCTGCCGCTGGCGGAGCCCGATCGTCTGACGCTTTACCCGCACTTCTTCGAGCAGCTGATTCCAGGCTGGTTCGACAAGAAGCTGCGCTGGCGCCGCATGAATCCGCTCCATACCAGCCGCACCATCCTCGTCTGCCCATCGCCTGATTTCATCTCCCGCCTGCCGGGGGGCAAGGTTCCGGACCGCACGGATTTCGTGCGGATGCCACCCTCGGTGAGGATGCGCACCTGGCGACAGGTCATCTCCAGCTGTGCTGCCCTGGCTGACGATCTTTGCGAGGTGCTCGAGAAAGGACGCCTGGCGGAGCGACTTCAGGCATTGTGATTGCGATCACGGAGCGCTGCCTCGACCTGCTGCTAGTGTTAAGGATGGGTAGCCGGCGGATTCGGCTGCGCCTCGCCGATACTGGAGACGGACATGAAGCTCAAGCTGGCAGGAGCAGGCCTGCTCGCCTTGCTCGCCTTGAATGGATGCGCATCGATGAGCGCTGACGAATGCGTCATGAGCGACTGGCAAACCATCGGGTTTGAAGACGGTGCGCGCGGCTACACGATGGACCGGCTCGGCCAGCATCGCAAAGCTTGCGCCAGGCACGGCGTCGCACCAGACCTGCGCGCCTACCAGGCGGGTCGTGACGAAGGATTGCAGCAGTTTTGCCAACCGTCTCGCGGCTTCAACCTTGGCGCCGGCGGCGGCCAATACAACGGGGTGTGCGGCGATCACTCGGAGCCACAGTTCCTGGACGCCTATCGCTCCGGCTACCAACTTTACAATCTTCGCTCAACCGTGGACTCGGCCACCTACCAGATAAACGCCAAGACGCAGGAGATCGAGGACATCCAGGAAGAGATCCGCAGCAAGGAAGCAGCGCTGATCCGGAGGGATACCGCGACCGAGGAACGTATCCTGCTGCTTGCCGATCTCAAAGACCTGTCGGAGCGTACCGGGCAGCTGGAATCGGAGATCTACCTGCTGGTCGAGGATCGAGCGCGTCATGAAGAGCAGCTCGCGGCTTACCGGGCGGTCCTTGCCGACTCCGGCTACTGACCGATTGGAGTTCGCCGGCCGACAGCGGCAAACCCGCTGACGGCTTTTAGTCCAGGTTGTCGGAACCGCTCCGCCGGTCGCGTTCCGCGCGCTGCTCCCCGCAAACGTCTCCCGGATTCAGCCCGATAGACGAAGGATAGGGCGTCCGCCGCTCATCCCCTTCGCGCCGGTCCGCATGGTGCGCGAACCGGCAGCGACAGTCGGATGCATCGCAATCGGGAAGGGGAATGCGCGGCGCAGAGCCGGATAGAAAGCGCTGTCCGTCGAGCTTCCTCGCTGCCTTGCAGGCCATCGCTCCAGGACGGATCGAAACAGCATGAAAATCGGCCTTGAGCCTTGCCGTAGCAGCAGGGTCCACCGCCTTCAACTCATGCGTTACCGGTGCGCGGCTGCGCATCTTCAAAAAAGTAACAACGGCGATCAGCAACACCGCCACGCCGATTAACAATTTCACTAAAGATCATCCCTCGCCGGTCCAGCGGCAGAGGATACCGGAACTTTGTCCGCTGCCGCGTGAAGAGCCGTCACGGTCGTGACGTTGCATCCAGCGTCCGAATATTCGAACCGCGGCGGTCCGACCGCGCACCTTGTAAGGCTTACATGCTCCGATTTTCGGACGGTAAATCCTACATAGGTCCTTTGCCCGTGCGCCTGTGAAAAGGGATTTGTCAGCGTGCAGCGTTGGCACGATAGATGCAACGGCCCTCGCTGAATCAAGGAGCAAACTCGAGATAGGGAAGGAGAATCTTCGTGCAAGCATTACTTCGGGCACTGGACGCGGCCTTGAGGTGACACAGCTATTCCTGCTGCCGGTGCTGGTGGTATCCCTGGTCCTGCTTTCCGGATGGGCCGCCCTCGTTCTGGCTATTGTCGGGCTCTTCGTCGTGCTCGGCCTCGTCATTGTTCACGTGAGTTCTGTATTCATAGCTCACCGGCCACAGCCAACACGGGGAACCAATGGTGCAGTCAAGCGTGAGGCTGCGGCTGACTCAGGTGCACAGCCGCGCGTATCGGTCCACGTTCCATGCTGCAACGAACCGCCCGACATCGTCATCGGCACGCTGGACGCTTTAGCTCGCCTTGACTGGGAAAACTACGAGGTCATTTGCCTGGACAACAATACGCCGGACCCGGCCGACTGGCAGCCGCTGGAGGAGCACTGCCGCCGGCTCGGCGACAGGTTCCGCTTCTATCACTTCGACGCAATCCGGGGAGCGAAGGCGGGTGCCTTGAACCGTGCTCTCGAACTGACGGACCCGCAGTCCGAGTACATCGCCGTTGTCGATGCGGACTATCGCGTCCAGCCAAATTTCCTTCATTGCGCGCGCACGTACCTGGCCGATCATTCGTTGTCGCATGTGCAATTTCCCCAGGCATATCGCAATACCTGTGATCGTGCGTCGGGTATAGCACGCGATTTTTCCCACTACTTCGACGTCTTCATGCCAACGGCGAACGACACCGGGGCTACGCTTCTGACCGGCACGATGTCGGTCATCCGACGTTCCGTGCTCGAGGACGTCGGCGGCTGGAGTTCAGCCTCGGTGACCGAAGACGCCGAACTGGGGGCAAGGCTTGCCGTCGCCGGGCACTCCGGGTGCTTTGTACCGGAAGTGCTGGGGCGCGGGCTGCTACCCGCGACCCTGGAAACAATGCAGGCGCAACGCAGGCGATGGGTGCACGGCAATGCCTCGACCTTGTTCGGCCTGAGCGTCGCCGACTGGAAACAACTTGGAAGAGCGAGGGTGATCGGCGTGGTCGCGCAATTGACCGCATGGTTCAACGGCATGCTGGTGCCTGCGATCGTGCTCATTACCGTGGCGCTGGCACGGCTTGAAGGCGACTTGCACGTTCTCGCCGCAAGCCTGTCGGGACTGGCCTTGCTGCTTCAGGTTGGTGCGCGTGCCGTGATTATCGGCCTGGCGCCGCGCCCGGCGCGATCGCGTGCATCACTCCCACGCGCGCTGGCGGCGCACTTTGGACTGGCATGGGAAGGGGCAACCGCATGGATCGAGAGCCTCATCGGCATGCGCATGCAGTTCATTCGTACCGACAAGACGGGCAGGCCCGGCTCATTTTCGGCGGCGCTGCCGCCATTGGTGATTAGTGCGTTGCTGCTGCTGGCCGGATCGGTGTTTGTGTTCGAGGGACTGGCAGTGGCGGCGTCAGGTGCTTTTGCAGGGGCGCTCGCATTTGCCGCGGTTCTCGAGCTGGCGACGCAGCTTGATGTCTTAAGGACCGCCTGAGGAGGCTCTAATGCTCCAGACAACTTCAAGCAATGACCGGGTGCACTAGATGGAACCGCTTGCCGTCAGTGTCGTAATACCCACGTATAACCGGGCCAATGGCTGCCTCGCCAGGGCGATCGAGGGCGCGCTTGCGCAGAGCTACGCCGAAGTAAGCGTCATCGTCGTCGATGACGGCTCGACGGACAACACGGCGGCGGTCACACGACGCTATGCATCGGAGCCGCGCTTCTCCTGTATCAAGCTTGGCCGCAACCTGGGTACCGCGCAGGCGAAGAACATCGGGATGCTCTGCAGTCGCTATGACGCGATCACGTTCCACGATTCCGACGACTCGCCGCACGTCGACAAGGTGCTGTTACAGGCGCGGGCCCTCGGTCTTCATGGTCATGTCGCCGATAGCATCCTGAACTGGGAACCGTTTGGCTACAGCGCCGGCGAGAAGCTATCGGTCGATATCGCGGTCGGTGCCTACGACCTGATCAAGATGGACGGCAGCGTCCACTACATCAACAAGCGTGTTTCCCTGCTCGACGATTTCTTCCCGCAGCTTCAGTTTCCGTCCAAGACCGAAGGAGACTGGTGTCTCGTCAACTGCGGATTGTTCCGCCGCAGCATTTTCGAAAAGCTTGGCGGGTTCCTGGATTCGGTCGAAGAGGATCGCGAACTGCGAAACCGGACGATAGCCGCCGGCTGCATCTATTACTTCATCGACCAGCCATTGCTGACCAAGATCGAGATGGGAGATTCGCTGACGATGCAGGATACGACGGGATACCGCGGGCACGCCCGTCATCGAGACCGCGAAGAGGTGTGGAGGCGGGTGGCCCTGTACCAGGGCGGCCGTATCGGACCACGCGTGGCCACTGACACCGGGGTTTGCATCGACCTCTCGTCCGTCATTGTCGAAGAAGTCATCAACCCCGGGAACCTGGCATTCCAGGAGTCCATTCCTGCGACGCCCGGAACGCGCGCCGCCTTGCGCGGCATCTTCAACAGCCAGCCCGCACAGCAGAAGCTCGCCAACCGCGCCATAACAGGCTGAAGTGACAATGAAAAAAATTCTTATCGTGGACCCTGTGGCCACGAAACAGTACGACGAAAGACATCTGGAAACAGACGCGCTCGGGGGCACCGAAGCGACGGTTGTTCGAATCGCTGAGGGGCTCGCGCTCGACCACCTCGTCGTGGTCGCGCAAAGCACGCGGGAGTGGTGCCGAACGGGACCGGGCGGAGTCGTGTACGCGCCGTATCGCCACAAGTCGGAATTTCTCGACCACACCGACGTGGACGCGGTCGTGGTGGTGCGCGCGCACAAGGTGCTGCCGCGCCTCAGGCGCCGCTTCCCGGACGCTGCCATGTATCTCTGGATGCATTGCAACCCGGGGCGCCGGCTGCGTACTCTCGCGCGCACCTGCGTGGATACGGACACCACGCTCGTCGCGGTATCGGACTACCATCTCGAGGCGATGATCGGGTTTTATTCACAGCACGATCCGTCGGCGGTGAAGCATTTAAAGGCAACCAGAATCTACAACCCGGTCGCGCCCGGCCTTGCTTACGATGGCACACCCTGGGATCCGAACAAGCTCACTTTCTTAAGTTCGCCCCACAAGGGGCTCGAGCAGGTTCTCGACGTTTTCAGCATGCTGAAACTCCGCTGCAGCGACTTCCGCCTGTGCGTCGCTAACCCGGGCTACCTGAACTGGCGCGTCCCGCGCACAGAGGGGGTCATCATGCTCGGAAAGCTGCGCCACGACCAGGTAGTGAGCCATTTGAGGGATTCGCTGTGCCTGTTCTATCCCCAGACGTTGTTCGAGGAGACGTTCGGCCTCGTGTTCGCCGAAGCTAACGCGGTCGGGACGCCGGTGATCGCGCATCCTCACGGAGCAGCCCCGGAAATTCTGGCTGACGAGGCACAGCTGTGTGACGGAGCAGACATGGCCCGGGTATGCGACCGGGTCCTGCAGTGGCGGGAAGGGGCGCGCCCGGTGCCGCGGTCGGTCGAGCGATTTGCCCTGTCGAGGGTACTGGCAGAGTGGGATCGGCTGCTGCAGGCGGAAACCCACGCAATGTTTCGCCCGCAGGTTTCTGCTCACGCATCGGCACGGGCGTGAACCGGGCTCGGCCGGCAGAAGAAACATTCGCGGCGCAGAAGCATGCGCCGGTGAATCCATGCAGCCATGAAGGCGCGCATGAGGGTCCGCGCGGATACGCGCATTCGCTGAAAGACGGCGCCACGTTTGTTGTTCTGGATGAACATGGTGACATCAACCGGGGAGGATGGGGGCATCAGGGGCTGTATCACGGGGACACGCGACACGTGTCGCGCCTTGCGCTCTCTATCGAAGGTGAGCCCCCCGTCCTGCTTTATGCAGCAACGCGTCACGACAACAGCGCCTACGTAAGCCACCTGCTCAGTCCGGAATTCGCGGTCGGCGGCCGGACGATCGACGCCGGCTCCATTCACCTCGAGCGGACTGTAACGGTTTCGGCCGCCCGATATTATGAACAGCTGCATCTCACCAGTTACGCTCTCGAGCCGGTTCCGGTCAGGGTAGGCTACGAAGTCGGAGCGGACTTCAGGGACATGTTCGAAATACGCGGGATCGAGCGGCCCGCACGAGGAGATGCAAGTTCGGCGGAATGGAGCGGCGGCGACGTCTCGTGGAGTTACGTCGGCCGCGACGACATGAGGCGAGGCACCCGTGTCCGCTTCAATCCTGCGCCGGACAACCGTGGCGGAAACCGCGCCGAATTCTTGTTGCGACTGGAGCCTCGGCAGCTCGTGACGCTGAACCTGGTCGTTGACTGTGGAGACGCGAGCGCTGGCGCTATGGAAGCGTCCCACTGCATGGCAGCTGCCGGTCAGGTAGCCACCGAGCGCCGGAGAGCCGCGGCCGCTCGCTGCGACGTCCGCACCTCGAACGAGTTGTACAATCGTTGGCTGGAGCGCTCTGCGGCCGATCTCGATATGTTGTCTACGCCGGTCGCCACCGGGAGGTACCCGTTCGCAGGGTTGCCGTGGTTCAACGCGATCTTTGGCCGCGACGGCATCATAACGGCACTCGAAACCCTGTGGGTGGACGCTGGCCTGGCGCGTGGGGTGCTAACGACCCTTGCAGAGCACCAGGCAACCACTGTCGACGAAGCCTCCGACGCCGAGCCGGGAAAAATCGTGCATGAAATCCATGATGGAGAAATGGCGCGGCTCGGCGAGGTGCCGTTTTACCGGTACTACGGCACCAGCGATGCAACGCCTCTCTACGTCATCCTCGCCGGCCGCTACCTCGAGGCAACCGGCGATGTGGGCCTGATCAGGAACCTGTGGCCGCATATCGATGCGGCGCTTCGCTGGATATCCGACTTTGGGGATTGTGACGGCGACGGGTTCATCGAATACCGCTCGTCGCCGGGTGGTCTCCTGCACCAGGGGTGGCGCGATTCGCCCGATTCTGTTTTTCACGCCGACGGGACGCCCGTGGAGGGCCTCGTCGCCCTGTGCGAAGTACAGGCCTGGGCGTACAAGGCACTGTGCCACGGTGCCTCTATAGCGAGACTTCTCGGGGATATGAAGCGCTCGAGCGAGTTGAATACCTGCGCCGCAAGATTGCGCAAGCAGTTCCACGAGGCCTTCTGGTCGCCGGAGATCGGAACTTACGCCATGGCCCTGGATGGGGATAAACGACAGTGCCTGGTATCGACCTCGAACGCCGGGCATACGCTGGGTGGTATCGCGCAACCGGCATACGCTGCGCGCCTCGCCAGCGAGCTGGTGTCACCAGCGATGTTCAATGGCTGGGGCATTCGCACAGTCTCCGCCAATGCGGCACGCTATAATCCGGCCTCCTATCACAATGGCTCGATATGGCCACACGACAACGCAATGCTTTCGGATGCGTTTCGCCGCTGCCGCATGAACGAGCACGCGGCGCTCCTCCTGCAGACGTTCGCCGAAGCCAGTGCAAGATTGGAAATGCACCGGCTTCCCGAACTGATCTGCGGCTTTCCGCGCGACCCCGACCTCGGTCCCACACCTTACCCCAGTGCTTGCGCGCCCCAGGCCTGGTCGGCTGGTGCCGTCTTTCTCATGCTTGCGTCGGCGACCGGTTTACGCCTCGATGCATTTGGCCGCCGTGTGATCTTCGAGCAACCGGTATTGCCGGAGGGACTGGAGGAAATAGAGATACATGACTTGACGGTAGGTGAGGGATCAGTCGATCTCGCAATTTATCGCCGGGCCGGGAAGGTTGCAGTCGCCGTCGCCCGGAATGAGGGACGACTGCAAGTACAAATCGTCCCGTGAACGGCCGGTTTCCCCAGGACTTCACATGGGGAGTGGCATCCAGCGCTTACCAGGTAGAAGGGGCAGCGGATGAACGCGGGAAAAGCGTGTGGGATGCGTTCTGCGAGCGCGAAGGTGTCATTCGCGACGGATACACCGGGAACGTCGCCTGCGACCACTATCATCGCCTGGACGAAGATCTCGACCTGATCTCGGGGCTAGGCGCCGGCGCATACCGCTTCTCGGTATCCTGGCCTCGTGTACTACCTGCCGGCACAGGGCCTGTCGATCCCAACGGCATCGCCTTCTACGACCGGCTGGTCGATGGTCTCCTGGAACGCGGCACGGTTCCGTGGGTCACGCTGTTTCACTGGGATTTCCCGCTCGACCTTTTGCATCGCGGCGGATGGCTCAACCGCGACAGTGCGCAGTGGTTTGCCGAATACGTGGGCGCGGTGGTGGATGCGCTGTCGGATCGCGTCGAGCACTGGATCACGTTGAATGAACCCCAGTGTTTTATCGGTCTTGGCCATTACCGCGCGGTGCACGCTCCGGGAATCCGTTACCCACGAGCCGAACTCCTGCTCGCAACGCACCATTGCCTGCTGGCGCATGGAATGGCGGTGCGGGAGATACGGACTCGCGCGAAACGCATACCTACGATCGGCTGGTCGCCGGTGGGCTGGGTGGCGTACCCGGCGAGCGGTGAGCCGGATGCCGTCGAGGCCGCTCGCGAGCTGATGTTCAGCATAGACGACCACTCAAAACTCTGGCCGATGAACAACAGCTGGTACAGCGATCCGGTTGTGCTGGGTCACTACCCGGAGCAAGGCCTGCGGGTATTCGGCCCGGATGCTCCACAGGTTCGTTCCGGCGACATGGACCTTATTTCCTCGCCGCTCGATTTTTACGGGGTGAACATCTACCACGGGATTCCCATCACCTTCCCGGTCGCCACCGCGGAAGAAAGAGCAGTCTCGGCGCCGACGCGCGTACCGGGTTACCCGGAAACGCTGATGGGATGGACGGTCGACCCCGAGGCGCTGTACTGGGGCCCACGTTTCCTGGCTGAACGTTACAATCTCCCCATGTACATTACGGAAAACGGCATCGCCTCGATGGACTGGGTTCATGCGGATGGGCAGGTACACGACCCGGCTCGTATCGACTACCTTGCCCGGCACCTGGTCGAACTCAAGCGTGCGATTGCCGACGGCGTGGACGTTCGCGGATACTTTCACTGGTCGATCATGGACAACTTCGAGTGGGAGCTGGGGTACAGCAAACGCTTCGGGCTTGCCTACGTCGACTACAGATCGCTGGAGCGCATACCCAAGGACAGCTACTCCTGGTACCGGGACGTCATTGCATCGGACGGAGGAAACCTGCCGGGGTCGGTCGCGCCGCTGCGGTGATGAACGACACGGGAGAAAGCGAAAACCTCGTGACCGACCCTGTGTGCGGCATGCGCGTGAATCCGGAAACGTCCCGCTCATTCAGCCACGCCGGAGAAACATTCTGGTTCTGCAGCGCCGGATGCCGGGAGAGGTTTGCCGCTGACCCGGAAAAGTACCTGAATCCCGCCGAAGCCGAACCCGAAGACATACCGGCAGGAGCGACCTGGACCTGCCCGATGCACCCGGAGATCCAGCAGGACAGCCCCGGCGCCTGTCCTATCTGCGGCATGGCGCTGGAGCCGATGGCGCCCACGGCGGACGAGGGTGAAAACGAGGAACTGAACGACATGACCCGGCGCTTCCGGATCAGCGCCGTGCTGACTGTGCCCCTGCTGTGGGCGATGCTCGGCGAGTTATGGCCGGCGATCAATCCGATGGAGTTGTTCGGCCACACTCAGGTGGCGTGGGCTCAGTTTGCTTTAGCGACGCCTGTCGTGCTGTGGGGCGGCTGGCCGTTTTTCGTGCGCGGCTGGCAATCGGTCGTCACGCGAAATCTCAACATGTTCACGCTCATCGCCTTGGGGACCGGCGCCGCATGGCTGTTCTCGGTATTCGCGACGCTTCTTCCGGATTTGCTGCCGGCGTCATTCCGCGAGGAATCCGGCGCTCCGCCGCTCTATTTCGAGGCCGCAGCGGTGATTGTCACCCTCGTCCTCATGGGACAGGTGCTGGAACTTCGCGCCAGGGCGCAAACCTCCAGTGCCATCCGGGCGTTACTGCGGCTCGCGCCGAAGGTCGCACATCGCCTGGACGAGCAGGGCCTCGAGAGCGACGTGCCGCTGGAGGAGGTTGAAGTCGGCGATCGCCTCAGGGTGCGGCCTGGCGAGAGCATCCCGGTTGACGGGGTCGTGGTGGAAGGCGCGAGCCACGTCGACGAATCGATGTTGACGGGCGAACCCGACCCCGTGCGCAAGGAAGGAAACGCGCCGGTATCCGCAGGCACCACCAATGGCAGCGGCGCATTCGTCATGCGAGCCGAGAGAATCGGCGGCGATACGTTGCTCTCGCAGATCGTAACCATGGTGGCCCAGGCGCAGCGTTCGCGTGCGCCGGTGCAGCGGCTGGTGGACAGGGTTGCCGCGTGGTTCGTTCCCGCGGTGGTCATCGTCGCAGCCATTGCGGCGATTGTCTGGGGCGCAATCGGCCCGCCGCCTGTATACGCGCACGCATTGCTGGTAGCCGTGTCGGTCCTGATCATCGCCTGCCCGTGCGCGCTTGGTCTCGCTACACCGATGTCGATCATGGTCGGCGTTGGACGCGGCGCGCAGGAGGGCGTGCTGATCAGGGATGCGGCCGCGCTGGAACGGCTGGAAAAAGTCACCACCATCGTTGTCGACAAAACCGGCACCCTTACCGAGGGAAAGCCGAGCCTGCAACGCGTCGTAGCGGCGGGCGGCTTCACGGAAGACGAGGTTCTGAGGCTGGCGTCGGCTGTGGAGGCGGTAAGCGAACATCCCCTGGCCCGATCCATCGTAAGTGGCGCCGCAGGCAGGGGATTGGAGAAACGGGAAGTCGCCGATTTCGACTCCGATCCGGGACTTGGCGTCCGGGGCATGGTTGATGAACGACGGGTGCTGGTGGGTAACCGCCGTCTCATGGAGCGGCACGACGTCATTATCGATGAGCTTTCCCTGCTGGCTGAAAGCGAGCGGGGTGAAGGCGCGACCGCGGTTTACGTTGCGGTCGACGGCAGTGCGGCGGGCTTGCTCGTCGTTGCGGATGCCGTCAAGGAAACGACTGAAGCAGCGATCGAGGCAGTGCGCCGCGCGGGAATCCGCATCATCATGCTGACCGGCGACGATGCTCGTACGGCCCAGGCGGTAGCACGGAAACTCGGCGTCGACGAAGTGAGAGCCGACGTGCTGCCGCAGGACAAGGCCGCCATCGTCAAACGCCTGCAGGACGACGGCGAAGTCGTCGCCATGGCAGGGGACGGCGTAAATGATGCGCCCGCCCTTGCACAGGCAGACGTCGGTATCGCGATGGGAACGGGAACGGACGTGGCAATGGAGTCGGCGGGGGTTACGCTCGTCAAGGGAGACCTGCGCGGGATCGCACGCGCGGCATCCTTGTCGCGCCGGACCATGGCCAATATCCGCCAGAATCTCGTATTTGCTTTCGGCTACAACGCCCTCGGCGTACCGATCGCCGCCGGAGTCCTCTACCCTGTGTTCGGCCTGCTGCTTTCCCCGGTCATTGCAAGCCTGGCGATGAGCCTGTCATCCGTGTCGGTAATCACCAACTCTTTACGGCTGCGGACGGTAGACCTGTAGCCAGCCAGGTGCCGGCTTCGCTACCGGCTACCTGTAAGACTGGAAAACGCTCGCGCTGCCGTCCCGGGATACGAGCAGCACGTCGTACGGATCCTGCACGTTGTTGTAGGCAGCTCCATCCATACCCGGAGATCCGCGAGGCATTGCAGGAACAGAGATTCCGATCGCGTCCGGACTTTCTTCGACCAGGCGATGGATTTCCCGTGCGGGCACGTGGCCTTCGACCGCGTAGCCGCTTATCTCGGCAGTGTGGCAGGAACCGTATTTGGCTGGCATACCCAAGCGCTTCCGCGCCTCGCTGTTGCCGCCTTCGTGGCTCAGCACCTCGAAACCATTCTCCTGCAGGTGCTTGACCCACTCCTTGCAGCACCCGCAGGAAGGGCCGGTCCAGACTTCGATGGCCTTATTCGCGGACGGTCTGTCATCAGTCGAAGCGAATAAGCGTCCGCTGAAGGCCGTCGCGAAAATCCCTGCGAGGAGCGACAGGCCAACGGCCCGCCGCTGCCTGTCTGGTTCATCGTCGGCGCGCGCACTCGGGGGGTGTGGTCGTTGCAGCATTCCTTTGTCTCCGTCGGTAGTGCCGATGCACCGCATTTATGCCCTTTTTGCGGCACGATCGCCACCCCTCGCTGAACGAGTCCCGTACGCGCGGCAGCGAGTACTGTGACCTTCGAACCGGATTCGTCAGAACGTCTGCCGGGCGTCGTGGCAAGCCTGTTCGCAGCTGCGGCAGGCTTCGGCGCAGATGCGGCAGTGGTCGTGCTCGTCCGCGTGGCGCTCGCACTCATCTCCGCACAGGCGGCAGGCCAGGGCGCAGGCGCCCAGCATCTCCTGGATCAACTGCTCGTTCGAACCGGTGCGCCGGGTGGCCACCGCGCCCGTTGCAGTGCAGACATCGGCGCAGTCGAGGTTCAGCCGGATGCATTGCCTGAGCTGGTCCACCATCTCCTCGCCAAGGCAGGCGTCGGCGCAGGAGATGCAGGTTTGCGCGCAGTCGTAACATTCGTTGATACAGCGTACGAGGGCGTCGTTCATGTTGCCTTGTACGTGCGGGTGCTTGCGGATTATTTCCTGTGCATGCATATCGGGGCTCCTGTCAGGTGAAAACGGACAGCGACTAATTCCGGACAGAAGGTCCGGAAGCAGGCCGCGCAAACTAAGTTGCGGACGGCCGGCCCGGCTGCGACACGTCCCGTACGAGTTCCGCGATATCCCCCTCGGACGCGGCCCTGGCAACATCTGCCTGCGCGATCATTCCGACGCAGGCGCCGCTGTCATCGACGACCGGCACGCGGCGAATCTGGTTCTCCTCCATCTTGTCCAGGCAATCCTCGATATCGTCCTCGGGAGTGGCCGTCACGACGGGGCTCGACATCGCATCCCGGGCAGTCGTTCGGTCAGGGTCTTTGCCTTGTGCTACGACGCGGCAGGCGATATCGCGGTCGGTCACCACGCCGACAGGCCGGCTCCGTTCGTCCAGAACAGGGATTTCTCCGCAGTCGTTCTCCGCCATCATTTTTGCTACATCCCGGATGTTGGCTTCAGGCGCGCAGCAGGCGGGGTCCTGGGTCATTATTGCTCGTACTTTCATTTCATCCTCCGGTTTGATTTGACTTGCTTCGTTGCGATCAACTGGTTGCAACTACCGTGCCAGTGCGGCGACGTGGCGAGCGCAAGCAGAGCGGAGCTCGAACGCACAGAATACCGGTCGCTGGAGCAGAGACGCGGACGTGCGGGTACCGGACTTGTAAGTTTTATCCGGCCCTGCAATCCCTATATCGCACCGGCGTCGGCGGGCAGCAGGCTTCAGGCATGCTGAGCCTCCGCGTATACCAGGGGTGCCGGCTAACAACTCATCCAGGTAGATGCCGTCCGGCTTCGGACGGGATCCGAGCTACATCAGCAAGTGCTGGGTCGGCGAGCTACACTTTGGCGCTGGCGAGCGGGGCGAAGTGGAGATCACTGCGGAAAAGCGGATGTGGCTGCAGACGATAAGCCAGAAGATGACTTTGACATCGAGACCGGGAAATCCGGCGTACGTCATCGTACTACTGGGCGCTGCGTCACTGGCGTCGCCAACTCGTGCGGCGGATGTCACCGGCTACGCGGTCCTGACAAGCGACTACGTCTTTCGCGGCGTGTCCTACAGCGATGGCCATGCTTCCTTGCAAGGGGGCGCGGACGTCGCGCTGGAGTCCGGACTGTATCTTGGTGCGTGGGCGTCCAGTGTCGATATCAGCGGTGGCCCCACTCGGCAGCGCGATTTGCAAGTGAACTGGTACCTGGGCTATAGCCACGAATTGCGAAGCACCTGGAGTCTCGGCGTTAATGCGGTCCTCTACACGTTCCCGGATACGGTGGGCGAGACCGATTATGACTTTCTCGAATATTCAATCGTCGCGAATTTCAATGATCGCGCCTGGGTTGAATACTCGTACTCTCCGGACCTGTACCATTCCGGCAGCCAGACGCACAACCTCGATCTGTACGCGGAGTGGCCGCTGCCGGCGCGGCTGATGCTTGGAGGCGGGGCGGGTTACTACGACGTTTCGGAGTTAACCGGTAGAAGCTACACCTATTGGCAGCTCGGACTCACACGCCCGTTTGGCTGGATAGACATCGATCTGCGATATCACGGCACCAGTCGAGCCGTGCCAATTATCAGCACGCCCGAGAGCGCCGAAGAACGTGTCGCAATCACTGCGAGATTCGTTTTCTAATGCGTCGTCATCGTGATCGAAGGTGATGCGTCTGCCTGACACTGCCTTGACGGATCGGCCAGCTGCAGTACGACGCAGGCGTTGACGGCTGGTAACACCGATTCCGAAGCGTGCTGCGACTCCTGCAAATAACTCTGGACGATATCGCGCGGCATGTTCGGGGAGACTGCGAGCAACAATGCCACCACACCGCTTACATGCGCAGCAGACAGCGAGGTTCCGGAGTGAAAGTCGTAGCCATCATCCGGTACCGCAACCATGATCTGATCTCCGGGCGCACAGATATCGTGCGGTGGGAAGGACCCGGAACTGATGTTCCACCTTGCGGCGAGACGTTGATCGCTGCTGTCGACGCCAATTACTCCGCCGAAGCTTGCCGGGAATGCGCGGGCATTCCTCTCTTGTGACGGCTGTGCTGCCACAATGATGACGCCCGCCCGTTCAAGCTCCTTCAGCAGCCGTGCAAGCAATGGATCGTAAGGTCCAACCAGGCTCATGTTAAGAATATCTGCAGGATCGTTCAGGAGCGTATCCAGCGCTTTAGCAAGCGTGAAGCTGTCACACACAGCACCAAATACGCCTTGTTCGGCCCAGCAGGCGACGTACAGCTCCATTCTCGAGTCAGGGGCGATGCCGACCATACCTTTGGCATTGTTGGCATTGGCGCCTATGACACTGGCGATAGCCGTGCCGTGCGTATTATCAGGTGATCTATCGCGGTCAGCGAGCAGGTGCGTTCTGCTGAGGCGTCCCTTCAGGTCTTCGTGATTGACGTCCGCGTCGCCGTCGATAATCGCTATTCGCACGCCTTGCCCTCGTGAGTAGCGATGCGCGGCGAAAATCTCCATAACCTCGAGGCCGCGCTGCAGGCTCGAGTAGGTGTCGTCATACTCCGCGAGTGGAGCTGCCTGGGTCGTGAAAGAATGCACCAGTTGTGCTGATTCGACACGCGGATCTGCCCGCAAGCGCTCAACGACGGTTTCCCGCTTCACGCCGACGGGAACCCTGTAGACGAAACAGAAGACTGACAGCGAGCGGATCGGCCAGCGGTCGACTTCGACGAGGGCGTAGTCATTGCCGATCTCGGCCGAGTATTGTCGAACTTGTTCGCCGATCGAATACCGCTTCCTCTTCCGGTATGGCTCACTGATGCCGCCGCTGACAGAATTTGCGCCGTCGTTGGAGAACGTTACCAGTACGTCGCGGGCGGGATCCGTTCTGCCAACCTCAGCCACGACCATGCCGGGAGCCATAACAGTGAGCAATGCACCAATTGCCAGCAAATTGTTCATTGCCCTGTTTTCACCGGGAGCTGTACGGCGACCGCATGGACTGCCCTTATCTCGCTTGCTCCCTCGAGCTCGCTTGTGAACAGTTCGAGTTCCTCGAGCGAGGAGGCCGGCAGGTTGACGGTAATACGGTAGACGCCGTCAGATCCGGCGGAGGTAATTTCCTTTGCCTGCAGACCAGCCAGTACCCGTTGTTGCGCAGCTGGCGAAACCCCGGCTTCAAATTGCACATCGAGAACGTAGTTCATCGAGGTGCGCTGCACCGGCGAGGTCGTCGTTTCGTAGCGGGCAGGTTCGCTTACCGTCCGCTCCCTCGCCGGCAGCAGGAGGTTGAAGAGGATGAGTACGGCAGCAACCGACGCCGCAGACGCGAAGATTGTTAGCATGCGCGTCTTCCTGCCTTTACTGACATGCGTGTCTATTTTTTCAAGCAGCCTGTCGGTTTGAGGCCTGGGTACGATTGGTGTCGCCGTGCCGCGCTGTATGCTGTCCTGCACCGCTGATAGCAGAGAGACGGATTTACGGCAAGCGTCGCAGGTGTCGAGATGACGGCGGATGCGGTCTCGTTCACCGTCGTCGATCGTGTTGTTGACGAACCACGGCAGCAGCCGATCGACCCGCGCATGCTCATCCAGCTGAAGCTTCTCACCCATGTTGCCTCCCATCCTCTACCGCGCCATCGATGGCTGCTTCGGCAAAGTAATCACGAAGCTTGCGCCGTGCGTGAAACATCCTTGTCTTTACGGTGTTGACGGAGCAGCCGGCGATCTCGGCCGTTTCTGCATAGGAGAGTCCGTAGTAGAACACCAGGATCATGCTCACCTGTTGCGGGTACGGCAGCGTGCGAAGCCCTCGCCATACCCAGTCCCGCCTTTCGACCTCGATGCTGTCGTCGTACGCAGGTTCATCGGCAACGGGTTGCGCCGGTGTTTTCTTTCCGCGCGTCAGGCTGCGTACGGCCTGCCGATAGGCAATCCCAAAGATCCAGGTCGAAACCTTCGAATCGCCACGGAAAACCGCGGCTTGCTGCCAGACGATCATCATGATGTCGTTGACCAGCTCGTCAGCCGCCGCGTAGGAGTGCGTGAGCCCGAACACAAACTTGAACAGGCGCGGATGATAGAGCTGGTAGAGGTGCGAAATGGCGTCTCGATCACGCCGGGCAATACGTTTCAGCAACGCCAGCTCGCGTTGATTCTGGTCATCCGGTTTCTGTTCGGCCGTGCCTTTCATTGCATCGTCGAAGTGGCCCTCCTTGGGTGAGTGCCATCCAGCCGCCGAAAGGTTCAATCGGCGCGAAAGATATCGGTTCCCGGCCGGCGCGGAGCGATTTCGCCACTTTGTGCCGCCAGTTTGAACCTGTTCAGGTCGCGGCGGGCACTCACCAGGTGATATCCCACAATGAAGCGGCAGACAATATGCGGAATCATCAATTGTTCAGGGCTCGGCTATTTCCAGCCTTGCTGCTCGCAGGAGCACTGGCGGCGGGTTGCAGCGGCGGCTCCGGTTCCTCGGAACCGGAGCCGGCCCAGAATCCACCACCGCCTTCATCGCCGCCGTTCGGCGCAAACTTCGCGGAAATCCAGGCCGAGGTGTTTACCCCGACCTGTGCGACCTCCGGTTGTCACACCGGGGCCGCCGCACCGCAAGGTCTGCGGCTGGATGAGGCGAACAGCTACGGCTTGCTGGTCGGAGTGGCAAGCATGGAGGTGCCCTCGATTCTGCGCGTCGCTCCGGGCGATCCGGATAACAGCTACCTGATTCAAAAACTCGAAGGCACTGCGAGTGTCGGGGAACAGATGCCGTTCGGCGGCACGCCCCTCCCGCAGGCGAGTATCGATGTCATCCGTCAGTGGATCGTCGAAGGAGCGGTGGACGACCGGGCGCCGTCCAGCGGGCCGATCCGGGTGAGTTCTCTTTCTCCGGTGCCCGACAGTGAACTGGAGTCGCCACCGGAGGAAATTGTCGCAATGTTCGATCGCGAACTGGATGTTTCCACGGTCAATGCCGAAACGTTCATCCTGGAAGCGAGCGGCGGGGACGGGACCTTCGACGACGGCAACGAAGAGTCGGTGACGGCCGCCAGGATCACCACGCCGGATACGAACCCGACGAGCGCGACGTTCGACCTGCGCGGCGTGGCTATGGCCGACGATACCTATCGCGTTCGGCTCCTTGGCAGCGGCGCCTCGGTCATTCTCGACCTGGATGCGAACGCGCTGGACGGGGAGTTCTCCGGAACCTTCCCGTCGGGCGATGGAACCGAAGGCGGTGATTTCGTAGCCACGTTCAACGTTGCAGCACCGGTGTTGGTGGGCCCGATGCTCGACCAGATCCAGGACAGCGTTTTTTCGCCCACCTGCAGCGGATGCCATACGGGACCGATGGGCGAGACGCTGCCAGCCGGCATGGACCTGACGGATGCGGATGCAAGCTTTGCCAACCTCGTTGGCGTTCCAAGCATCGAGGTCCCGGAACTGTCGCGGGTGGAGGCTGGCGATCCCGACAACAGTTACCTGATTCACAAGCTCGAGGGAACGGCCGGCGAAGGAGCGCAGATGCCGTTGGGAGGCCCGCCGCTGGACCAGTCCGTCATCGACGACATTCGCCAGTGGATCGCAGACGGTGCAGCGCGTTAGCCGCGGCGATCGGGAATGATTACCTGGAAACGCCGAAAATTCGGCTGGGAATCACTTGCCCTGATACTGCTCGCAGGCTTCGTGAACGATCAGGTCCTGGCAGAGCCCTACCTCGCAGTCTACAAGGGCATGCAATGCTCCGGCTGCCACAGCCATCCGGCCGGCGGCGGAAAGCGCAACGCGTATGGAAACGTTTTCGCGCAGTCTGAAATGCCGGCTGCGCGCCTGGGCGCCGCAGATGCCGATTTATGGTCGGGTGAGATTACGAGGTGGCTGTCGGTCGGCGCCGACCTGCGCACAGGTTATGAGCACGTTGACATACCGGGTGGGAATGAGTCATCGGAGTTCAGCATCAGCCGCGGTACGGCTTACGTGCAGGCGGCACTGGTTCCGGAGCGCCTGTCCCTGTACGTGGATCAGCAGATTGCGCCGGGATCCGGCATTAATCGCGAGGCGTACGTACGGCTCAACAGCGAGAGTGGAAGGTTTCATCTCGCGGCAGGGCAATTCTTCCTGCCATACGGCCTGCGGCTGCAGGACGACACCGCGTTTATCCGCCAGGTCACCGGAGTCAATTTCTCCAACCCGGACCGTGGCGTGCAACTCGGATACGAAGCAGGCCCTTGGTCGACGCAGCTGACGGTCACGAACGGCAGCGGCGGCGGCAATGAGACAGACACGGGAAAACAACTGAGCTGGATTGCTCACTTCGTTCAGCAGCGGTGGCGCGCGGGCACAAGCTTCAATTTCAACGACGCCGATGCGGGCGACAGGCAGATGCAAAACGTATTTTTCGGCCTGCGTACCGGACCGGTCGCGTGGCTCGCCCAGGCGGACCTGATCACCGACGACCTCCCATCCGGTGTGAAGCAGGACGCGGTTGCCGGGTTGCTCGAAGGAAACTGGCTCTTCCGCAAGGGCCATAACCTGAAGGTCAGCTACGAGTATTTCGATCCTGATGACGACCTGGACGAAGACCACCAGGTGCGGTGGAGCCTGGTGTGGGAGTACTCACCGATTCAGTTCATTCAAGGAAGGATAGGGGTGCGTCTTTACGACGGCGTCCCGCAAGTCGACCTGCAGAACCGCGACGTGTACTTCGCGGAGATACATGGCTTTTTGTGAGGAACTGAGTGAACAGCCGGGCCTCTACCATTCGCTTGCACCCGGTTTTATATGAGAGATCTGGTGCCGAGAAGAGGACTTGAACCTCCACGGGGTTACCCCCACTAGCACCTGAAGCTAGCGCGTCTACCAATTCCGCCACCTCGGCAGGTCAAGACCGGTACAATCCGTGTCTTTGCGGGTGGCGCACTGTACTCAAAGCCGCCCGACCCTGTCAATTCGCCGCGTACTCCCGCGGCAGAGCGAGAACCATTGCCGAAGAAAGCAAAAACCGACAAGAGACCCGGCGGCCGCCGGACGTACAAGCACCCCGTTCCAGGCCGCGCTGCGCTGCTGGACCACCTGCGCGATGCGGGTCGCCCCCTTAACATCGACATACTGCTACAGGACCTCGGGCTGAAGGGCCAGCGTTCGCAGGAGGCCCTGCTCGATACGCTCGACCGGATGGTTCGCGCAGGGCAGATCATCCGGAACCGGCGTGGCGAGTTTTGCCTGGCGGAGAAGCTCGAACTGGTCGCAGGCATGGTCAGCGCTCACCGCGACGGCTTCGGTTTCGTCCTGCGCGAGGACGGCGAGGACGATGTCTACCTTTCGGCGCGGGAGATGCGCTCGCTGATCGACGGTGATCGCGTTGCGATCAAGGTCGTCGGCCGCGACTACCGCGGCCGCCCGGAAGGCAAGGTGGTCGAAATTCTCGAACGCGGGGTCAGGGACATCGCGGGTCAGTTCATACTGGAACGCGGTATCGGGATAGTCGTGCCGGATAATCCGAAAATCCCGCACCGCGTGCTCATTCCGCAGGGAGAATCGGGCGACGCGAAGCCGGGACAGATCGTCGTTGCCCGCATACTGGATTATCCGACCAACGTGGAGCAGCCGACCGGCCGCATCGTGCAGGTCATCGGTGAGCCGCAGCAGAAAGGGATCGCCACCGATATCGCCATTCATGCCCACGCCATTCCCTTCACCTGGCCAAAGGAAGTCGAGCGGGAGATCGCGAAGTACAAGAAGGACGTTCCCGAGAGCGACAAGCAGGGGCGCACAGACTTCCGGGATGTGCCGCTCGTGACCATCGATGGCGCCGATGCCCGCGACTTCGACGACGCGGTGTATTGCGAGCCCGCCGGCAGCGGATGGCGCCTCCTGGTGGCTATCGCCGATGTTGCGCATTACGTCGAACTAAAGAGCGACCTCGACAGGGAAGCGATACGCCGCGGCACCTCCGTGTATTTCCCGGACAGGGTGGTACCGATGCTGCCGGAAGTACTGTCGAACGGGCTGTGCTCGCTCAACCCGAAAGTCGATCGGCTCTGCATGGTTTGCGAGATGCGTATCGATCCCAACGGCAAGGTGACCCGCTCGCGCTTCATGGAAGGTGTGATGCGTTCGGCCGCCAGGCTCACGTACAGCCAGGTCAACGACTTCCTGACGGCCGGCGACGGCAAGGACAGCTCGATACCGGGGCCGCTGCACAAGCCGCTCGGCAACCTGCTGCAACTGTACCGGTCGCTCCTCGGCGCCAGGCGGAAGCGCGGCGCCATCGAGCTGGACATCCCGCAGACCCGGATTTCGCTCAACGAATCGGGCGAAGTCGAGAGTATTCTCGCGGTCCCGCGGAACGACGCCCACCGCCTTATTGAAGAGTGCATGATCGCAGCGAACGTGCAGGCGGCGAAGTTCCTGAAGAAACATCGCATTCCGGGGCTTTATCGCGTGCATGCGAAACCGGACCCCGAGAAGTTCGAGGACCTGCGGCAATATTTGCTGAGCCTGGGGCTGAAGGTGCCGCACCCGGATCACGTCGAGCCGCGGGCATTCAACCAGCTGATGCAGCAGGTCGAGGGGCGCCCGGACACTGCAGCGATTTCGATGGCGATGCTGCGTTCCCTGACGCACGCTGAGTACACCCCGGACAACATCGGCCACTTCGGGCTGGCGCTGGACGCCTACGCGCATTTCACCTCGCCGATACGACGCTACCCGGACCTGCTGGTGCATCGCGCCATCCGGCACATCCTTCGCGAGGGCAAGGCCGGCGGCTACCACTATTCAAGCAGTGAGATGGAGCGTCTTGGTGCCGTCTGCTCGGCGCATGAGCGCCGCGCGGAGGACGCGACGCGCGAAGTCGAAGCCTGGCTCAAGTGCCAGTTCATGGAAGACAAGGTCGGCGAAGAGTTCGACGGCGTCGTTACGGGCGTCACCAACTTCGGCCTGTTCGTGCAGTTGACCGACCTGATGATCGACGGCCTGGTGCACGTGACCAACCTGGTCAACGACTACTACCACTTCGACTCCGGCTCCCAGAGCCTCGTCGGCGAACGCACCGGCAGGCGCTATAGCCTGGGCGACAAGCTGCACGTGCTGGTTTCGAAGGTCGAGCTCGAGACGAAACGGATCGACTTTCGCCTGGCCGGCGAGAGCGCCGTGGAGCAGTCGCATAGCGGCGGAAGCGGCCTGCGGCGCAGGAGCAGGTCCGGCAAGGGGCGCAGGAAAACCGGATGAGCAAATCGCGGTTCGTGGCTGGTCTCCGGCCCGTGGAGGAGCTGCTGGTGAACCGGTCTTCCGAAATCCGCAGGATTTTCGCGGAGTACCGGACGCCCAATCCACGCGTCGAAGCCGTCATCGCCCGGGCAGGGGAGCAGGGTATCGAGATACAGCCGGCCAACCGGGCCAGGCTGCAGCAAATCAGCGGCGAGGTCCGGCACCAGGGAATCGTCGCGGAGATCCGCCGCACATCCACCCTTGACGAAAGCGCCTTGCGCACGCTGGTAGAGGAGCGTTTGTCGGCTCGACCCATGCAGTCGTCCGGGGCGGCAGAGATGCCACTCCTGCTGCTGGTGCTCGACGGCATCCAGGACCCGCACAACCTGGGCGCGGTCCTCCGCACGGCGGACGCGGCCGGCGTCGATGCCGTCGTCGTTCCCCGGCACGGCGCCGCGGGCCTGAATCCTACCGTCAGCAAGGTTGCCGCCGGCGCCGCCGAAAGGGTTCCCTTCGCCACGGTGCCCAACATCGGCAAGGTGCTCACGTGGCTCTCCGACTACGGCGTCACCATCATCGGCACCAGCGACAAAGCCGACAACACCATCTATGACACCGATCTTGCCAGGCCACTCGCACTGGTCATGGGCCGCGAGCACTCCGGCCTGCGCAAGAACGTCGCGGAACGCTGCGACACCCTGGTCAGCCTGCCAATGCAGGGTACAGTGTCCAGCCTCAACGTCTCCGTAGCCACTGGCATCTGCCTGTACGAAGTCTTGCGCCAACGACGCGGTTCCCCCAACGACTAGCAGCATCCATGAACGCTGCACCGTTACAGAGCGGAGCGCCGGCTGGGGGGAGGGTTTGTCAGGACTGTCGCAAACAGGGATGTTTGCGCAGAGCCCCCATGGATGGGTTCACGGCGTTCCTGACAAACCCTCCCCCCAGCCGGCGTTCCGCTTGGCACGCCGCCAACGTTCATGGATGCTGCGGGTTAGCACGACCCGAACGAGCGAACCTGATCAACTTGCAGAACCCCCCGTGCTTCGCTAGGATGCGCGTCCCTCCGCCCGCGGCGGACGGGCCCGATCATCCTCGCCGGCACCGGCGACACAAAATCAGGCGCTTGACCCTCTTGCCTCACCGGGATGGCCGGGAGGCTTTAAT
>DATGQI010000082.1:0-3252 GCA_035304285.1 Woeseiaceae bacterium
CGCGTCGTGGCCGATGCGGCTCTCCGCAATTCGATGCGGCACGAGAACCGGACCAAGGCCGCCCAGTTCAGCGCAGCCCGCATGGCCTCATCCTACGAATCGATCTACCGCTCGATCCTCAACGGCACGCACTGAAAGCACACTGTTCTCACCGACTATAATCGGCGACTACCGCTCGTCCTCATCCAAATGCATACCGATGGTGTTGTACCCGCCATCGACATACAGGATCTCGCTCGATATCCCTGCCGCAAGGTCCGAACACAAAAACGCCGCAGCGTTGCCTACGTCCTCCGGCGTCACGTTGCGCCGGATCGGCGAAACCTCTTCAACGTGCGCCAGCATCTTCCTGAAACCCGCTATGCCCGCCGCCGCGAGCGTCTTGATCGGTCCCGCGGAAATCCCGTTGACCCTAATCCCGCGCGGCGCGAGGTCGGCTGAAAGGAAACGCACGTTCGCCTCGAGGCTCGCCTTCGCCAGTCCCATCACGTTGTAGTTCGGCACGGCGCGAACGGCGCCGAGATAGGTGAGCGTGAGGATCGCCGCGTTGCGTCCCTGCATCATCGGGAGCGCAGCTTTCGCGAGCGCGGCAAGGCTGTAGCTCGAAATATCATGCGCGATCTTGAAACCCTCGCGCGTCACGCTCTCGATGTAGGTTCCGGCAAGCTGCTCGCGCGGTGCGAAGCCAACGGAGTGAACGAGGACCTCGAGGCCGTCCCAGTCCTTGCCAAGCGCCGCCATCATGGTGTCGATTTCCTCGTCCGAGGCGACGTCCAGCGGGTAGGTCATCTTCGAACCAAGCTCCGCCGCCATGGCCTCGACACGCGGTTTCAGCTTGTCGTTCTGGTAGGTGAACGCGAGCTCGGCGCCCTCGCGCGCGAATGCCTGTGCGATTCCCCACGCAATCGAGCGATTGCTCGCAAGGCCTACGATCAACGCACGCTTACCGGCCATGAACCCCATGTTGCTTCCTCGCGATGTGACGTTCCGGCGATTCTAGAGGGCAGAGCAGTGAGCCACAACCGAATGAGATATGAGGCCCAATAATTGGCAAGACAATGGACAAGAGCGCTGTAGGAGCCCGTCTTACGGGCGACCCTCGGCAGCGCAGGTCCAAAGACTGACGGTCGCCCGCAGGCGGGCTCCTACAGCGGCCGCTTCAAGCCAGTTCGCACGCGTTGTCTACCCCGACTGGCGGGTGACGTCCACGTACATCGTCAGCGTCTGGCCCGGGCGCAGGATCTTGTTCTTGTCGATGCTGTTCCAGCGAACCAGGTCCGAGATGGTGATGCGGAAGCGGTTGGCGATCAGGTAGAGGGAATCCCCGCTTCGTACCTTGTAATGCAGTTTGCGGGTGGTGCCGTTGGCAGAAGGGGCGGCGGTCGGTGCGGCGTTCTTTGCCCACACCACCAGCTTCTGACCGATCGAAAGCGTATCCCGCGGCGCCATGCCGTTCCACGCGGCCAGCTCCCTGGTACCGACGCCATAGCGGCGGCCGATCGACCAGAAGCTCTCGCCGGAGCTGACACGATGCTCCAGGCGTTGTCCCTTGCGCTCACGATTCTGCTTCTCCTCGAGGCGTGCCGCGGCACTCAGGCTGTATTCCGAAAGCGGCTTGGAGGCTACCGGCACCGTCAGGTAAGACCCCGCCCGGATCGTATTGCCGCCGATACCGTTGGCACCCTTGATGGCGGCGATGGTCGTGCGGTACTTCTTCGCGATCTCGGACAGTGTCTCACCCGAGCGCACGCTGTGACGCGTCCATCGCACTCGCTCGGCTTCCGGCAACGCCGCCAGTGCCGTATTGAATGTCTCGGCCACTTCCACCGGCAGGACCAGCCGATGCGGACCTTCAGGGTCCGTCGCCCAGTGGTTGAAGCCCGAATTGAAGGCGTAGAGAGTATCCACGTCGACGCCGGCCAGTTCCGCGGCAAGCGCGAGATCGAGCTGGCCGCCGATGTCGGTCTGCGCGAACTGCGGCGCGTCCAGCAGCTCCGGCAACTCCACGCCGTAACCTGCCGGATCCCGCACCAGTTCGACCAGGGCCAGCAACTTCGGCACGTACATGCTGGTTTCTTTCGGCAGCTTCAGGTTCCAGAAGTCCGTCGGCAAGGACCGCGCGCGGTTGCGCCGCATGGACCGCATCACGTTGCCTTCGCCCGAATTGTAGGAGGCGACCGCGAGCAGCCAGTCGCCGTCCATCAGCTTGTTGAGATAAGCCAGGTAACTCAGCGCACCGTCGGTGGAGTCGACGACATCGCGCCGCCCGTCATACCACCAGTTCTGCCGGATGCCAAAACGCTTCGCGGTGCCCGGGATGATCTGCCACAGTCCGGCCGCGCGGCCGTGAGAGTAAGCGAAGGGGTCATACGCACTCTCGACGATCGGCAGCAGCGCCAGCTCGAGCGGCAGGCCGCGTGTCTCGATCTCCTCCACGATGTAGGGCATGTAGCGCTGGGCGCGGGTGAACACACGGTTAAGGTATTCCGGGTGCTTCACAAAGTAGTTGAGGTGGGTGCGGACCTGGTCGTTCATCGCAACGTCAAGGCTGAACCCGGCGCGGAGCCTTGCCAGTAGATCCCCGGAGCCATCGGGGGCATCCGGCTGCAGGGGGTGGTAGCCCTCCAGTTCGAGCCACAACGCCTGGTGCTGCCTCTCCGGGTCCGGACGGTTCGAGCTGGCTGCCGCGCCGGCGATGCTGATTGCGGGTCCCGACTCGGCTGCCGCCGGGCCCGAAACCCACATGAGCGACAGCGCGAGAAGCGAGACTGTGATGCAGGCGGCAAGGCGCCTTGTGATGCTGTTGGCGATTTGAATCATCCCCGTATCGTACGGAAGGGAACTCCCTCTGCAAGCACGTGTTTCACATCTAGGCCCGGATATCTCACCGATTCGCGGTTTCTCGCTTGCCCTTCGTCCGCACAACGAATTTTCCTCACTCGGGAATACACTCGGGTATTCCGCTCGGCTCGGGCTCCTGCTTCGCTCTAACGAGTCCATCCCTGGACTCGTCGATCCGAAAATCCGTTGTGCGAACAAATGGCTGCCCGAAATTCCCGCGAATCGGTGAGATATCCGGGCCAGGCACTCCGACACGGGCAGCCGGAAAATGCGGTAAGCTCCGGGCATGATCCAGAGCCGTTCCAGCCAGTCCTTCGAAGCCGTCCACCGCTGGCTCGACTCGCCGCTCGGGCAGGCTCTGCAGCAGCAGGAGGCTCGCATCGTCGAGGAGGCGTTCGACGGCATATTCGG
>DATGQI010000083.1:0-15573 GCA_035304285.1 Woeseiaceae bacterium
GGGCGCCCCTGCAGTGGATCGCCGTGACGGGATTACGCCGCTACGGGCATGACGACCTGGCCGAAACCATTGCGCGAAGGTGGCTGGAAATGGTGTCGGACGTCTACAGGAATACCGGCAGGCTACTGGAAAAATACAACGTCGTGACGCTGACCTCCGGCGGCGGCGGCGAGTACCCTACGCAGGACGGTTTCGGCTGGACCAACGGCGTCACTGTGGGCTTCCTGCGCATGTATCCGTGCCAGCCTTGCCTCGCACCTCCCAGGGCAGTCGATGACATGCCGCTGCCCCGGTGACATAGTGGCGGTTTTGTCCGGAAGAAAATCTGACCCGGGCCCATCGTGAAGATATCAGGACATGCTTCGAAAAGTAGTGCTGCGAGACGCTGCGGCAGGGCAGTGGCTGCTCTTCCGCGAGCCGGAAGTGGTGCTTGTTGCGCACGACGTTGCGGACGTCCTGCCGGTACTTTCGAGGGCTGAGCAGCGCGTTACGCGGGAACGGCTATACGCCGCGGGGTTCCTGAGCTACGAGGCGGCGCCCGCGTTCGACGCGGCGTTCGTCACCCGCACCGGAGGTGCGTTGCCCCTGGTCGTCCTGGGGCTTTTCCACGAACCTGAGCGTCATGAGAATTTGCCGGCAGCGAGTGTTGCTCGCGGGCCGCTTCCCGAGTGGAAATTCACTGGCTCCCGGGAGCGCTACCTTTCGAGCCTGGGGAGAATCAAAAGGGAGATCGCCTCCGGCAACACGTACCAGGTGAACCACACGGTCAGGCAGGAAGCCAGGGGCGTCGACGACCCCTGGAGTTTTTTCCGGGCAACCGCGATAGATGCGCCCTTCGCCGCATTCATCGAACTCGCGAACTTTTCCATTCTCTCGGCATCGCCGGAGCTGTTCTTCGAGTTGCAGGGCAGGCGCCTTTCCTGCAGGCCCATGAAAGGCACCGCCGCAAGGGGAATGACGACTGGGGAAGACCGTGACCGGAGACGGATGCTCAAGGCTTCGGTCAAGGACCGTGCGGAGAACGTGATGATCGCGGACATGGTGCGCAACGACATGGGCAGGGTCGCGGCACCGGGTTCCGTCGAGGCTGACGCGCTTTACGACATCGAGAAATACCGCACTGTGTGGCAGATGACATCGACGATCACAGCATCCACTGATGCGTCGGTATGCGAAATCTTCGGCGCGCTTTTCCCGTCTGCCTCGGTAACGGGCGCACCGAAAGTGGCGAGCATGAAGCTCATCGCCGAGCTCGAGGACTCGCCGCGGGAAATCTATACCGGCGCGATCGGTTACCTTGCACCCGAGCGGCGGGCAAGGTTCAGCGTCGCCATCCGCACTGCCGTCGTCGATAAAAGAACCTCCACCGGGCGCTATGGAGTGGGGGGAGGCATTGTCTGGGATTCCAACGCCGAAGATGAATACGAGGAGTGCCTCAGCAAAGCGAAAGTACTCGCATCACCGGTTCCCGATAAGGATTTCAAGCTGCTCGAAACGATGCGCTGGGATGCCGATGAAGGCTATGCGCTGCTCGATGAGCATATGGAGAGACTCGAAGCATCCGCAGAGTATTTCGACTTCGCCCTGGATCGTGCTGCGACACGGGATGAGCTCGAGAAGCTCGCTGCCGGCTTCATACCGGACCAAGAAGTTCGAATACGGCTACTCGTGGCAAGAGATGGCCAGGTACAGCTCGAGACCCGACCACTTCCGGTGGAGGATCGCCCGGCACAATGGCGGCTAGGCCTGGCGCCGTTCCCGGTAGACAGGCACGACCCGTTCCTCTACCACAAGACCACCCAGCGGGAAGTGTACGACAGGGCGCTTGCCGGGATTACTGGCTGCGATGACGCGGTGCTGTGGAACAGCGCAGGCCAGGTTACCGAGACGAGCGTGGGCAACCTGGTTGTCCGTCTTCAGGGGCAGTTGTGGACGCCTCCGGTGACCTCGGGACTGCTGGCGGGAACGTTTCGTCGCAAGCTGCTGCGCGAGCGCGTCATCGCGGAGAGGCCGATCAGCCTCGAGGAATTCAGGAGCGCCGAAGAAATTTTCGTAATCAACTCGGTACGCGGCTGGATCCCCTGCACATTGAGAAGGTAGTGCCACCCGGGCCGTCTTTTCACGTCTGCAGCTTCAGTGCCGGAAGAACCACAGGATCGCGCTCACGACGATGCTCAGGAGGATCATCGTGGTGATCGGGAAGAAGAAGCGAAAGCCGGGCTTGCTGACGACGATGTCACCGGGCAGACGTCCCAGCGGTAACTGGCTCACCCAGGGCCAGAGCAGGCCGACGACCAGGACCAGGATTCCGATGACGATCAGCGCGCGTTGCATTAACCGCTCCTTTATTTCAGGTTCTCTGGAAGTAATCCTCCAGGACCTTCGAGACACAGCAGGTCAGCCGTTTACCTGTTTCGATGTGCAGGAATTCGTTCGGTCCGTGCGCGTTCGACTTCGGCCCGAGAAGGCCCGTGACCAGGAACTGCGCTTCGGGGAACTTCTCACCCAGCATGCCCATGAAAGGGATGCTCCCGCCGGTGCCCATGTACATCGAGGGTTGCCCGAACCACGTCCGGGAAGCTTCCTTGATCGAGGACTCCAGCCAGTCGGCAACCGGCGGTGCATCCCAGCCGCCCATCGTCGATTCCACATCGAAACGCACCTTCGCAAACGGCGGAGGGTCTGCTTCGAGCGCGGCTTTTAGCGCATGGCTCGCCGCGCGGGGCTCGCAGGTGGGCGGCAGGCGAAAAGACAGTTTGAGGGTCGTTCGTGGCAGCAGCACGTTGCCGGCATTGACGAGAGCGGGAAGGCCATCGGCGCCGGTAACGCTCAAGGTCGGCCGCCACGTGTTGTTCAACATCAGTTCCAGCGGCGATTCGTTCGGCGCAGATTCCGTGTCGAGCCAGGGGAACCGGCGCCACACCGAATCCTCGAGAACCTCCGCAGCCAGCCGTGCTTGCTGTTCGCGCTCCCCGGGTATGTCGGAGTGCAGTTCCGGCACGAGTATGCGGCCATCCGACGGGTCTTCCACCCGGCTCAGCAACTGGCGAAGTATGCGGAAGCTGGACGGTACAACGCCGCTCGCGCTTCCGGAATGCACGCCCTCGCTCAGGACGTCTACGTGCAGCGTGCCGACGAGATTGCCGCGCAAGGAGGTCGTGCACCAGAACTGGTCGTAGTTGCCGCACTCGGCATCGAGGCAGATTACCAGGCCGGGAGAACCGATCCTGTCCCCGAGCGCCTCGATGTAATGCGGAAGGTCGAAGCTGCCGCTTTCCTCGCAGCCCTCGATGATGACCACGCAACGTGGATGTTCGACACCCTGTTCCTGCAAGGCGCGGATGGCGGTGAGGGAGCCAAAGACGGCGTAACCATCATCAGCGCCTCCCCGTCCATACAGTTTGCCGTCCCTGATTACCGGCTTCCACGGTTCCAGGCCGTCGATCCACCCGCTGAACTCCGGCTGCTTGTCGTAGTGCCCGTAGAGCAGGACGACATCGTCTCCCGCGCCCGGGATTTCGATGAAGAGCAATGGCGTTCGCCCCGGGAGGCGCACGATCTCTGTCTGCATCCCGGCGATCGGCTGCTGCCGGCACCACTCCTCGAGGAGGCTCACCGCGCGTTCCATGTGACCGTGCTGTTCCCACTCGGGATCGAAGATCGGCGACTTGTTCGGTACCCGGATATAGTCGGAAAGCGTGGGTATTATCGACTCGTCCCAATGACGAGTGACGAATTCAGTTGTCTTTTCCCGATTCATTTTCTCTGATCGCCTTTTGGTAAACGAGCCGCCCGGACGATCCATGAATAGCCCGGGCGGCGCGGTGAATCAGGCGCAAAGCCTGAATCAATTGCCGAGAGAAGGCAATTCGGGACTGCTACGTTGCATTCACGACCGCTGCATCCATAACCTCCTGGTCGCGGTGCTACGGCCGGACGATGCGTCTACGATACCCGGTCGACCGCCTCATTCACTCCTTCATGTTCGGCGCAGTGAGCGCAGCAGAACATCCGGTCGTCGGATTCAATTCCGTGGCCGATGATCCGTGTTCCGCAGTGGTCGCAGACCGGCGCCAGGGATTGGATCGCGCACTCGAAGGAGTCGAAAGTGTGCTCCTCGCCGAAAGCTTTGACGACGAAGGCCTTGTCGTAATCATTACCGCAGTTCTCACATTGGGGCATGGCTCTAACTCCTCAGGTGTCTATGGCCGTCTGGCCGGTTCAACTGTGCAGGATGTTCACTTGTTTAGCGGACGCGCGAAACTCAGCTCATGACCATCAGGGTCCGTGATGTGGAAGAATCTTTCTTCCCATGGGGCATCCCGTGGCGGCGCGTGAGGCTTCAGTGCCATCATCGAAGCCAGCGCGTACAGGGCGTCCACGTCGGCCACGTAAAAGATTACACGCCCCCACCAGGGCGCCGGTTCTGTCATTTCGCCGGCGATCAGGTTCAGGCTCGTCGCGCCGAGATCGAAGGTGGTGAAGTCGGCATTCTCGCCTCCGACACGCGCCGTGAACCCGAGAGACTCGTAAAACTTCACCGACCGAGCCATATCGGTCGTGCCGAGAGTTACCGCGCTGATCCGTTCAATGGCGATTGGTCTTTCCGGACTGGTATAGGGCCTTGTAATCTTTGCTGGCCGGGGCGGGCACCGTGCAATTTTTACAAAGGGTTGCCGAACAGGCGATGCAGCTGCCCCTCGTGCGGCTAATCCAGGCGAACGTCCATCACCCCGCCCGCATGTCGGGCTTCTGCACCTGGCCTCAGGCTCCTCAATCGTCGAGGACGAAGGTAATCCTCAAGTTCACGTGCCATTCAGCAATGTTGTCGTCGCGGATGACAACGCTTTGTTCGTTCACCCATGCCTTCCGCATGTTGTGCACGGTCTTGGAGGCACGATTTATTCCGTCACGCACCGCATCCTCGAATCCGGTGGTCGAGCTCGCTGAGATTTCGATGACCTTTGCAATCGCCATGCTGTGCTCCTGTTGGGTCGAGTCGGAGCTTCGTTTCAAGCAAGTTCTATGCCATTGGCCGTGGCGCCTGCGATCCAGGCTGCTTCAATCAACCTGGATCGCACTTGCCCGCCCAGGCGGGTTCCTACAGTGACTGCAGATCGCGAATGAGGGTGCGGGTCATGACTTCCGTAGTGATGAAGTTCCAGCTCCAGCTTTCATAGGCTGCGAGCGGATTAGCATCGACGATGTCCTGCTCCGCTGTACCGTCATCGAGGAGTGCTTTCACCCTGCTCCGGGCGTCGGCGAGCATGTCTCGTGCGGCCTGCAGTCCGGTCCTGTCAGCAAGGGAACCGTGGCCGGGAATGATCCTGGTGTCGGGGCCGGCGAGGGAAAGGATGTCGTCCATAGCTTCGATGTAGCCTGCGACACTGCCTCCGGAGTCGAGGTCGATGAAGGGGAAAATCGCGTTGAAGAAAACGTCTCCGGCGTGGATCACGTCGGCGCCGCGAAAGAATATGACGGCGTCTCCGTCGGTATGGGCGCTGGCCACGTGGAACACGAAAGCTTCGTGTCCGTTCAGGTGAAATGTCATGGAGCGGGAAAAGGTAATTTCCGGCATTGCCTCTTTTGCGGCCGGTGCGCTGCCATCGGCACTGATTGAATCGTCTTCAACCATGCGCCGCCTGACGTTTTCGTGCCCGATAATCGTCGCGCCGGACTCGTGCAGTGCCACGTTCCCGCCGCTGTGGTCTCCGTGCACGTGCGTGTTGATGACAAAATCGACTGGCCGTTCGGTGATGTCCTCGACGGCTGCAAGCGTCATGGAGGCGAGCTGGCCCAGTCCGTCGTCGATTAACACGACGCCGTCCTCGCCCGTGGACAGGCCAAGATTGCCGCCGGCGAATCCTCCCTGGCCTTCCAGCATGTAAAGACCTGACCCAAGGTCCGTCGACTTGAACGTGATCTGGTTATCCTGGGCGTACACGGCCTGGAGTGGCGCGGCGACAACCGCAAGCGCCGTCAGCAGCCTGGCATTCATTGTTCTTGTTCTCCGATGTCGGTTGTCGGGCGTGCGCCCCTGCGGACTCTAACAAACCAGGACCCCCAAATGAACGAATGTCTCAGTTTGAGCAGGCCGTGGAGGGCCCCGGGTGCGGCTGAGAGCGACATCACAGCCCGCCCGCAGCCTTTCGGTTATTTCAGATATTCATCCCCCGGAGTGTCCGGTGCAGGTCGCAGATATAGATCCGGTAATGTCCGAGAAAGGCAGCAACATCCTCCAGTTTCCCCTTAACCGTGGCCGCGGCATTCAGGGCTGTCCTCATTGCGGCAAGCGAACCAGTGTCTGGCCGATAGGGCGGCTTGCCTGGGCTTACTGCGACGTGCATGCGGTGCGGTGGGTTGCGGCGGACCTCGAGTCGGCGGCGAAGGGAAAACTCGATCGGCAGCAATTGCGCAAGGGACTCGAGTTCCTGTCTGCGTTCGTTGAAGTTTCGCGCTAGTTGGGTCTCCTGTAGGATTCGGTCGTTGTGGTCGCCCGCAGGATGAGCTCCGTGTAGGAGCCTGCCATGCGGGCGAGTTCGCCCAAGCCAAAGAAAAGCATCGCGCTCACTCGCAAGGCGCTCCTACAGTCTTCTATTCAGGAGTTGCAAACTTCCTGGAAAGTCGCTTCGGGAGCCACCTGCGGGTTCAGGCGCGACCGGAGAAGAGAACCTTGACCAGACGGCTGCCAAAGACGGCGCGCGATCTCGCGCTGCTACTGACGCTATGCACGCTCGCGTCCTGCGATTCCGCCACTGCATTCCTACCGGAGTACCCGTCGATCGATATCCTGATCGAGAACGGTGACGTTGTCGACGGACTCGGCAGCGACCCGGTGCAGGCGGATGTCGTCATCGTCGGGGACTCGATCGTGTTCGTCGGCGATGCCGCGTTCAGCGAGGATGACCTGGCGCAGCGCGTTGCGAGGCGAATCGACGCTGCCGGCAGGGTGGTTACACCGGGTTTTATTGACCTGCATTCGCACGGTGATCCTTTGGAGACGCCGGAGTTCGAAAATTTCCTGGCAATGGGCGTCACGACCATATCGCTCGGCCAGGACGGCTCCAGCCCGGACACACCGAATCTCGAGGAATGGCTGGGCCGGGTTTCGCAGGCAGGCATCGGGCCCAACCTGGCCATGTTCGTCGGCCACGGCACGCTGCGCGGCCTGTCGGGAATCGGCCTCGCTCCGGAACCTGCTCCGGAAGATCTCGCGACGATGCTGTCGATGCTCGATGAAACCTTGCCCTACACGTTCGGTATGAGCACGGGCCTCGAGTACAACCCCGGCCTGAATGCGAGATCCGCAGAACTTCGCGCATTGGCCGAAGTGGTCGGCCGGCATGGGCGCGTCATCATGAGCCACATGAGAAACGAAGACGACGACAAGCTCGAGCAGTCGATTGCGGAATTGCTGGAGCAGGGCGAGCACTCACGCGTGCACATTTCGCATCTCAAGTCGGTGTTCGGGAAAGGGGCGGAGCGAGCTGACGAGATCCTCGGGATACTTGATGCTGCCCGGGAGTCGGGTGTCGACATAACGGCAGACGTTTACCCGTACACCGCGAGCTACACCGGAATAGGCATCGTCTTTCCAACCTGGGCCAAAACCGGCGAACAGTTCGAGGTGGCGCGGCGTGAGCGCCGCGACGAACTCGCCACCTACCTGCGGGAGCGCGTCGAGAGGCGAAACGGCCCCGAGGCGACGTTGCTCGGAACAGGCCCGTACAAGGGCAAGACCCTCGCCCAGCTTTCGTTCGAGCATGAGATGCCTTTCGAGGACGTGCTGATCGACGTGATCGGACCGCAGGGAGCCTCCGGCGCGTATTTCGTGATGAACGAGGAGCTGCAGTCACGCTTGCTGCAGCGGCCTTACGTCGGTGTCTGTTCCGACGGCAGTCCGACCGGCTTTCATCCGCGGGGCCACGGCACATTCGCGAAGATCATCGAGGATTACGTGGTCGGGCAGGGCGCGTTGTCCCTCGCCGAGGCCGTCAGGAAGATGACCTCGTTCCCCGCCGGCATCCTCGGCATCGACGATCGCGGATCCCTCCAACCCGGGAGCAAAGCGGACATCCTGGTGTTCGACCCGCAGCGCGTACGGGCACGTGCGACTTACCCTGAGCCGTTGCAGCTGGCCGAAGGCTTCGATGTCGTGATCGTGAATGGCACGCTCGCGCGCGCCGACGGCCAGCTCGGAGGGCTTTCCGGACGCGTGCTGCGCCCGCGGGCTTCGGTCAGATGAACATGCCTATCACCAGGTAAGCCGACAGGCTGATCATTCCGACCAGCAGCGCATAGGGTATCTGGGTCTTGATGTGATCGATATGATCCGAGGCCGCGCCGGTGGACGCGAGAATGGAGGTGTCGGAAAGGGGCGAACAGTGATCGCCGAACACCCCGCCGCCCGCGACCGCGGCTACCGTCGCGTACACCAGCACATCGAGCGTGTCGCCGGTAAAGCTGAAGGCGATAGGTACGGCAATCGGCATCATGATGGCGAATGTTCCCCAGGACGTTCCGGTCGAGAAGGCAATGGTGCCGGCGATGAGGAAAGTCAGTGCAGGCAACAAACCGGGCGTCAGCCACGCTTCTGTTTTTGTGACGATATAACTCGCGGTCTGCATCGACGCCGACAGGTCGTTCAGAGCGTAGGCGAATGCCAGGATGATCACCGCGGGCATGACGCCTTTGATTCCGGCCATGCCCGTGTTCATGATATCGGCGAACGGAATTCCCTGCGCCCGCATGATGATTCCCGCGACGACGGCAGCGAGCAGAAAAGCCTCCATGGTCAGCGCGGACGACGTAATCACGAACGATCCCACGCCGATGATGATGACGATCAAGACCGGGAGGAAGAAGTTCCAGAACAGGCTCGTGCGCACACCCTCGTAGGGCTGTATGTCGGTTAGTTCTTCGCCCATGAGCGGGTCCGCGCCGTCTCGCAGCACTTTGCCGGTCTCAATGGCACGACGTTCGGCGGTCTTCATGGGACCGAATTCGGGAACGATGCCCGCGGCTATGAGACCGACCATCATGACCGCAAGGATGGCGTAGATGTTGAACGGTATTGACGAAACGAAGACGCCAATAGCGTCTGCCGGCTGCGCTACCGGACCCATCCCGACCAGCAGTCCGGCTATGAAGACTGCCCAGCCGGTTACCGGCACCAGCACGCTGACCGGCGCCGAGGTGGAGTCGGCGATGTAGGCGAGCTTCTCGCGGGAGATGTGAAACCGGTCGGACAGTTCCCGCATCGTGGAGCCGACGAACAGAGGGCTGAAGTAGTCGCTGAAGAATACGAACATGCCCATGATCCACGCCACCAGCTGCACTCGCACTCGTGTCATGTTCAGGCCGGCGACCCAGGCGCTGAAGTTGCGGATCGCGCCGGTACGCTGGAAGAACGCGATGAGCATGCCGATGAACAGCTCGAGCAGGAATATCCAGGAGAACGCAGGTGTTCCGAGCGCGTTCTTGAGCAGGTTCGGAAATCCCATCAATCCCTGGCCGGACACCAGCACCCCGATGAAGCAGGCCACGGCCAGTGAGAACACCGTGTTGCGGGTGACGAATGCAAGCACGATGGCCACGGTCGCAGGCAGCAGCGAAAGCGCGCCGAAGGACTCAACTTGGTCCACGTAATCCCCCGATATTTTCTAATCGTTGTTCAGTGACGTTACTGGAAGCTTCATGAGAAAGCACGGTGGTTCATTGGTTATACCTCCGCCCGTCCCTTGTAGCGCTCTATGCGGGAGATGACATTGAAGCCCAGGCGCCGCAGCGGCTCCGGCGGCATCCATGCCGCCCTGCCGAAGAGCGCGGCGATGTCCGGTGCGCCGAAGCCTAGAGCCGCTTCCGCCAGGAGCCTTCCGAAGAGCGTTCCCTTGACGACTCCTCCCCCGTTGCAGCCTGCCGCAACGAACAGGCCTGGCGCATGTTCACCCCATACCGGCGAGCCGTTCAGTGTGAATCCGGTGGCGCCGGACCACACGCTCGCAAACCGGACATCCTTCAGTCGTGGATAGCGCCGCTCCAGCGCGGCCTTGAGAGTCGTGCTTGCTGCGCTCTTGTCCAATTCGGCTTCGTAACCGTAGAGCGATCGAATCAGCAGCCTTCCATCCGCGGTGCGTCTCAACGTGCTGCCAAGCCGGTGCGCCGGGAGCAATCCCCACTCGGGGTCGCTACCCAGGGAGTCAAGGCTCTTGCTTGACAGCGGTTCGGTCATGGCGGCGCAGGTGTACATGGCGACGAGCCGGGACCCGGCAACGCCGAGCTTCTTGCAGAACGCGTTGTTGGCAAGGACCAGCAGGGGCGCATGCACGCTTGCCTTCGGCGTGCGTGCCGTCCAGGTGCCGCGATCGTGTTCGATAGCAACGACGGGAGAATTCTCATACAGCGCCACCCGCGGCGGCAGGCTGTCTGCCAATCCGCGTATCAGCGCCGCGGGCTGGACCAGGTAGCAGTGAGGGGAGTACAGGCCCTCCTGGTAGAAGTGGGTGCCCAGCCGGTCGTTCAGTTGTTGCCGATCGAGGGTTTCGTAGGGGAGCAGGGCTGCGTCCAGGAATGCGCGGTAGTTGCGCAACGCAGCGACGCCCGCTGCGCCGGCCGCGGCGCGATAGGTGCCCGTACGCGACAGCTCGCAGGGTATTTGGTGGCTTTCTACCAGGCGCTTCAAGCTCGTCATCGCGTCGGCAATCAAGCCATTGCAAGCGGTCATCCGCTCCAGCTGCTGGGGGTCGGCGTCATCGGCAAGGGCGATTTCAAGCATGAAGCCGGAATTGCGCCCGGGGCTGCCTTCACCTATCTCGCTCGCATCCAGCACCGCGATGCGCGCCTCCGGCTCGAGTTCTCCGAACCGGCGAGCCGCGGCGAGTCCGGTATAGCCTGCGCCGACGATCACGACGTCGCAGTGCAAGTCGTCTTCGAGCGCGGCATTCACGCGTCTTGCCGGCAGCAGTGCATTCCAGCCGCAGCGCTGCCGATAGCGCGGAAAAGACGCCGCTTCAGCCCTTTTGCTCACACGATATATGCCGGGATTGGACGGCCGAAGGCGGGATACGGACAATAGCGCCTGCTGTTCAAAGGAGCTGATGAGTGATCAATACAGATGTCGTTATCGTTGGAGCCGGTCCCTGCGGGCTGTTCCAGGTGTTCGAACTCGGCTTGCTGGGACTGAAGGCGGAGGTTATCGACTCGATTTCGAAACCCGGCGGCCAGTGTGCCGAGCTTTATCCGGACAAGCCGATCTACGATATCCCGGCCATCCCCGTCTGCACGGGAGAAGAGCTGACGAACAGCCTCCTGAAGCAAATCGAGCCGTTCAACTGCGGCATGCACCTCGGCGAGGAAGTAGTGATCGTCAGGCGCCAGGAGGACCATACGTTTTATGTCGAGACGGACGCCGGCAAGCAATTTACGGCGCGTGCGGTGGTGATCGCCGGTGGCGTTGGCTCGTTCCAGCCCCGGCCCCTGCGGGTGCCGGATGCCGAGCTCTACGAAGATCGCTCCCTGCATTACCGGGTTCGCGATGCATCGCAGTTTCACAACCGCAGGATCGCGATACTGGGCGGCGGCGATTCTGCCCTCGACTGGGTGCTCGAGCTTGCCGGGAAAGCAAGTCACGTCACGCTCGTGCACCGGCGGGATGAATACAGGGCCGCGCCGGCGTCGGTCGAGAAAATGCGATCACTGGTCGCCGACCAGCGGATGGACCTGATCGAACACGGCAAGGCTTCCGCGATTTCCGGAACGGACGGGTACATGAGCGCCATAACCGTGAACATAAAGGCTGGCGATTCTTCGGAGGAACATTCTGTCGTCGTACCCGCCGAACACGCTCTCGTATTCTTCGGACTGTCGCCGAAACTCGGTCCGATAGCGGATTGGGGGCTCGACATCAATCGCAAGACCATCAACGTAGATACAGAGCGCTTCGAGACTTCTGAACCGGGAATCTACGCGATCGGCGACATCAACCAGTACCCCGGCAAGAAAAAACTGATCCTGTGTGGCTTTCACGAAGCGGCGCTCGCCGCGTTCGCCATCAAGCAGCGACTCGAGCCCGACAAAAAAGTGCATGTCCAGTACACGACCACCAGCCCCCTCATGCACAAGCGCCTCGGCATCCCCGACTGACGCGCAAAGGGGGCCGTAAAAGGCGTAAAAGGGGACAGATTTATTTTTCCGTAAAAGGGGACAGATTTATTTTTGTCATGCTGGGCAATGTAGATGCGCTGATCGCGAGAAAAATAAATCTGTCCCCTTTTACGGAAAAATAAATCTGTCGCCTTTTACGCTTACCTCGACTGTACGCCCCTGATCGCACCTTCGATCAGGTTCAGCGCGGCCTGTCGGCTGACGCCCGCCGGGTCCCGCGGCCCTGCCGGGGTCGAGGCGATTCCCAGCGCGACGGTCTTCGGATTCCTGAACATCAAGGTCATAGCCGCTGCAAGATCACGGCTGCTCGGCCCATTGGTCACCGCGAGATCGTGCCCGGGCACTTCTTCAGGGTCCAGCACGTCCATGTCGATGTGCACGTAGATGACATCGACACGACTTGCCAGGTCATCGAACTGGCGGCGCAAGCCGCCGGATAGAGACCGGACATCCTCTACCGAAAATTGCTGTACCTCGTATTCCCGGAATCTCTCCGCCTCCAGCGGGTCCAGGTCGCGTACGCCGCCCCAGACGATGTGCTCCATGGGCAACGGCTCCGAAAGTCCCGATGTCTTCCTGATGTTATGCAGCGCATGTCCCGCGGCAACAGCTACGGGCATCCCGCCGAGCATTCCGGAAAGCGTCGTTTCCGGCACGTTGAAATCGCCGTGTGCGTCGATGAACACCAGCCCGACCTTCTGCGAGTTAGCTTGCTGGTCGTATTTCAGCCCGGCCAGCATCCCGAGCAGCACATTGCAATTCGCCTCGAGGCCGATTGTCAGCACGTCATCGCTGCGCCCTTCCCGGACCAGCTTCGCCATGTTGGAATTGGCGAGCGCCATGCGGTTCCATTCGCCGTACTGCCGTTCCTGAGCCGCGTCCAGGCGTACATCCTGGACCGGACGGATCAGCTGCCCGCCCCAGCTTTCGATGAGGCGCTCCAGCCCTGAAGCGTGGATGTAATCCGGATTCATCGATATCTCCGCTACGTTGCGGGCGCCGCCGTAAGGCTGCTTGATGACGTCGACTTTCACTGTCGGAGCCGACAACGCGAGAGCCGGAAGGCCTGCAAGCATGACGGCCGAGATCGCATTGAGTAAAAAGCGCATGCGAGGTTTCCTCAAAGAAAAAGGGGACAGATTTATTTGTCCCTGAACTCGTTCGATCTCGTTGTTCTCCTCAGGAAAAAAAATAAATCTGTCCCCTTAGAAAAATCAATCGGTCCCTTAATTCCCGGTGGGACGTTCGAGTTGTGGGTAGTCGATACCCAGTTGCTCGAGATAGGTATCGTAGCGCGACGGATCGTAGTAAAACTCGCGCATCTGTTCGCGGTAACTGTTCATCGTCTCCTCGTTTTTCTCGATTGCGGGAGGATCGTCCTTCGAGATGAAAGGCACGTACTCGTCGCCGGCAAGCTGTTCCTCACGAAAGTAACGCCAGGCGTTGGCGAGCAGGTCTTCGTCCTGCAGCAGATCGAGCATGGTGGCAGCCATTACTTTCGCACCTGCGGTGGCTCCCTTGTGCGCAATCGGTGTCGCCATTGCCATCGCGCTGGACCAGTGATGGAACGTCATCCCGTCCACGTTCGAAGGAAACCGGAGCGTGACGGTGGGGACATTCCAGGATACGTCTCCTATATCATCCGAGCCGCCGGACGCCGGCTCTTCCCTCGGCTCCTCAACACCGTTGAGTTCGACGGCCAAGCCAGTAATTTCATCGGCTCCCATCAGTTCCTGCAGCGCTTTCGCGAACCGCTGGTCGTCCTCGGTCCACTCGGGCAGCCCCACAGCCCGGATGTTCTGGTCCATGGCGAGCGCTATCGGCTTGTTGAAATGCCTCGGGTAAGCCGCGCCGACGATACGCCGGGTGACCGTCGTATCCGTCATCAATGCAGCGCCCTCGGCGATCTGCTGCAGCGTTGCGAAGTTGCGGCGAATTCCGTCTGCCTCGATCTCGCGAACGAAATACCAGACGGTCGCCTTCGAAGGCACGACGTTCGGCTGGTCGCCGCCATCGACAATGACGTAGTGCGAACGCTGCAGCGGATGCAGGTGCTCGCGACGATAGTTCCAGCCGACGTTCATCAGTTCGACCGCATCGAGGGCGCTGCGGCCCTTCCAGGGGTCGCCTGCGCCGTGTGCCGCAAGACCGTCGAACGTGTATTCGACCGATACCAGTCCCGTCCCGCTCGGCCGGCCCCAGCCGACGGCCATGTTGTCCGACACGTGCGTGAAAAGCACGGCATCCACACCGTTGAAGCGCCCGTCGCGGGCAAACCACGCTTTGGTGGCGACCAGTTCCTCGGCAACACCCGGCCACAGCACGATGGTGCCGGGCAAGCCTTCCCGCTGCATGATCTCTTTCACGGCAAGCGCGGCAGTGATGTTGACTGCCTGGCCGGAATTGTGTCCCTCGCCGTGGCCCGGTGCTCCTTCGATCATCGGCTGCCGCCAGGCAACGCCTGGCATCTGGGAGGACTTCGGGATGCCGTCGATGTCGGAGCCCAGTGCAATCACCGGTTTGCCGCTGCCCCAGGTGGCCCACCAGGCCGTCGGGATTCCCGACACGCCCTGTTCCACGCTGAAGCCGTTTTCTTCGAGGATCGAGGTCAGGTAACGCTGGGTCTCGAACTCCTGGAAGCCCAGCTCCGCGAACGAAAATACGCTGTCGACAACCTCCTGCGTAAACTTCTGCATGTTGTCGATCTTCAGAGCTGCTTCGGCTTTGTAGCCGGTCAGCTCGGGGGCAGGCCCGGCCGGCGGTTCCCCGGCGCCGGCGGACGCGCTCGTCAATGCGACAGCAATTGCGAATGTCACAGCTCGAAACATGGAACCCCCCTTCGTTCGTTCATTGTTCCTGAATCCTTGCGTGACCCCTTGGCGAGCCGTCCAACGGCCGCCAGGCAAGCAAGCCTTCATTGGCGGCTACTGTACCCCGCCGGGTTCAGCCGGTCACATGCGCGGCAACATGTGCAAAGCGTTTTCCTGAAGACGGGACCCAGGTTGCACCGGGAGCGTTAGCTCCACGGGTCCTTCATGCCGCTGAAGAATTTTCGGTGCGCGCTCAGGATGCGCTCGCTTTCACGCTCGTCAGGTGCACGCGTCGAGATGTTCCGCTGGAACGTTCCGCCGAGCAGCACGCCATCCGCGCGCGGGAACATGTAGATGCCCTGGTAGATCATGAGGTAGTTTATGTCGGCCTGCGGCATAAGCACGGTCAATTGACCCTTAACCGGCACCAGCTCGTCATCTCCGAACAGTGCGCGCGAGCCGAGCCCACTGCAATTGAGGATTACGGGCTCTTCCAGCGACAGCAGCTCGCTGCGGTCGTTGAATTCACGCACGACGATGCTGCCACCGGCAGTGTAGTAGTCGTCCATCACCGCCTGGAGGTACACCGGCGGCTCGATGA
>DATGQI010000084.1:0-6715 GCA_035304285.1 Woeseiaceae bacterium
CCCCGCCGCTCCCGCCGGCTCCGGCGTTGCCGAACGAAGTTGTCTCGCAACTGATCGGATTCGGTCCTCCGCTGTCCAAGGTATTCAATCGCGGCGAAGTCATCACGACGAGCTACGCGGCCTACTTTAACGGCGCGTACGACATGACCGACCGGCTGACGCTCGGGTTCGGTGCTCGCTGGTCCACCGAGGACAAGGAAGTCGACTGGCTGCTCGATGGGCGCAACTCCGGCATCTTCGCGATTGGTTCCACCGGCGCGGATCCGGCGAACCCGTCACCGCTGATCAACGATCGCACCGACGACTTCTTCGCGCCGGCCGTGAGCCTGACCTACGCGCTGACCGATGAATCCAATATCTACGCACGCTACGCCGCGGGCTACAAGAGAGGCGGCTTCAACCTGGACTACATCAACGCGGCGGAACTCGCGGCGAACCAGGGGCTCGAGTTCGACAAGGAAACGGTCGACAGCTTCGAGCTGGGACTGAAAGGGAATTACCTCGACGGCAGGCTGGCCATGAACCTCGCGGCCTTCATCGCGAACTACGACGACTACCAGGTCAACCAGTTCGTGGACTTAGGGGGCGGCCGGACGTCGATTCGCATCAACAACGCGGCGAAGGTCGAGACCATGGGGTTCGAAGCGGAAACGACGTTCCGCGTGACCGAAGACTTGACGCTGCAGGCATCGCTCGGCCTGCTCGAGGCCGAGTTTGACAGCTTCCCGGGCGGCGGTACCGCAGGCGCCGACGTCTCCGGCAACAAGCTGACGAACGCACCGGAGCTGACTTACGCCGTCGGGGCGACCTGGTATCGCGACGTCCCGGCGCTGCAGTCGACACTGCTGGTGCGCGGCGACGTCACGCACACCGGCGAGTTCTACACCACCGCCGACAACGCGTCGGAGACGCCGTACAACAGCGCATTCCCCGGCGCTATCCCCTTCGGCCAGCTTAACGAGCGTACCGAGTTCAACGCGCGCATCGGGCTGATGTCAGAGAACGAGACCTGGGAAGTGTACGCGTGGGGCCATAACCTCACCGACGAGACCGACCCGCAGGACGAACTCCGCGACTTCTTCGGCACCATCGCGAAGTTGCCGGGAATGCCGCGCACCTACGGCCTCGAACTCGTCTGGAACTTCTGATGGGGTGACCCTGAAGGTCGTCCGCCCAAGGGCGGGCGACCGGACGGCCGCATTGATTGGCACTGGTAACGAAAAGCGCGCTGTAGGAGCCCGTCCCACGGGCGACATCTTGCGACGGAACACGCTGCCCTTGTCGCCCGTAGGACGGGCTCCTACAGCGCGCGATCCGGCCAACCCCCCAGCTACTGAAACTTGCCGCGAAGTTATATCCAAGGTAATAAGGGCGCCATGCGCCCGTAAATCCAGGAAGCACATGATCACCGCAAAGCCGCGCTACGCCTTCACCACCGCCGCCATTCTCGCCACCTTCGTTGCCGGCTGCGCCACCTATCCTGAACGCGATCGCACCGTTGAAATCACCCGTACGACTCACGGCATCGCTCACATCGAGGCCCCCGACTACGAGTCGCTCGCCTACGGCGTCGCCTATGCACATGCCGAGGACAACGTGTGCCAGACCGCAAACCACCTGGTAACGATTCGTGGCGAACGCTCGCGCTACTTCGGCCCTAACGGCCGTGCTCTGCTCGGCTTGCGGGTAGTGCCGAACGAACAGATCGACATCTTCGTGCGCGCACACATGGACGACCAGGCACTCGCGCAAGCTTTTAAATCGGTAAGCCAGGAAGCGCGCGAAATTTCCAGCGGCTACATCGACGGCTACAACCGCTACCTTGCCGACCACGCATTCAGCCTCCCGGAGCCGTGCAACGGCAAACCCTGGGTCCGCCCGATGACCGCGTCGGATTACCTGCGCCTGCAGGAACTGACGATGGTGCAACTCGGTGTCGCACTGTTTGCCGACGCAATTGTCGGGGCTGGCCCGCCATCCGCGAACGAACCGGCGGATGCGGCGCCGGCAATCCCCGAAGCGGCCGCCGCGCTCGAGCGATTTCACATTGGGGAACCCCTGCTCGGCTCGAACGGCTGGGCCTTCGGGTCGGATGTCACCACCAACGGCCGCGGCGTGATGCTTGGCAACCCCCATTTCCCGTGGTCGGGTGTGAATCGCTTCTGGCAGCTGCATCTCAAGATCCCCGGCACGCTCGACGTGATGGGTGCCGCTATCGGCCACAGCGCCGTGGTGCAGATAGGCTTCAACGATGACGTCGCCTGGACCCACACGGTGTCCACCGGTCAGCGCTTCACGTTACATGAACTTGAGCTCGCGGAAGACGATCCGCAGAGCTACGTCGTCGATGGCAAAGTCGTGCCGATGACGCCGCAACGCGTGAATTACGAGGTTGCCGACGAGCAGGGCAACGTCGAGTCGAGGGAACACACGATCTGGAGAACCGAATTCGGACCCGTCCTGGAGGTGCCTGACGCGGGACTCGGGTGGAGCAGAACTACCGCTTATGCGTTGAAGGACGCGAACACGCTGAACCTTCGCGCGATGGAAATCTGGCTCGGCTTCAATCGTGCGGAGAACGTCGAAGACATGCAGGCGACGCTCGGTGAACTGGGCATTCCGTGGGTCAACACCATCGCCGCCGACCGTCACGGTAAGGCGATGTATGCCGACGTGAGTGTCGTGCCGGACGTTGACGCGGAACACATGCAGCGGTGCGCGCCGTCGCAGGCGGCGGCCGCGCTGTTCGAAGCCGCGGAGCTGGCCGTGCTCGACGGTTCGCGAAGCGAGTGCGACTGGAATCGCGACTTGAGTTCGCCGGTTCCGGGCCTCTTGCCGATGGAGCGCATGCCTGTGGCGATACGCAGCGACTGGGTGCAGAACAGCAACGACAGTTTCTGGCTGAGCAATCCCGACATCAACTGGCCGGAGTTCTCGCCGATGATCGGTGCCACGGATTATAAACAGAGCCTGCGCACGCGCGCCGGGTTGTACGAGATAAAGCAACGCATCACGGGTGAGGATGACGTCGCAGCACACGACAAGGTGGGCCTCGACGAAGTTCAGGCAATGTTGTTCCGCAACCGCAATCACGCTGCACACGTGGTGCTGGACGACTTCCTGCCCGTATGCGAGCAGGCGCCGACCGAGGACATGCGCGAAGGCTGCGCGGTGCTCGCCGCCTGGGACCGACGCAGCGATCTCGAATCACGAGGCGCGCACCTGTTTCGCGAGTGGTGGCGCGCGGCAGGACAAATAGAAGACGTCTGGGCCGTACCGTTCGATCGCGCCGACCCGGTCAATACGCCGGCCGGGCTCAATACCGGCAAGTCGATCGTTCGTACCGAGCTTCTGCAGGCGCTGGAGAACGCCGTCGCCACGGTTCGGGCAGCGGGCTATGGGCTCGACGCGCCGCTCCGGGAGGTGCAGTTCCGCAAGACGGAAGACGGAGACATCGGTCTTCACGGAGGTCCTGAATTCGAAGGCGTGCTGAACAAGCTGGAGGCTTTAGGGATGGACACCCTGCAGGCCGGCGGCTACCGCATCAACTTCGGCAGCAGCTATATCCAGACCGTAACCTTCGATGAACGAGGCCCGGTGGCCGAAGCGATCCTTACCTACGGGCAGTCATCGGCCGAGGCCTCGCCACATTCATTCGACCAGCTGCCGCTCTATATGAACAAGGAATGGCCGGAGCTGCCGTTCCACGCCGAAGACATAGAGCGCGAGCGAATCGGCGAAGTGCTGCGCCTGAAAGTCGACTAGGCAGAATTCCAGGGACGCTTGTCGCCCGTGAGACGGGCTCCTACAGCGTGCTGTCCATGCTCTTGCTGCCACTGCTGGAATCGAGCGCTGTAGGAGCAAACCACTCCGCTCAAGATCACCAGCCGCAAAAAAAAGGGCGGAGCCCCTAAAGGCTCCGCCCTCCTGGTTTTCACACCGTGATCGTTAGATCGCGACGATGTTATCCGCCTGCGGACCTTTCTGGCCCTGCGTTACGGTGAACTGGACCTTCTGGCCTTCGTGCAGGGTCTTGCGGCCCTCGCCAACGATCGAGTTGTAATGGGCGAATACGTCGGGACCCGATTCCTGCTCAATAAAGCCGAAGCCCTTGGAATCGTTGAACCATTTAACGGTGCCTGTAGTTGTAGACATATCTGTATCCTGTCAAATCATGAGTAATGAAAGCCCGGTCGGGTGACCTGGGCAGGTGTCGCTTAGCTGGTTGCGGGTTACTTATGATTTACAGGACGAGGCACAAATGAAGAACTTCGACGCGGTGGCATAAATATGAAGCGCACGCTCAAGCCGGGCCGAGTCTATAGAGTGTCGGCGGATAGTCAAGCTTTATGTTTCCGGTCCGGGCTGCAGCAGACCCCGGCGGGCGCTGGCTGCTAACATCGTTGCATGGATGTTTCCGCCTTCACTGGAACCTATCTCGAAATGTTTCGTGGCACCTGGGACCGCAACCCGTTGGGACGGCGGCCATTTTTCCGCAACTCCGCGTTGCCGCTCGCTTATATGGAATGGCCATACCGCAGTCGCGGCGCCTTGATTTGCGAAAAAATGGCAGCCGTCGCGACCACGAAACATTTTGAGACAGGTTCTAGCCATCGGCGCTCATCCTGATGGCGGTTGTCGCAGCGCGTTGATGCATCCCGCTATCGCAAGGTCCATAGCCCACACCGGTCTCTGGTTACTGCTGGTCCTGCCTCTTTTCCTTGCGTTGCTGCAGGCGCGCGGCCCCGACTTTGCGGACGCGGGTGCAGTGCTCAACTGGCTGGGACGGCTTACCGGGGTCGCCGGGCTCACCTGCCTGCTGCTCGCCGCTGCGCTGATCATCCGTGTCCCCGGCTTCGACAGGCTGTTCGGCGGATTGACGTCGCTTTGGAAAATTCATCATCGGCTCGGCGCTGCTTCCTTTCTGCTGCTGCTCGCACACCCCGTGTTGCTGTCCTTTGCCGCATCGGATGTGTCGCTGTCCGCGGCGGTCGATATCCTGTTCCCGCCGGGCGGCAGCGTTGCGGCGTTCTTCGGATGGTGGGCACTGATCATCATGATGATCTTCCTCGCGCCGTCCTTCGCGTTCTTCGGGCAGCCGCCTTACCAGCGCTGGAAATGGGTGCACCGTCTTTCCGGAGTGGCCGTCGTGCTGGCGCTGGTGCACACGCTGATGGCGGGCCGGACGTTCCCGCCGCCTTATGACTGGTTCATCTGGCTCACCTTGGCGGCGCTCGCGGCGACGGCGATCGCGTACCGCTTCCTTTTCTCCCGGCGACTGGGGCGTCGCCGCTATCGAATCGCCGACGTCGCTCACCCGGCCAACAACGTCGTCGAGTTGAGCCTGGAGGCGGAGGGAAGGCCACTCCGGTATCGCGCCGGCCAGTTCGTCTATCTTACGCCTTACGACCGCAAGCTGGCGACGGGATACGCGGAGGAGCATCCCTACACGCTGTCCTCGTCGCCGACTGAAAAGCACCTGAGGGTGGCGATCAAGGACCTCGGCGATTCCAGCCGGGCGCTGCAGCACGTCACCCCGGGCTCACGCGTCCGGGTGGAAGGACCCTACGGCGATTTTTTCCCCGAGCACTTCGGGCGCGAGTTGTGGATTGCCGGGGGCATCGGCATCACGCCTTTTCTTGCGCGCGCACGGCACCTTGAGGCCACCGGCGAGCGCGCCGACGTCGTGCTGATTTTCGCGGTGCAGGACGAGGCGCGGGCGTTGTTTCGGGCGGAGCTGGAAGCGCTGGCGCGGGCGAACAAGGGTTTCGTGCTGGTGTTTCATTTCTTCTATCTGGAAGGGCCGTTGAACAGGGAGTTCCTGGGGCGCCACTGCCCGGATTTTGCCGAGCGGGATGCATACCTCTGTGGGCCGGTACCGCTCATGGAACTCGCCGCGCAATTTCTCCAGGAAGGGGGTGGCGATGTTGAGCGTATATTCACCGAGGAGTTCGCGCTGCTGTGAGGAAGCTGACCTATACGGCTTTCGTTGCCTTCTGGGCATGCGTGATGACGCTGGTCGTCACCGAAGCACTGACATCGGCCTCGCCCGAGGAAGAGCATGCACTCCCAAAATACACGCAGGCAGAGGTGGCGGAACATGCCCTCGCGTCGGACTGCTGGATGGCCATCGAGGGCAAGGTCTACGACGTCTCCACCTATGTGCCGCGGCACCCGGCGCCTCCCTCTGTCATCACGGCGTGGTGCGGCAAGGAAGCAACGGAAGGAATGCGCACCAAGGGGTACGGCCCGGATCACAGCCCCGCCGGTTGGATGCTGCTCGAGCGATTCCTGGTCGGCGAACTCGTCGAATAAAGATGACTTTGTCCCCCGGCCGTGACGCGGGATCCGGTGAGTGGATTATGACGGGAAGGGCGCAAATGCCGCCGGTCCCTTGATAGACTCCTGTCGTAGCACAGGCATAAGACAACCGGCCGTCCGGGCCAGGAACTTCACAAGAAATATGCCTGTGCCGCGGCAACGGGGACAACGTGAACGATATTACGGAATTAATCGCCGCTGCTGCCGGGGGCGACGGCAGGGCAGCCGATGAGTTGTACGGACGCGTGTACGGCGAGTTGCGCAAGCTGGCGCGCTCACATCGCAGGCGCTGGCACGGCGATGAAACTATCGGAACGACCGTGCTCATCCACGAGGCCTACCTGAAACTGGCAGACAGCGGCAGCGGCTTCGCCAATCGAAAGCACTTCTATGC
>DATGQI010000085.1:0-7367 GCA_035304285.1 Woeseiaceae bacterium
ACCATCAGGACGCTGGGCAGCCTCGTATCGCCGGTCGCGCGCATGCTGCTCATGCCGACCATGCCGACGACGACGAACGGCACTCCGGCGTAGAGGATCCTCATATACCCGCCAATCAGGGGGAGCAGGTCATCGGGCGCCCCAAGTAGTCGGAAGAGCGGAGCGATGGTCAGGATACCGATGATCGCGATGACCGCCGTCATCCCAAAGGAGAGCAAGAGGCTGTCCGTCGTGAGGCGGCGCGCTCGGTCGTAGTCGTTCGCGCCGAGCGCCCTCGCCACGACAGAAGATGTGCCGGCGCCCAAACCTATCGCGACGCTGGAGACGAGCATCAGCACCGGGAATGCGAAACCCAGCGCCGCAAGTTCGCGATCGCCTACCTGGCCGATGAACCAGGCATCGACGAATGCCTGCATCATCATCGTGAATACGCCGAACAGGACCGGCAGCGTCATATCGACCAGGTGCCGGCCGACCGGTCCCTGCGTCAGTCGGGCTTGTCTGGATGCCATGGTGTCCTGGGGAATGAAGCGGTTAGCGGGTCGCCGTGCAGGTTCGGAGGCAGAGCTTGGGCTACGGCTGAACCGGCATAACTATGACGTAACACCGATCGACCTGCAATCCGGCCAGGTGCAGGCAAATCGCTCATTCCTTCGGGTTATCATGCGCGCTGTTTGCACAAGCTCGCGGCGCGTGAACCATGTCCTGGAAAAGATTATCCTCCAAAGTCGTTTTCGATAATCCGTGGATAACCGTGTTCGAGGACCGCGTCATTAATCCCGGCGGCGGCCGGAACGACTATGGCCATGTCCACTTCAAGAACAAGGCAGTGGCGATCCTGCCGCTCGATGAGCAGGGCAACACGTGGCTCGTGGGACAGGACCGCTACACCCTCGGCACGTTTACCTGGGAACTGCCGATGGGCGGCGCGCCGCTCGCCGAATCGCCCCTTGATGCCGCGCGGCGGGAGTTACGGGAAGAGACCGGCTTGAGTGCCGCGAAATGGACCGAGGTGATGCGGCTGCACACCAGCAACTCGATCACCGACGAAGTCGGCATCGTATTCGTGGCGGAAGAGTTGACGGAAGGACCCTCGGACCTCGACGAAACGGAGAATATCGAGCTGAAAAAGCTTCCCCTCGCCGAGGCGCTGGACATGATAGGTCGTGGCGAGATAACGGACGCGATCAGCGTGGCGGCTCTCCTGGGCGTGGCGCGGCGCCTGGGACAGTAGCGGGAGCCTAGTCCGAAAGGTAATACTCCACCGTCGATACCACGCGAACGTTCTTGACGTGGGGCGTGGTGCTGTCGCGGTCGGTAATCGAGAACTGGCCCTGTTGTGCGGACCTGATCTTGCCGAGCGTGCTGTCTGAATCAGCGGCGAACTTCTGCGCCACTGCGCGGGCGTTGAACGTCGACTCCTCGATCATTGCCGGCTTGATGTCATTCAACCCGCTGAACATGAATTGCACCTGGTTGCCGTACTGCTCGCCACTCAGGGCAATTCCGTTTTTTCCAAGTTCGATCGCGTTGGACATCGCCTTGCGCGCAGTCTCGACGTCATTCGAATAAAGCGTCACGGTTGCCGTTGCGACGTACCGGTATTCGATCTCCGCGGTGTTTCCCCACGACTGGGCATGCCGGTCGACCACCGACGGCGCCGCGATGGAAACGTCCGCGAGGTCGAGCCCATTGTCTGCCAGGAAGCGGGTGACTATATCGTTCTTCTCCGCGATGGATTCATACAGTTCGTTCAGGTTATTGCTTGCGAGCTGGTATGAAAGCGGCCAGATGACTACGTCGGCCGGAACCTCGCGCTCGGCCAGGCCTTTCACCTGTACGCTTCGTTCATGCGCCTTCACGTCCAGCGCGGCATTGCCTACGATCAGCGCAAGCGCCACGAGCCCTGCGAAGAGAAAGGCGCCCAGTACTGCTGCAGAAGTTGTCGATGGTGTGGTCATTCATTCGTTCCTTTTCCTGTTCTCGCGGTACTTTCTACCGAGCAGCCTCCCGGGTCAATAAACCATTTCCGCGGTGACGACATAGCGCATCGGACCGCCGCTGTCGCGCGCGTCGAAGGGATAGCAGGTCACCAGGCTCAACATCGGCGTCCCGGTGTCGAGCAGGATGCTGCCGCGTCGCGAATCGACGACGTCGATATTGACCACCCGGAACAGGTGACCGCGACCGTCCGGCATGTCGACGCTCAGCGAGTCCCCTTCGCGTACGTGCTGCAGGAACCGGAAGTGCGTATCGCGATGACCGGCGATGATACTGTTGCCGCGTTCGCCGGGAAGAACACTCGCGCCCAGGTGCCCCGGACCGAACGCAAGTGTGCGCCCGGACTCGCCTTCCAGCACGATGAGCTCCGGTCCGCCGCCGGGGGCGGTCAGCCGCGCGACCGGCCACGTATCCGCCCACGGCCACGGTGGAGGTTCGCGATCTCCGGACTCCGCGCGCCGCCACGCCCTTTGCATCAGCTCCTGCGCCACCCACGCTTTCGCCGGAATGTAGGCGCCCCGACCCAGTTGCCAGAACGCGAGGCAGAGTACGCTGGCCATCACGACGGCGAAGAGCCGCTTATCAGAAAGGTGCGCGAACATGAGGTTCAAAGCTCCTGAACCTGACCACCACCATCAGCAGAGCGAGCAGCAATAGCAGGATACCGGCCGCAAGATCCCTGCCCCAACCGGCCGCTGTCGCAGGGAAGCCGAATATCGCCTCCTGGCTCTGCCCGTAGGGCAGGAGGTTCGGTACCTGCTCGCGCTCCAGCGCAGAGGCCTGTGGACGCACCGGCGTCTTGTCGACAGCAACCAGGCTTGTGTACTTGCTGACGAGCTGGTGATTGAGCGCGGTCTCGATGACGTCTGCGCGAACCGCTTCCGCATCCTCTCCCTGCCTCTCCCGATCGAGCAGATGCTCGATTCGCGCCCGCGCCCAGACCGCGGCAATGCGGTCGTTCTCCTGCTCTGCCGCAATCGGCAGGTCAACACCCCAGTCGCCCATGGACGAGGTGCCGGATATTCGAACGATATCGCTGCCGCGGGATTCTCCTGCCAGTCGCACTTTTTGCAGTATGGGTTCGCCAGCGTAGAGATCGGGAACGATTTCCGGATACACCAGCGCCTCGCCCGGCCATGCAACCTCGATTCCCGTAACCCGCGGCTGCTCGATCTTCCGGATGAGCGCAGTCATTTTTTCCTTCACCTCGTGAAGCGCACTTATGAAGGTGTACGCACCACGTCCGGATTCGGCCGCCTTGCGCATGAACAGGCTGTTCGGCGCCGAGCCGATTCCCACCGTGAAGAGCCGTGAGCGGCCGAGCTTCGCGTCGATCAGACCGAACAGTTCCTGCTCGTTGCCCACGCTCCCATCGGTAATGAAGACGATCTGCCGCAGCCTGGTTTCCTCTCCTGCCTGCACGAGCGCGCGCTCCAGTGCCGGGTACATCTCGGTGCCGCCGTTCGCGGCCAGGTTGCGGATGTATCGGGTGGCTGCGCGGATGTTCACGGGCGTGGCAGGGACGCTTCCCGGAAAAAGGACATCCACGATCGAGTTGAACTGGATCACGTTAAAGCTGTCCTCCGGCCTCAGTCCCTCCAATGCAAGGAGAAGGGCCTGTTTCGCCTGCTCGATGGAAGCACCGTGCATGGATCCCGAGGTATCGATGACGAATACCAGCTCGCGGGCGACAGGATCGGCAGCGTCCGTCCCGTTGATCTCCAGGTCGTCGGGCGGCAACACCATCAGCAGGTAGTGCGGCATGCCATCCTTCACTTCGCGGAACAGGGTTGCCCGCGCCACTGCGTTTTCGACCGGCCGCCACACGAGCTCGAGGTCGTGGTCCATCGGAACCTTCGTTCCCGCCAGCGCAACCGTGTACCGCCCCTCCGCCTCGCTTACCGTGTTGACCCGGACGGGGTGATAGCGGCTTGCGATGACTTTCAGCGGAACGCCGGCATCGATCTCCGCTCGCATCGTCACCGCATGGTCGCTCGAGGCCGCGACTACCGGCGGCGTAATCAGCGAGGCGTCCGGTACCTGGTCGGTATCGGACGACCAGCCGGAGCCTTGCCTCCCCTGTTCGGCGCCGGGGATGTATCTCGGGGTCAGTGTCAGGGGAAAGCGCAGGCTGAACTGGCCATTGTCGTATATCACGGTTTCGAGGTATTCGATTTCGACGTTCACCGTCTCGCCAGGCCCCAGGTTGGCTATAGACGTGGTAAACAGGTTGCTCCTCTGCTGCTCGACCAACCCCGCGCGCTTACCGTCCTGCCTCGCCCTTTCATACTCGGCCCGAGCCTCTGCCTTCTCGCGAATTTCGCCTTCGATGAACCGCTCGCCAATCCGCAGGCGCAGCCGGTCTACCGCGGCGCTGTCGGGCAAGGGGAAGACATAGACGCCCTCGACCCACTCCGCACCATCATTGCGGAATTCCTGGCTGACGATGGTTCTCGCAACCGGGCCGCTGATCCGGATATCCACAGCGGTATTGATTCGCGTGGCGACCGTGTAGCCTGCTTCCATCTTCAGGAGCAAGCTGCCGGACTGCATCTCGTGCGGCGACGCGACTGCATCATCGGGCTGCTCTGCCCGTACCGACGCCTGTATGAGCAGCGATGCTGCCACAAGGACAGTCGATGCCAGCCACGCGGTTTTGTTTATGCACATCTGTTCAATCTCCGGAATGCGGCCTTTCTGAGGATGTGATCATTCCAGCAGTCGATTGAGGTAGCGCACAGGCGCAAACATGGCAATGAACCGGCCGGATGTGGCAAATTGTGTCGTCGCATCCGCGGAGCAGGACTTGTCCAAGCGCATTGCCATCGTCGAAGACGAAGCAGCTATTCGGGAAAATTACGCCGCAGCGTTTCGCCGCGAGGGCTATGCAGTCGACATGTACGACGCGCGGCGTCCCGCGATGGACGCTTTCGCTGCACGCCTGCCCGACCTGGTCGTCATCGACGTCAACCTGAAAGACGAGGTGGAAGGCGGCTTCGAGTTGTGCCGGGACTTGCGAAGCATGGCTCCCGAGTTGCCGATCATTTTCCTGACAGCGCGTGACAGCGAGTTCGACGCAGTGTCCGGTCTTCGCCTGGGTGCCGATGACTACCTGACGAAAGACATCAGCATCCCGCACCTGATGGCGCGCGTGGCCGCTCTCTTTCGCCGCCTCGAGGCGATGCAGAAGCCGCAGGAAAAAGGCAGCCGCATGACTCGCGGTGACCTGGAACTCGACGTCGACCGGATGACGGTGCGCTGGAAGGATCACCCGGTGGGGCTGACGCTGACGGAATTCTGGATCGTGCACTCGCTGGCGCGCTACCCGGGTCACGTGCGCAACCGGCAGCAACTCATGGACGCGGCACGCGCGGTGCTCGACGACAACACGATCACTTCCCACATCAAGCGCATTCGCCGGAAATTCACTGCCATCGATCCGGCATTCGACGCAGTTGAGACGGTATACGGCATGGGCTATCGCTGGCTGGGATAGAGCCCGTCATGGCGGGACACGTAGTAGCCTTCATCGATGAACCTCAGACGACAACTCCTGCTGGTCAGCCTGCTGACACTGGTGCTCCCGTGGGCTGGCTGCCAGTTCGTCCGCGAAACCGAGTCCGCGTTGCGCGAGGGGCAGCAGCAGATGCTGGCGGGGACCGCACAGGCCATCGCCGATTCGCTTGCTCAGTTTCCCGCGGAGTTTGCGCCGCGAGAAAGAGGGGCCATGCGAAACCTCGATCCTGCAAGCGAGCCCGGTGACGAAATTTACGGTCATCCCCTCGCGACGGCACCGCTGGTGGATGGCTACCTGGATGACTGGGGACTCGCAGCGCAATCGCTGATCGAACTGCCGGCAGCTTCCGCGTCGCTCGGAGTCGGGGTGTACCGCCAGTCCGTTTATCTCTATATCGACGTGCATGACAGCAACGTCGTTTACGCCGCCCCCGGCAGTGATAAGGCGCGTAGCGCCGATTCAATCGAGCTGGTGACAACGGATGAAAACGGATCCTCGCCCCTCATCTACCGTTTCGCGCCGGAAGCGCCGGGAAATCTCGTCGCAACCCTGGTCGGGGATGGCAATCCCGACGAGACACGCATCTCCGCATACTGGCTGGACACTGTCGCGGGCTATCGGCTGGAGGCGCGGGTGCCGCGCCAGCTGCTGCGTGGTCGCTTAGGCCTCGTCATCAACAGCACCGACAGCCCGGACGCGAGAGGGATGCGCACCCGGAGTTTCCGCGGCGACACCCCCGGGCGCCTCGTCACGCTGTCGCCTTTGCTGCAGAGCGTTGCCGCCGGTTACGTGCAGCCGGACCTGAGGCTTACTGTCACGGACAGGGCGGGTTGGCGGCTTGCGCAGGTCGGGGCGTTCGCCTCCGGAGACGATGCAGCTCCCGGGATAGCCGCCGGCTGGATGCGCATTGCATACAACGCACTGCTCGACACCGGCGAGGAGGCGGATCTGGCCGACCCCGACCCGAGCGGACGCGAGCAACAGGAATACGTGCAGCAAGCCCTGGGGGGTGAGATGGCGAGCAGCTGGTTTCGCAGCGAGGACAGAGGCCGCGCCATCGTCGCGGTGGCGCAACCGGTGTGGTCCGGGAACGTGCAGACGGGAGCGGTCATCCTGCAGCAGGGCACCGACGCGATCCTGAGCTTGAGGAACCAGGCACTCACGCGGCTGATGAACTTTACGCTCATCGCCACGCTGCTCGTTGCTGCCGGTCTGCTCGGTTATGCAAGCTGGATGTCGCTTCGCATCCGGCGCTTAAGCAGCGCAGCCGAGCGGGCGCTCGACGACAAGCGGGTCCAGCCGGAGCTGCCGAGCGCAGGTGCGGGCGACGAGATCGGCGACCTGTCGCGAAGTTTCTCGAGCGTGCTGCGGCGCCTCGGGGAGTACAACGAGTATCTCCGGACGCTCGCGTCCAAGTTATCCCACGAAATGCGGACGCCTCTGACCATAGTGACGTCGTCGCTCGAGAACCTGGAGCATGAACCTTTGAGCGCAGAATCGGCGATGTACACAGAGCGAGCCAGGGAAGGTACAGCGCGCCTGCACCGGATTCTCAGCGCGATGAGCGAAGCCAGCCGCGTCGAAGAACTGATCGGGCAGGCCGAGACGGAAGTGTTCGACCTGGATGCGGTGCTCTCCTCTACGGTCACGGCCTACGCGGATGCATGGCCGCTGCGCCAGTTCACCTACCTGAGCGACAGCACCAACGCAAAGATGGAGGGGTCACCTGAACTGGTCATACAGATGTTGGACAAGCTGGTGGACAACGCCGTCGGCTTCAGCTCGGATGGCGATGAGATCGTCATTCGCCTTCGTCGCGACAATGGCGGCTACACGTTGTCGGTCACCA
>DATGQI010000086.1:0-6590 GCA_035304285.1 Woeseiaceae bacterium
CAACACGCCACCGTTCGGCGGCTAACCACCCACACTGCGCTTCGAATAGGAATCCGCCGACAACCCGTACTTGTTCATCAGGTCGTAAAGCGTCGGGCGCGTAACGCCGAGCTGCTCCGCGGCGCGGGAAATGTTGCCGTAGCTCTTCATGAGCGCGACCCGAATCGCTTTCGATTCCGCCCGCTGCCTTACCTCCCTGAGGTTCAGCGACTCCGGCGCGAGCTCCACCGTTTCCAGGCCTAAGTCGGCGGCCGTCACCTGTTTGCCGTCAGCCATGATAACGGCGCCCTTGATCTTGTTCTCCAGTTCGCGAACATTGCCGGGCCAGCTATAGGCCTCGATGGCATCGCTCGCATCGTCGCTGAAGCCGATCAGTGCCCTGCCCTGTTGCTTCGCGTATTTCACCAGCAACGCTCGCGCCAATATGAGCCGGCCTTCCTCGCGGTCGCGGAACGGCGGAATGTCGATGGTGATTTCGCTGATCCGGTAATAAAGATCTTCGCGGAACATGCCTTGCGAAATCAGCTCGGCAGGATTGCGATTGGTCGCGCAGACCACACGTACGTCAACCGAGATTTCCTCGCGTCCGCCGACGCGCTCGATCACTCGCTCCTGCAGGAAGCGAAGCATCTTTGCCTGCAGGGCCATTGGCATGTCGCCGATCTCGTCCAAGAACAGCGTGCCGCCGTTCGCCATTTCCACTTTGCCCACCGTTTGCTTGGCAGCACCGGTGAACGCGCCCTTCTCGTAACCGAACAGTTCTGACTCGAGCAGGTTTTCGGGGATAGCGGCGCAGTTGATCGCGACGAAGCGTTTGTGCGCGCATGGACTTAGCCGATGCAAGGCTCGCGCGAGCAGTTCCTTTCCGGTACCGCTCTCGCCGAGCAGCAGGGTGGTCACGTTTGTGGGCGCAACTTTCTCGATGGTACGGCACACCTGCAGCATGCCTTCGCTCGCGGCCACGATGCCATCCAGCGGCGATTCCACGGTAAGGCTCTGCAGCCGTCGGTTCTCGCACTCCAGTTTGCTGATGTTGAAGGCGCGCTCCACCAGCAACTGCAAAGTGTCGGTATCGACGGGCTTCTGGTAGAAATCGTACGCGCCCATCGCGACGGATTTGAGCGCGTTTTCCTGGTCGCCGTGGCCGGTGACGACGATCACCTTCGTGTGCGGCGCCAGCTTGAGGATCTCCTGCAGGGTGGCGAGGCCTTCGTCAACCCCCTCCGGGTTCGGTGGCAGTCCCAGGTCCTGCAAGACGACCAGTGGTTCGTTGCGGCGCAGTTCGTAGATGGCGGAACCGCGATCCTCGGCGGTGACGACGTCGTATTGCTCGAAGCACCAGCGAAGCTGGCTCAGCAAGCCGGGATCATCTTCGATGATAAGGAGTTTTCGGCTCGGGTTGCTCAAGCGGATCCTCAGGGGCAAGGCATCGGAGGCTTACGAATCGTCGCTGCGCCGACGATGTACTGTAAGCGCACAATGTTGCCACGTCGCTACCGCAGATTGCAGGTATTCCCCCACGGAAGCGCGTGAGGCATCGGTCACAATCCGGCGAGGCCGGTAAATCGGGCGAGGCTGAAGATACGCTGTAGGAGCCGGTTATGCCGGCGTGCCTCCGTTTAGCGCAGGTGCTCTCCACGGCGTGACGGCGTGATCGCCCTGCGGGCACCATGTCGGTTGTCGTTGCACCAGCAGGAGCCCGCCATGCGGGCGAGTTCGCCGATGCTTGTCGCTTTCGGGCTCCTGCCCCACAAGCGGACAAATGCTATTGCGAATGATTCGCATTTGCGCTACGTTCTGCGTTCGGTCCCAAAGAATGTCCCAGAAGGTTCAAGATGCCAAGCCCTCGCCTGTCCACGGTTTCCTCGTGCGCATTGCTCCTGTCCGTTTCCGTTGCTGTCAACGCCCAGACCGAACCCGCTGATCAACCCGCGCCGCTCGACAACGTGACGATCATCGGTCACCAGAGGGACGTCGCGGACGTGCCCGGTTCGGCTCACCTGGTCGGCCATGAGGAGCTGCAGGCGTTCCTGCAAGCCGACGTCATGCGGGTACTGCGCACGGTGCCGGGCGTCTACGTACAGGAAGAGGAAGGCTTCGGCCTTCGCCCGAACATCGGCATCCGCGGCTCAGGGCTCGACAGAAGCTCGCGTATCGCCCTCCTCGAGGACGGCGTGCTGATCGCTCCCGCGCCCTACTCCGCTCCGGCCGCCTACTACTTCCCAACGCAGCGGCGCATCCATTCCCTCGAGGTGCTCAAAGGTCCCTCGGCGATTTCGGTCGGGCCACGGACGACAGGCGGCGCCGTGAACCTGATATCGACGCCCATTCCCGACTCCGCCGAGGGCATCGGCGGCAACCTCGATGCGCGGCTTGGACAGCACGAAACGGTCGACGCGCATATCAACGTCGGCAATCGCGGCCAACGGTTCTCCTGGCTCGTCGAAACGGTGCAGGCGCAAAACGACGGCTTCAAGAAGATCGACGGCAACGAGGACTTGAGCACGGGCTACGACATCGAGGACTACATGGTCAAGCTGCAACTCGACAGCGACCCCTCCTCCACGGTCTACCAGAGCCTGCGCTTCAAGGCCGGCTACACCGACCAGGCATCGGACGAAACCTACCTCGGCCTGACGGACGAAGACTTCGCTATCGACCCGAACCGGCGTTACGCAGCCTCCGCCGGTGATCGCTTCGAAAGCGAGCATGAACAGTTCCAGGCGACGTACGTTTTCGAGCCGCAGGCGAACTGGCGCGGCGAAGTCACCACGTACCGGAACAACTTCGCACGCAACTGGTTCAAGCTCGATTCCGTCAATGGCGCAGGCATGAGCGCCATCCTTGATGATCCTGCGGCGTTCGCCGACGAGTTTGCGTGGCTGAAAGGAAGCGACAGTCCCGAAGGCGCCATCGTAAAACGGCACAACAGCCGCGAGTATTACTCGCAGGGTATACAGGCCGAAGCGACTTTCGATTTCGGCTTCGGCGACACTGCCATGAGCGTGACCACCGGTGTGCGCGTGCATGAAGATGAGGAAGACCGGCTGCACCGCGACGACAGCTTCACGATGGAAGACTCCCGGCTGGTGCTGGCTAGCTCCGGCGCGCCTGGTTCTGCGGCAAATCGCCTTAGCAGCGCCGAGGCACGATCCTTGTTCGTCGACACCGAAATTCGCCATGGTGCGTGGATCCTGACCCCGGGTGTGCGCTTCGAAGACATCGACATGACGCGGCAGGATTTCGCCAGCACCGATCCTTCGCGTGGCTCGGGGCCGACGCAGGTTCGCGAAAACTCGGTATCGGTCTTCATTCCCGGGATGGGCGCGCTTTATCGGGTGAATGACAACTGGCGCCTTCTTGCCGGGATACACAAGGGCTTCAACCCTCCGGCACCGGGCAGTAATGCGAGCGAGGAAGACAGCATCAACGTGGAGTTCGGCACGCGCTATGCAAACGACAGGTTCCGGTTCGAATCCATCTATTTCATTAACGACTACGACAACCTCGTAGGCACAGTGACCGCGTCTACCGGTGGCAGCGCACAGATCGGCGACCAGTTCGACGGTGGCGAGGTGACGGTGCAGGGTGTCGAGGTTACGGCCGACTATGGCTGGACCAACCTGGGCGGCCGCGGTCTCGATCTGCCGGTGAGCCTGCAGTACACCTGGACCACGGAGGCGGAATTCAACAACGCCTTCGAAAGCGACTTCGGACCGTGGGGCGATGTGCAGGTCGGCGACGAACTGCCGTACGTGCCGGAACACCAGCTCCGGGCAGCGGCGGGACTGGAGAACGAGACGTGGGGAATCAACCTGGCCGCGAACTACGTCGGCAAGATGCGCACGGTCGCAGGAAAGGGTGCATTTATCGACAACGAAACCGTCGACTCGCACGTCGTCTTGGACCTGCTGGCGCGCTGGCATTTCACCGAAAATTTAAGTTCGTACGTCAAGGTCGAGAACCTGCTCGACGAAACCTACGTAGCCGCGCGACGTCCGGCCGGGGTGCGGCCGGGGCTGGAGCGCACTGCCTACGTAGGCCTGAGCTTTAGCCTGTGATGTTGGCCATTTGGCGTTTAACGTAATGCTATTGACAATCATTCGCATTTGCGTTGCAATGCGCGCAGATCCGTCTCGCCTCTCAACTTGTTGATTTATGTACATCTGTATCTGCAACGCCGTCACCGACAAGCAAATTCGCCGCGCCGCGGCTTCCGGCGTGGACAATCTTTACGAACTGCGGGACGCCCTGGGCGTGGCCTCCTGCTGCGGCGGCTGTGCCGACGAAGCCGAGTCCATTCTTCGCGAAGCCAACAGCGAATCGACCGCCGGCCAACCCAGGCTCTACGTCCCCTCCGCCGCCTGAACTCTGAATAGACCGCTGTAGGAGCCCACGCCAGGAGGAACCGGCGACGATACCGAACTTCGGCTTTTTTTGCGGGCGGCGACCACGGGCGACCTGTTGATGACGTTGCGCAAACCGTTGTCGCCCGTGAGACGGGCTACTACAGCGCTTCTTCCCGCGCCTGCATTTGCCGCCTCGACCACACGCGAATCAAACTCATTTCCCCTTCCATTCTCCCTAATTCTCCTTGCCTCTCCGGTCACTCGTCTTATGATGGACGTCCCGTCCACCTGGCTTCACGGAGAACTTTATGAAGGGCGATCCCACCGTCATCGAACACTTGAATCGCGTTCTGAAAAACGAGCTGACGGCGATCAACCAGTACTTCCTGCACTCACGCATGCTCAAGAACTGGGGCTTTCATAAACTGGGCGACAAGGAATACGACGAATCCATTGACGAGATGAAGCATGCGGACCAGGTGATCGAGCGCATTCTTTTTCTCGAGGGACTGCCGAACCTGCAGGATCTCGGCAAGTTGCACATCGGCGAGGACGTGCCGGAGGTACTGCAAAGCGACCTGGACCTGGAGCTGGATGCGCTCGATGACCTGCAGGCCGCAATCACCTATTGCGAAGCGCACAAGGATTACGTCAGCCGGCAGCTGTTCGACGAGATCCTGAAGTCGGAGGAAGAGCACGTCGACTGGCTCGAGACGCAGTTGTCGGTGCTCGAGAAAATCGGGTTGGAGAATTACCTGCAGTCGCAGACGTAAGGGTGCGTTCGGCCAGGCGATGAAGCGACGGCGATGCGCGAGCGTCAGTGATCGGCAGCGCGAAGGGTGGATGCGCGAGCGTTGCGGAGGGAGAAGTCATGACGGACGGTTGCGGGTCGCCCGTGGGACGGGCTCCCACAGCCCGCGATCCGTACTGAACAGAGAGCTGTAGGAGCCCGCCCCGCGGGCGACCGCCCGAGCCGCAAAATCACAACGTCCCGGTAAGCCCACCGTCGACCGGCAACACCACTCCAGTCACATAACTCGACGCCATCGAAGACAGGAATAGCGCCGCACCCGCCATGTCCGCGGGCTGGCCGATCCTCTTCCGCGGCACCCGCTTTATGATCTTGTCCCCTGCCGTCTTCAACGTGTGCGCCATCATCTTCGTCTCGAAAGGCCCGGGCGCAATTGCGTTCACGTTGATATGACGTTCCGCCAAGTGCAGTGCGAGGATCCGGGTAAGGTGATGCAAGCCAGCCTTGCTCGCGCCATAAGAGAACGTCGGGAGATCGGTAACGTGCAGGCCGTCGATGGAGCCGATGTTGATCACGCGCGCCGGGTCTTCGTGCGAGGCCCCCTTTTCCAACATCGGCAAGAGCTTCTGGGTGAGGAAAAACGGGGACTTCAGGTTGACGTTTATCACCTTGTCCCAGCCACTCTCCGGGAAGTCGTCCATCGGCTCGCCCCATACCGCTCCGGCATTGTTTACCAGTATGTCTAACCGCTCCTCGCGAGCGGACAGCTCACCGGCGAGATGATTGATACCGGCCATCGACGAAAGGTCTGCCGGAATGGACACGCACTCCCCTGCCTCCGACAAGCGCCCCGCCGTGGCGTCGCACACATCGGCTTTCCGCGATGAGATGTAGGTCCTGACACCAAGAGCAACGAAGCCGCTGGCGATCATCTCACCGATCCCGCGTGAGCCGCCGGTGACCAGCGCCACTTTTCCGGAGAGATCGAAGAGGTTTTCCATCGACGCCGTAGTTGTCGAACTCATAGTCACGTACTCATTACAGGAACGCCGAACAGGGCGCCGTGGAAGCGGGCAAACAGGAGATACGCCACGATGCCTGCGGCGATCACGGCCAGTTCATAACTCAGCCCGACAGGCTGGTCTCTTAGCGATGCCCCCCGACGATTCGCGGACCACATGTCGAAGAGCGACCACAACAGGAAGCTTCCGAACAGCAACAACGAGCGCCGGTCTCCATTGGCAAAGAGATGGGCGATGGCCCAGATGACGGTGGCCCACAGCATCGGATGTCGCGTGTAACGCTTCACGTTGGACGGGATGTACGCCGCCGCTAGCAGCATCAGTGCGGGGAGCATCAGGATGCGCGGCAGCCAATGTCCCCATTCCGGCGGTGAATATACCGGGACGAACGGCGCGCGCTGCCAGCCGAGCACGATCATGACGAACCCGGCAAGGGCGATGACGGACATGATGCCTTTCCAGCCGTTT
>DATGQI010000087.1:0-7350 GCA_035304285.1 Woeseiaceae bacterium
GGCATGGCTTTTCATCCGGACTTCAGCACGAACGGCGAGGTCTACCTGTCATACACGCGCACGATCGCAGGCCTCGAGTCGGTTGTCTCCCGTTTCCTGATCGACCCTGCGGCCGGTGCGCTCGACGAGTCCTCGGAGGAGGTTCTCCTGACCGTGCCCCAGTTCGCGGGCAACCACAACGGAGGCAACCTTGCCTTCGGCCCGGATGGTTTCCTGTACGCAGGCTTCGGCGACGGCGGAGGCAGCGGAGATCCCCAGGACAACGGCCAGGACACGACCAACCTGCTCGCCACCATCACGAGAATCGATGTGAACGGTGCCCCATCGTACGGAATACCGCCCGAGAACCCGTTTGCCGGAAATACGGAATGCCCGCAGGGCACGGGAACCGCCGACTGCCCCGAGATTTTTGCATGGGGCTTCCGTAACCCCTGGCGCTTCAGCTTCGATCGGGAGACGGGTGATCTCTGGGTTGGTGATGTCGGGCAAAGCAGCTGGGAGGAAGTCAACCGCGTGCAGGTGAGCGAAAACTACGGATGGAGCCAGCGCGAGGGCGCGCACTGCTTCGACCCGCCGACCGGCTGCTCTACGGACAATGTCGATCCCATTACCGAGTATTCCCACGACCTGGGCGACTCCGTCACCGGCGGGTACGTCTATCGCGGAAGCGACATTCCCGACCTCGAGGGGTTCTACCTGTTTGGCGATTTCGGTTCGGGCCGGATCTGGGCCGTCGCAGCCGACAGCGAGCAGGGTGCAGAGCCGGAAGAACTCGTCGATACGAACCTGAACATTGCCTCGTTCGCGGAAAGCAACGAGGGAGAGCTTTACGTGATCGACATCACCTCCGGGACGCTTCACCGCATCGTTGCTCCCTAAGAATCATCGCCAAGAGTCGTCGCTGAACACGTTCGCCATTTCACTTGATGGAGCCTCGCGCCGCCACTCCGTGCGTATGCCTCGGCGATTTCGATAGAATCCCCGCCAACCATGGAACGGGTGCCTGGCCTTTGCGGCGCCCGCGCCGAACTGCATCCGGATGGAGCCTGATCAATGACAGCGAAAACGGACCTCGAAATCGCGCAAGAAGCAAAGCTGCTGCCCATCGAGGAGATTGGCAAGAAGCTCGGCCTGTCGTCGGATCTCCTCATCCCGTACGGACGCGACAAGGCAAAGATCGACTATCCGGCCCTCGATAATTTCGAAGGTCGTCCCGAGGGCAAGCTGATTCTCGTTACCGCGGTTTCGCCGACTCCGGCCGGGGAGGGGAAGACGACCACGACCGTCGGTCTCGGCGATGCACTCCATGCTATCGGCAAGAATGCGGCCATTTGCCTGCGCGAGCCGAGCCTCGGTCCCTGTTTCGGCATGAAAGGTGGCGCCGCCGGCGGCGGTTACGCGCAGGTCGTTCCCATGACCGACATCAACCTGCACTTCACGGGCGACTTTCACGCGATCGGCGCGGCGCATAACCTTCTGGCAGCCCTCGTGGACAACCACATCCACTGGGAGAACGAGCTTGGGATCGATCCGCGGCGAGTCACCTGGAACCGCGTCGTAGATATGAATGACCGGGCTTTGCGGAACATCGTCGTCGGCCTTGGCGGCACGCCCCACGGCGTGCCGCGAGAGAGCGGCTTTGACATCACCGTTGCGTCTGAGGTGATGGCCATCTTCTGCCTCGCGTCCGACCTCGCAGACCTGGAGCGGCGCCTGGCCAACATCGTCGTCGCACATACCTTCGACCTCAAGCCTGTCACTGTTCGCGATCTCGACGCGCAGGGCGCCATGATGGCGCTGCTGCGGGACGCCTTCCGCCCGAACCTCGTGCAGACGATGGAAAACACACCGGCGCTCATGCACGGCGGGCCGTTCGCCAATATCGCCCATGGCTGCAACTCGGTGATGGCGACGAAGACTGCCCTGAAGCTTGCAGACTATGTCGTGACGGAAGCCGGTTTCGGCGCCGACCTCGGCGCCGAGAAGTTTTTCGACATCAAATGCAGGAAGGCACACCTGAAGCCATCGGCGGTGGTGCTGGTCGCAACGGTAAGAGCGCTGAAGATGCACGGCGGCGTAGCGAAGGAGAACCTTACGGGCGAAAACGCGAAGGCTGTTCGTAAAGGTTGCGAGAACCTCGGCCAGCACCTTCGCAACCTCGGGCATTTCGGTGTGCCGATTGCGGTGGCGATCAATCACTTCACCACCGATACCGAGACGGAACTCGCTGTCATCAGGAGCTACTGCGAGGAATACGGCGTCGAGGTCCACCTCTGCCGGCACTGGGCGGAAGGAGGTCAGGGCGCTGCCGGGCTTGCCCGGCACGTGGCGGAACTTGTCGATGGACACCCGCCGCAGTTCCATACGCTTTACGATGACAATATGTCGTTATGGGAAAAGGCCCGTCACGTGGCCCGCACGATGTACGGCGCGGACGATCTGATAGCCGACAAGAAGGTGCGCGACCAGTTCGCGAGGTTCCAGAAAGACGGTTACGGCAAGTACCCGGTGTGCATGGCGAAGACGCAGTACTCCTTCTCTACGGACCCGAACTTGCTCGGCGCTCCCAAAGGACACGTGGTGCCGGTGCGGGAAATACGCCTGGCTGCCGGGGCTGAATTCGTCGTCGTCGTATGTGGAGCGATCATGACCATGCCGGGGCTGCCGAGGAAGCCCGCGGCAGCCGGGATGAGGGTCAACGCCAAAGGCCGGATTGAGGGCTTGTTCTAGCCCGGACTATTCCCGAATAGTCCGGGCTGGACAGCCTGGCGGTCCTGCGCTGCGTTCGCTCGTTCTCGTGGCGCGAGGTCCGGAAGCAGAAAGACCCGCCTGGCATCCGGGGAATCGAGGCGATCCCTGGAGTAATAACGCCGTAGCAGGGCCGAACCATCGAACAAGTCCCTGTTAACTTTCTTGAAGCTCTGCCAGTCGCCGTTTGGACAGGCGGCCCGCCGTTCCGCAATCACGATCAGGAAAAACCAGCTGATAGTTTCGTGATACTTGTCGTTCGCGCCGAGCCGGGTCGTCAGTGAACGCAGCGCCGAGGTGAATCTTGCTATCGCGATGGCGGCGGGATACCGGTGGAGGTACGACCAGGCGACGCGAACGTGTGCCTCGTGATCGAAGCTCCCCGGATCGGTTTCGCCGGCTTCGAACAGGCGCACTTCTTCCACAGGATCGCATTCCGAATTGTCGAAGCACTGTTCCTGTGTAGCACTCATGATGCGTCCTCTCGCAGGGTGTGGCTATCCGCGGAAGTGAGCGAGCAGTTGTAGACCTTCTTCAGCTCCTTGATGGTCTTCAGGGTTGCGCCCGAGAACGGAGCCTTCCCCTCGAAGCTGTGCAACACGATGCCTTCGAGGAGGTCGCCGAGCGACATGTCGCAATATTCGGCGAGACCTTTGAGGACCTTCAGAAGGGACTTCTCCAGGCGCACCCCGGTCTGGATGCGTTCCACGGTTTTCTGCGTCACGGCGCCTCCGGTTATCTTGGTACCATGGTATCTTAGTACAAAGTTAACTCCGACGTCCAGAGTCTGAAAGGCGTCCTATTCTTCTATGCGTCCCCGGGACTCCTTTAGCCGTCCCCGCCGCACCTTCTCCTCGATACGTTTCCTGCGAGCCGCTTCGCTGGGCTTCGTCGGCACCCGCTTTTTACGCGTCCGGGTCGCGGAGCGAATGACTTCCCCGAGGCGCGCGAGCGCGTCATCCCGGTTCTTCGCCTGGCTGCGGAACCTTTGCGCCTTGATGACGACCACCCCGTGCTCGGTGATGCGGCGGTCCGGAGATTCCAGCAAGCGGCGCTTGATTTCGTCCGTCAGGACCTCCGATGCCTGGCTGTCGAACCTGAGATGCACGGCGGTGGCTACCTTGTTGACGTTTTGCCCGCCGGCGCCCTGTGCACGCACCGCGTGGATCTCGATCTCGTGCTCCGGGATTTCTATATCGGGGGAGATTCGCAGCATTGGGTGAACTCGCGACGACTGTGTGAGAATGCCTGGCCTCGCCGTGAGCAAGACCTAGACATACATGTGGAACATCTTACTACTCGCGATCTGCCAGCTGATATCGGCGACAGGATCGATCGTGATAGTGACCCTTGGCGGGATCATCGGCGCCCGGCTCGCATCCAACCCGGGACTCGCGACCCTGCCAATCTCGATCATGGTAGTCACTGTCGCATCGACTACGATCCCGGCCACTATGCTGATGCGCGCGATCGGGCGCCGCCGCGGGTTCATGCTCGCGTCGCTGTCGGCCGCGACGGCGGTGATGTTGGCCATAAACGCCCTTGCGGCTGAGAGCTTCACCTGGTTCATGGCAGCTGCCGCGCTCTTCGGCGTGAATCTCGCCTTCACCCAGCAATACCGGTACGCGGCGGCCGAGAGCGTGGAGCCGGGTCTCGCGCCGCGTGCGATTTCGCTCGTCCTGCTCGGAGCGATCGGCGGCGCGCTCATCGGGCCGGAGCTGATCAGGTTCGGACAGCACCTCGTCGCGAGCGTCGAATTCGCCGGCACGTTGGCCGTGCTGGTTGCGCTCTACGCCGTCCAGTCGATGCTGTTCCTGCTCTTGCGGCCGCTGCGCGGCGAGCATGAGGACAGCCGGGCAGTGCCCGGACGCCAGCTTTCCGAAATCGTGCGTCAGCCCGTGTTCATCGTGGCGGTGCTGGGTGGAACGACTGCATATGGCGTTATGACGCTGATCATGACCGCGACGCCGCTCAGCATGCACATTAATGACGGATACTCCGTCGAGCAGACGGCGCACGTGATACGCACTCACGTGCTGGCGATGTACCTGCCTTCGCTGTTCACGGGTTTCCTGATCGAACGGCTCGGCATTGGACGGTTGATGACCTCCGGCGCGGTCACTCTGCTGGTCGCCTGCATCATCGGCCTGCAGGGCCAGTCGGTCATGCACTACACGTTTGCACTGGTATTGCTCGGGATTGGATGGAATTTTCTCTACGTCGGCGGTACCTCGATGCTGACGCTGACTTATTCCATGTCCGAACGTTTCAAAGCACAGGCAGTAAACGAGTTCAGCGTCTTCGGTACTTCCGCGACCGCATCGCTGCTGGCCGGAACGGTAATGTATCTGTATGGGTGGAGCACGCTGATCTTACTGCCCTTGCCCTTGCTGTTCCTGATATTGACCGGCTTGTACATCGTGCGGCGCGACTCCAGGGTGCGCCGCCTTTCACCGGCCGGCAGGTAAGCCGGAACGCCGAATGCGCAGCAAGTTTATTTATCACGGCGACATGTACCGCTTCGAGGTACCGCAGCAATCGTATTGGGAAGCAGCTCCCGCTGGTACTTCGCTGGCGGCAGCGCCGCTTTCGGCGGACGATCGATGTGACGTCGCGATCATCGGCGGCGGATATACCGGGGTGAGCGCCGCTTATCATCTTGCCAGGGATCACGGCATCGTCGCACGCGTACTGGAGGCGGGCCATATCGGCTGGGGCGCCTCCGGCCGGAATGCCGGTTTCTGCGGAATTGGCGGGACCTCGCTGTCGCTCAGGCAGATGCTCGAAAAGCACGGCCTCGAGGAGACGCGGCGCTTCTATCACTCGCAGGTGGACGCTGTAGAACTCGTGCGACAGATACTTGCCGACGAGTCGATAAACGCGGATGCCCGCGGTGAAGTGGAACTCGAGGTTGCGCCGTCTGCGAAAGCGTACGCCGGGTTGATGGAGCATGCGACGCAGCAACGTAAACTGCTCGGGCTGGATAGCCGCGTCCTCTCGGCCGCCGAATTTCGGGAACGCTATTTCGACTCGGCGGAGCTGCATGGTGCCGTGGTCCAGCGTCCCGCATTTTCCCTGCACCCGCTGCGCTACCTGGTTGGGCTCGCCGCTGCCGCCGAGCGACGTGGCGCAATCCTGCACCCGCACAGCGAAGTACTGGAATGGACGAAGGACGGCTCCGACCATGTCCTGGCGACCCGCGGCGGAACGCTGCGAGCGCGCAGTGTCTTGTTCGCCACCAACGGCTTCATGCCCGAGCATTTGCACAATGCTTTTTACGGGCGCCCGTTGCCGATGATCAGTGCAATCGTCGTCACCCGGCCGCTGACGACGGAAGAACTGGCGGCGCAGGGGTGGAAGACGACGGAACAGGCCATTACCTCCCGGCGAATCCTGAATTACTACCGCTTGCTTCCGGACAATCGTTTGCTTTTCGGTGGCAGGGGACACGCCACGGGGAGCAATGCTGGCGCAACGAAAACCTTTGCCACGCTTTCGCGCCGGATCGGGGAAATCTGGCCACACTTCAGGGATGTCCCGATCGAGTATCGCTGGCATGGCCTCATTTGCATCACGATGCGCCTTACCCCGGCCATCGGCAGGCTGTCCGACGACAGTTCAGTGCTGTTCGCGTACGGTTACCACGGCAACGGAGTCAATACCGCCACATGGAGCGGCAAGCAGCTTGCCGACGCCGTTGCCGGCGCAGGCAACGATCGCTTGTCGAACCCGCTACCCGCGATGGTTCAGGGGCTCTCGCCGCGATTTCCGTTCGCGCGTCTTCGGCTACGCTACCTGCAGGCGCGACTGGCGATGTTTCGCTTGCAGGATGCGCTGGACTGAAGCGAGAGAGTTCGCTGCAACCACTTCGGCGCACGTAGAGCGTCTGAACCACAGGTTACGACAGCCAGTCGAGCCTTTCCTGCTCCTTTACCGATTTTTGCGTGTCGCTGCGGGCGGGCGGAAAACCTACGGTCACCTTGCGCAGGATGCGCAAACTTAATGACGACAAATCAATATGGAGGTTGATGTCATGCGAGAACTTACCAAAGCAGAGCTCTCTTTCGTTTCCGGAGGCACGGGACAATGCACCCCGGCAAACTCGGGAAACAATCTGGGGGGCGTAACGGACTCTGGCGGTTTGGGTGCCGACCTGATTAATATCTACGAGGCCCTTGTAGCGGTCGCTTCGCACGCAATCGAAAGGGTAGCCAACTCGTTCTGATCTGGTGTAATACGCAGTCGGGGCTACTCTGTAGTCCCGGCTGCACTTTTGCGGAGCGGACGCAGCGAAACCAGAATCACCGCAATCGCGATCGTGGCTGTGATCATTCCGAAAAGAGCCAAGCGCAAGTCCGGGTAAGCAGGATGCCAGACAAAATGAAGGAACCTCTGTTCGATGATGACAATGCCGTTGAAGGTGGCATGTGTCAGGAAGGGTGCCCAAAGGGTATGAAACTTCAACGCCTGCACACCCAGCACAACTCCTGCGAGGAAGGACGCAATGTAAGTGTGTGGATCATGCATAGCCGCGAAGAGTGCGGCTGAAAGCATCACCGCAAGGACTGCGCCTCGATTCATGAGTGCATGAAGGATAAGACC
>DATGQI010000088.1:0-10101 GCA_035304285.1 Woeseiaceae bacterium
CGGCCGGCGCCTCGACTCCCAAAAAGGCAACCTTCGCGCCCATGTCGCGCAGGATGCGCTGGTCGCGTTCGAGAAAACCGATCCGCACGCGCACGGTCGCCTTTTGCCTGTCAGCCGTAGGCACGATGGCAATCACCTCTGCCGGGATCTGCCAGTCGGGATAGGCATCGAGGGTCGCGCTCACCCGCTGCCCGGTCCTGACGCGCCCGATGTAGGCTTCGTTTACGTCCACCTCGATTTCCAGCGAGTCCATATCGACGATCGTGCAGATCCCGGTGCGGGTAAATCCGCCGCCTGCGGAGATGGGCGAGATCATCTCCCCCGGCTGGGCGTCCTTGGACACAACAACCCCGCCGAATGGCGCCCGGATGATGGTGTGCGCCAGGTTGTCTTCCGCAAGCTCGACACTGCGTTCCGCAACCTTGACGTTTTCGCGGCCGGTGTCGAGGCGGGCGGCGAGGGCGTCGTAATTCGCCTCGGCCGCATCGAGGCTCGCGACGCTCGTGAGCTTGCGTGCGGCCAGGTCGCGTAGCCGGTCGCGTTCCAGGCGCGCGGCGCGCAACTGCGCCTCTGTCTCAACAAGACTCGCGCGCGCCGACTGGGCCTGTGCCCTCGCAAGGTCTGTCTGCGCCCGCTGGATCGTGTCATCGAGACGGGCGACGACCTGTCCCGGCTCGACCACCATGCCTTCCTCGACGAGCACCTCGGTTACCTTGCCGGTCGTCTCCGAAGATACCGTCGCTTCCCGTCGGGCTGTTACGTAGCCCGAGGCGTCGAGCACGCTGTTCGCCGCCGCCATGCTCGGTGGCTTGCGCGCGATCTCCGTTTCGACGAGTACGGCTCCACTGGCGGCGTGGAGAAAAAACCACCAGAGCGCGAAGCCGAGGAGCGCGAGGAAGGGAACTACCAGCCAGAGCCGCCAGCCCGCGGCGGGTGGCGGGGCGCTGCGGTCGATCTTCAACTGGCCAACACGATCGGACGTCTGTCCCATTCTTTTCCCGTAGTTTTGCCCGCCTTCGCCAGCCGCATCCTATCAAAAGTTCTGTATCCTGACGGGGTGACGGACGACATTCATCGGATATTGCGGGAGGTGTTCGGCTTTACCCGCTTCCAGGGAAAGCAGGAAGCCGCCATCACGACCGCGCTCGCCGGGCGCGACTCGCTGGTACTGATGCCGACCGGCGGCGGCAAATCGCTTTGTTACCAGGTTCCCGCGCTGGTTAGAGAAGGCGTCGCAGTGGTGGTGTCGCCTCTCATTGCATTGATGCAGGACCAGGTCGCGGCGCTCACCGAATCGGGTGTCCAGGCGGCATATCTCAACTCGACACTCTCTTATACGGAACAGCGCGAGGTCCTTCTGAACCTTCGCGAAGGCAGGCTGAAGCTCTTTTACGTGGCGCCGGAGCGCCTGCTGCAGGAGCAGACCTTGTCGCTGCTCACATCGCTGCCGGTATCGCTGATCGCGATTGACGAAGCCCACTGCGTGTCACAGTGGGGTCACGATTTCCGTACCGATTACCTTGCGTTGAACGAACTGGCGCGCCTGTTCCCCGGCACGCCGCGGATGGCGCTGACTGCCACTGCGACTGCGAAGACTCGTCAGGAGATCGTTGAACGGCTGGCGTTAAGGGACCCGCTGATTTTCGTCAGCGGCTTCGACCGGCCGAACATACGTTACCTTGTGCAGGCGAAGTCAGATGCGCGCAGCCAGCTCCTCCGGTTCCTGGCCGGCCACCGCAAAGAGGCCGGCATCGTCTACTGCCTGTCGCGAAAGAAAACCGAGAGTACGGCTGGGTGGTTGCAATCCCAGGGGTTCGAGGCACTGCCATATCACGCCGGATTGCCGGGAGATGTCCGGGCAGCGCACCAGAGACGTTTCCTGAACGAGGATGCCGTGATCATCGTCGCGACGATCGCCTTCGGCATGGGAATCGACAAGCCAGATGTGCGCTTTGTCGCACATCTCGACCTGCCGAAGAGCATCGAGTCGTATTACCAGGAGACCGGCAGGGCAGGGCGCGACGGCCAGCCTGCGGACGCCTGGATGGTATATGGCCTGCAGGACGTCGTGCGCCTGCGGCAGATGATGGACGAGTCCGCCGCGGCCGAGGAATACAAGCGGAACGAGCGCCTCAAGCTCGACTCCCTGCTCGGATGGTGCGAAGTGACGACCTGCCGGCGCAGGTCCCTGCTGGAATACTTCGGAGACCGGCAGGAAGATAGCTGCGGCAACTGCGATATCTGCCTGACGCCGCCCGTTACCTGGGATGGTACCGAGGTGTCGCGCAAGCTGTTGTCGGCCGTGTATCGGACGGGCCAGCGATTCGGCGCCGCGCACGTGGTCGACGTGCTGCTGGGCAAGGCCACGGAGAAGGTGTTGCTGCATCGGCACGACGACCTCAGCGTCTTCGGCATCGGCAAGGAGCTCGAGGCATCCGCATGGCGCTCGGTGATGCGGCAGCTGATCGTGCAGGGTTACCTGCGCGCGGACGCGGAGCGTTTCGGGGCGCTTGCGCTCGCGGAGAAAAGCCGTCCCCTGCTGCGCGGTGAGACGACCGTCATGTTGCGACGCGATCTGAGCCTGGCCGCGCCTCCGAGGAAAGCGCGCACCGTGAAGGCCTCCGTCGCAGAAGCGGACAGGGAGTTCTGGGAGGCGCTCCGCGGCTGCCGCCAGCTGCTCGCGGCCGAACACAAGGTGCCGCCCTACGTCATATTCCACGATGCGACGCTCATGCAGATCATCGACCGGCGCCCGAGAGACGAGCACGAACTGCTGGGAATCAGCGGAGTGGGGCAGGCCAAGCTGCAGCGCTACGGAGAGGCGTTCCTCTCGGTGATCCGGGAGTACGTCTGACTCAACTTCGGCGATGTACAATAGAAAGTCGCCTGCCAAGAACAAAGACGCTGGCGGCCAGCGCCTCGATACGCGCTGACTGCGACCGTGCGCCGGTCTCGTTTCCGCGTAACAACCGACAAGGAATAACATGGCTATTTCCGTTTTCGACCAAACCGTATCCGTTATGTCACGAATGTTGCTGAATTTGGATGCGATCGTTTCCAAGGCCGAGGTTTATGCCGAAGAGAAGAAGATCGCCCCGGAGGCATTGATACAGGCCCGGCTTTATCCCGATATGCTTCCGTTCGTCTCGCAGGTGAGGATCGCCACGGACACCGCAAAGGGCGCCGCGTCACGACTGGCTGGTTCGGAGATGCCGAAGTGGGCGGATGACGAGGTTACGTTCGATGAAATCCACGCGCGCATCCGCAAGGCGCTCAACTACCTTGCCGGTTTCAACCAGGAACAGTTCGAAGATAGCGAGACGCGCAACATCGAGCTGAAGTTCCCGAACCGGACGCTCCAGTTCACGGGACGCGATTACATCCTCGGCTTCGTGCTGCCAAACTTCTACTTCCACGTAACGACCGCGTATAACATCCTGCGGCACAACGGCCTGGAGATCGGCAAGCTCGATTTCATGGGCGCGCCGGAATAACGACAGCGGCCCGCGCCCGATCCGAATCTGGATTTTGGTTTATCGTAAGCGTAGGCTGATTCGCACGTTGAGGGACGGGAGTAAGGAATGAGATGTAAACGCACGGCCAGGGTTGGGCTGCTCGTCGGTGTCCTCTTGACAGCTGCTTGTGGCGAAGAGATAGCGGAGCAGCAAGTAATTCCGGACCAGCCGCTGCAGAAACCCGCCTGCGAACTGATTGAACAAGTCGACCTGCAACAGATTTTCGTCAACACACTGGCTGCCGACGAGGGGTCCGCCTCATCGAACCGGGAATGCACGTGGATTGATGAAGCGACCGGGGAGCCCTTCCTCCGATACTCGCTTCATCCGTACCGGGAGGATTTGAGGGCGCAGGTAGATGCCATCGAGCAGGATAGCGGCAACAGCATCAATGCACGGTTCATCCAGGGCATTGGCGACGCGGCCGTATGGACCGACGTCGGGCTGTTTGCCAACCGCAACGGCAGGACCCTCCAGGTACAACCGCTGCAGGACGACCAGAACAAGGCTCCTTACCAGGAACTGGCCCGCCTGTTGCTGACCCGCCTCGAAGACAGCTAAGCCGGGCCGGAATTCTCCACCAAGCTATCCGAGAGATTGCAGGAGCCAAGCGGGCGAGTTTGCCATGCTCCGTCGCGCTTGCCCGCTTGGGCGGGCCCCTACAATGGTTCTAACGACCTGCGGAGACCTACCATTCCCACCAACGTACAAAGCCACGAGCGTCGCACGCGAGACGGTATCGTCACAGCGCTCGTTGCGTACACCTCCTGGGGCTTCCTGCCGATCTATTTCAAATGGGTAGAGGCGGTGCCGGCGCTCGAGGTGCTGGCGCACCGGATCGTGTGGGCGGTGCCTTTCGGCGCCGTGATTATCTTCGCCCGGCGGCAGTGGCCGGAAGTGCGGCGCGCCGTTTCTCATCGCCGCACCCTGGCGATGTTGGGGCTCGCGGCGCTCTTCATCGCCATCAACTGGCTGGTATACATCAGCGCGGTGCAACGGGGCCAGATATTCCAGGCAAGCCTTGGCTACTACATCAACCCGCTGATGTACGTCGTCATCGGCGTGATCGTGCTGCGCGAGAAACTGCGCAAGCCACAGACGGCCGCCGTTTCGCTGGCGGCCGCGGGCGTTGCCGTGCTGACGGTAAGCGGGGGAGAGTTCCCGGTCATCTCGCTGACGCTCGCCGTCTCATTCACCATCTACGGTGTCATTCGCGCCAGGGTGGTCGTTGGGGGCATGCCGGGTTTGTTTATCGAAACGCTGCTCCTGTTCCCGATGTCGCTCGCGTACCTGTTGTGGCTCATGCAGTCGGGCCAGTCGTGGTTCGCCCCGGACAATCCGGGCATGGCTGGCGCCCTGGTCCTTGCGGGTCCCCTCACCGTGGTGCCGCTGCTTTGCTTTGCGCTTGCCGCGCGCAGGCTGAGGCTCTCGACAATCGGGATCATGCAGTTCATTGCCCCCACCCTGCAGTTCCTGGTAGGGCTGGCTTACGGAGAAGACCTGACCACGCCCCATGCGATTTGCTTCACGCTGATCTGGATAGCCGTCTTCGTCTTCAGCTGGGACGCGTGGCGCTCGACGAGGGTGCGGGAGCCTTTGCCGGTCACCCGCCCCGGATGAACGGCCATGGCCAAAACAGGTGCGAAATTCAGGCATAATCGCCGTCCTTGTCCCTGGGCCCTGACCAATCATGGTCGGCCACTACATCATGGGTGTTGCGATCAGCATGTTTTCGCTGTTCGGCCTTATCGTGCTCGCGGGCGTGGTAGTGAACGACAGCCTCATCATGGTTACTTTCATCAATCGCGCGCGCGAGGAGGGTCTTCCTGTCACGCAGGCAGTCGTCGAATCCGGCACCAAGCGTTTCCGCGCGATTATCCTGACCTCACTGACCACGGCTGCCGGACTTATGCCGATCATGCTGGAAAAAAGCGTGCAGGCGCAGTTCGTGATACCGATGGCGATATCCTTGAGCTTCGGCATCCTGTTCGCAACGGTAATAACCCTGTTCCTGATCCCGAGGTTATACCTGCTGCAACAGGATTTTACGCGGCTGCTTGCCAGTGGCTGGCACCTCCTGCTCGGGCGAGAGGACCGATACGCGACTTCCAGGCGGCACTGACCAATCCGGAACCTGATCGATAACCCTGAAAGGAGCCACGTCCGGACTCGACCGGCGGGCATGAAAAAGAGGCTACAAACGTGACCAGAATCGTTAGCGGATACATCCTACTTTCACTGCTGCTCGGCGCGTGCGGCGACAATAGCGGCACCCCCATTGCCATCGGCGAAACGACGCAGCCGCAGCTCCATTCCGGCCTCTTGCCTGAATATATGAACACCGCGGTGAAGCCGGGCGATGACTTCAATGCTTACGTGAACGGCGGATGGATCGACACCGCCACCATCCCCGCCGACAAGCCCGGCTACGGCATCGGCATGATGCTGAACGACCAGTCGCAGGAACAAGTGAAGGCGATCATAGAGCAATCGGCTGAGGGCGACTTCGCGAAGGGAAGCGACGAGCAGAAGGTAGGCGATCTTTACCGGTCATACATGGATATGGAGAAGCGCAACGCGCTTGGCGTCTCGCCGCTCGAGAGCGAGTTCGAGAAGATCGATGCGCTTCGGGACTACGACGAACTGGCGGTCTATTTCGCGGAAGCGAACAAGCTTGGGTACAGCATGCCATTCGCGCTGCTGCAGTACGTGGATTTCAAGGACCCGACGACGTACATGATGTACATCTACCAGGGTGGCCTCGGCCTGCCGGATCGTGAGTATTACTTCAATGCGGATGCGCGTTCCGACGAGATCCGCCAGAAATACGTCGCGCACGTCGCAACAATGCTGGAGATGGCAGGCATTGTGGACGACGGTGACGCATCTGCAGGAACCATCATGCAACTGGAAATGCGGATGGCTGCCGAGCACATGAAGAAAGAACAGACGCGGGACATGGTGGCGCTGTACAACAAGATACCCACGCCCGAATTGCCGGCGCTGATGCCGAACTTCAACTGGGATGCATATCTCGCCGAAGCAGGGATTCCTGATATAGACGGTATCGTTGTCACCCAGCTCGACTACATTCGGGCCCTCGATGGCATCATCACCGGCACCGGGCTCGATACCTGGAAGACCTGGCTGAAGTGGGCTGCGCTCAACGCCTCGGCAGGTCTCCTGACGGAGGAACTGGATCGCCAGAACTTTGAATTCTACGGCAGGACGCTGCAGGGCACGGAAGAACCCTTGCCCCTGTGGCGTCGCGGGGTCAGCGCCGTCAATGCGAACTTGGGCGAGGTGGTCGGCAAGGTGTACGTAAAGGAACATTTTCCGCCGCAAGCGAAAGAAAGGATGATGGATCTCGTCAACAACCTGCTGAAGGCCTACGAGATCAGCATACGTGAACTCGACTGGATGAGTGACGACACCAAGGCACAGGCGCTGGACAAACTCTCCAAGTTCACGCCGAAGATAGGCTATCCCGATATCTGGAAAGACTACTCGGCACTCGACATCGAGAAAGACGACCTCGTCGGCAACATGCAGCGTTCCGCGTTGGTGGTCTACCAGCAGCAGCTCGAGAAACAGAAGGGACCGGTACAAAAGCACGAGTGGCAAATGACGCCACAGACAGTCAATGCCTATTACAACCCGCCGCTGAACGAGATCGTGTTTCCTGCTGCGATCCTGCAGCCGCCGTTTTTCGACCTGCACGCGGAAGATGCAGTCAACTACGGTGCTATTGGGGCCGTGATCGGGCACGAGATCGGTCACGGCTTCGATGATTCGGGCAGCACATTCGACGGCGATGGCGTGCTGCGCGACTGGTGGACGGAAGGCGACAAGGAAGAGTTCAAGAAGCGAACGGCCCGGCTCGTGGAGCAATACTCCGCGTTCAAGCCCTACGATGACATTAACGTGAACGGAGAATTTACGCTTGGCGAGAACATTGGAGATCTCGGCGGACTCAGCATTGCACTGCACGCGTACCGACTCTCACTTGGTGGCAAGGAAGCGCCCGTGATGGATGGTTTCACCGGAGAGCAGCGGGTCTTCCTGGGCTATGCACAGGCCTGGCGCCACAAGTACCGGGAAGAGTCGCTGCGTACGCAGATCGCGACAGATCCGCATTCGCCGAGGATGTACCGAGTCAACGGTGTGGTACGAAACGTGCCGGAGTTCTACAGCGCGTTCGACGTGCAGGAGGATGAAGCGCTCTACCTGGCTCCGTCCGAGCGCGTAAAAATCTGGTAACGCTAATCCGGGCTAGCTAATCCGCGCAGACCCCTAAAGGCCTGGCTGTCCCAGGCGGGCCTTTCGCGCCAGCAGCGCCGCCGTCCTGGCATTGTTCAGCAACAGGGATTTGTTGGCGATGAGCGAGCGGCCTTCGGTCAATTCGACCACGCGCTTTAGTATGTAGGGAGTCAGCTTGTTGCCGCTGATACCGTACTCATCGGCATCGCGCACGGCCTGTGCGACCGCATGTTCGGCTTCCGCCGGGTCCAGGGCGCTCTCAGCGGGAACAGGCACCGTGACCAGCAGGCCGCTTTCGGCCTCGAGGTCTCTCCACGCACGCACGACGTCGGCAGCTTCGTCAACAGTCTCGACGGAGTAGGGAAGTGGCAAGCCACTGTCACGCGTGAAAAAGGCCGGCAGGTTGCTTGTGCCTAAACCCAGCACCGTCACGCCTTGCGACTCCAGCACTTCGAGGGTCAGGGGCAGGTCGAGGATCGACTTTGCTCCCGCGCACACGCCGGCTACCGGGGTGCGCGCGAGCTGGTAGATGTCCGCGGACACGTCATGCGGATGTCCCCTGTGCACTCCGCCGATGCCACCGGTGGCGAAAATGCGGATAGCGGCGGCGTCGGCGACCGCGATGGTGCCGGCTACCGTCAGCGAGCCGTCGGATTTAGCGGCGATCACGGCTGGCAGGTCGCGGCGGCTGCATTTCCGAATGGAGTCCGGTTCGGCTTTGCCAAACGCCTCGATCTGGGTAGTGCTCATCCCTACGACCACCCGGCCGCTGACAATCCCGAGCGTTGCCGGACAGGCACGCTCGGAGCGGATTGCCTCCTCCATGGCAAGCGCGGTTTCTACGTTGTGCGGAAAGGCCATTCCGTGGGTGATAACGGTGGTCTCCAGCGCTATCACAGGCACGCCTGCGGCAAGCGCATCCGCCACGTCGGTTGAAATATCCAGCTGCATCACAGGTCAAGCTCGGCGGTGATGGCCTCTACGGACAGGTCGGGCGAGTTGGACTCGTCGCTCGAAAGCGTTATGGCAGCGGCGTTCAGTCCGAGAGTCAGGCAGGTCACGGCGTCGTAATCCATCAGGCGGCCATAGAGAGTACCGGCGATAAGAGCATCGCCCGCTCCCGATACGTCGCTTATCGAAGCAGGTGAGGCGGGCAGCAGGACACATTCTCCGTCACTAGCGAAACAGATGCCGACGACGCCTCCCGTCACGACGGCGCTCTTGGCGCCGCGCTGGCAAAGTGCCTGAGCCATATTCTCCAGGTCGTCAGTGCTTGACGAATCTCTGTCGCCGTTCGGGTCTCTCGCAATGTCGTCTCCCAGCATCGAGCGCGCTTCGTCGGCATTGCAGAACAGCATATCGACCCCGTTCAAGTTCAATGGCAAGCGCCTGGCCTTCGACACCGATACGGCATCGAGCACCAGCGTCAGCTCATGTTCGCGGCAACCCGTGATCAGGTAGGAGAGCGTCTCCGCCGGGAGGTTCGTTTCGGCAAACACCAGCGTCGCGCCGGAGATCTGCAACCAGCGATTGTGAATGAAGTCCCGGTCCATCAGCTTCGAAATGCCGATGTCGGCGAAACTCGCGAACAGTGAGCCATCCGGCTGCATCACCCGGGTGCAGGAGCCGGTGGGTTCGCTTAAGCTCTTCTGCACCAGCCCGGTGTCCACGCCCCCCTGCGACGTAATTTTCAGGACCTCCCGTCCTGCCTCGTCATCTCCGACAATCGAAGCGAGATGGCAGTTGACGGACAGGCGCGCAAGGTTCTCTGCCACGTTCCTCGCGACCCCGCCGCGCATCCGGCGACTGACTACCGGGTTCGAGGTGCCCAGCACGCCCGGCTCTTGAAGCTTCAGGGTACGGTCCATGGTCATACCGCCTATACAACAGGCGGTCCGGTTTTCGGGTTTATCAGGCATGAGTTCAAGGATTCCGGGCAGCGGAATGCGCCATGGGTTTATGTTAAGCGAATGTCGCCAATCGCATGAACTTCAGTCAGAAGCTGACAACGAGCGTAACCCTGTTCGACGACCGGCAGCCGGGAGCGGCGCTGGAAAAAACCCGACTAAACCGAAGCTTACAATGCTTACTTCATCATATTCCTCACATGGCACACCGCTTGCACTATGATCTGCAACATGAGGCGCGGGCGCACAGGCCAGGAGCGCCGCGGCAGATACATCAAAACAGTCAAGGGGACAGCCATGAAGAAGGAAGTAATCCAGGACTGGACGGACAGCACGGTTTTGCTGAAATTCGGGCAGCACCGGGACGTGCGCTACCAGGTATACCGTGACGGACAGCGGCTTCTGCAGGAGATTCGCGC
>DATGQI010000089.1:0-4657 GCA_035304285.1 Woeseiaceae bacterium
CCGGATGCAGCGTCCTCAACGCGCCTTCTTTTCCGAAGGCTGAACGTTGCGTTGAGACATCCCTTCATGCCGTTTCGCGGGTACCCTTGCTGTTCAGCTCCCTTTGGCGTACGCACAGCGAGATAAGGCAGTGCGATGGCATTTCTCATGCAGGAAAAAACCAGGTTGTACGAAAGTATGATGCCGAGATGGGAGAACTGATACTCGCTGCCGACGAGCGCCTGGCGAATGCTTGGCTCGACGGCGAGAACGCAGCGAAAACGTTTCTCGGGCTCTTCGATTCTCTTGCGACCCGCCTGAAAGCAGATGCCGGTTACCGATTGCAAGTCATTGCCATTCCTGAAGGTCATTCGCTGACACGGACGAGATACCAGCTCGGCCGTGCTCCCTCGCTGACCTTCTACTTTCCGTACACGTCTTCCACTGACCCGGAAGCGCGCGTCCTGGACGCCATTCGGATTCTCGCAAGCGCAGGTCACGAACTGTTCCACGCGTTGGCAGGGGAGCAAGGCGATGCATATGCGGATCCGTCCAATGAAGAAGAAGCTGCCTACCTCTTCGAGATGTGTCTTCTTGGAAGAATGGCGCAAATAGAATCTGTCGAGCTGAACTACGTATACCAAATCGACACCGAAGCGCAAGGGGAAACTAGGCCAGAAATCGCTGCTTCGTCTTCAGGGCGGACAGCGGCCATTCACCGCATCAAGAACGCAGAGGCCGGAAATATTTCTCTTTCGAACGCGAGTACGAATCAGCGACTTTGTAAACTGGCAATGAGCACATTGGCAGGCGAGGAATCATCGCCCCGATAACCGGTTTCAACTGCAACAAGTCATGTTGACACGCATCAGTGTCGAGTGTCACAGGAAGTTCCAAGCCAATTTTTTTTCTCGTCTTTCCCCCCCCAACCAGATCAAGAACCTTGTTAGGGCCGGTTTTAGGTCTGCTCGCGAGAGGTGTTGCAGGACCGCGCAACACCCCCACAGATATACCCGGCCAGCGCATAATGTATATTATGTAAAATATTGAGTATGGATCATGGGGCGGGCTGGCATTCCGACTCGTCTCCGCCTTCTGCTCCTCCTCCTCGCTTCCGGGTCCTCCCGGGGCTTGAGCCGCCGCGTAACGGCCCAAGGTGCTTATTGACCTTTGGCAGTTTGATTCACGGCGACGGAGGCAGCAGATGAAGACGTACAGCGTCGGCTACATGGTCGGCAGCCTGGCAAAAGGCTCGCTCAACAGGAAACTTGCGCTTGCGCTTACCAGGCTGGCGCCGCCACAGCTCCAGATGCAAGAGATCCCGATCAGGGACCTGCCGCTATACAGCTACGATTACGACGACGACTATCCCGAGGTCGCCCGCCGTTTCAAGGAAGCCATCGCGAACGTGGACGGCGTGCTGTTCGTGACGCCCGAATACAACCGTTCCATCCCTGGCGCGCTCAAGAACGCCATCGACTGGGCCAGCCGGCCCTGGGGCCAGAATTCCTTCGCGCGCAAGCCGTCCGGCGTGATTGGCACCTCGCCGGGCTCGATCGGCACGGCGGTTGCCCAGCAGCACCTGCGCAGCGTGCTGTGCTTCTGCAATTCGCCGTTGATGAACACGGTGGAGGCCTACATCCAGTTCACGCCGGACCTCATCGACGATCAGGGCAACGTCAGCAAGAAGGACACGGAAGAATTCCTGCGCAACTATCTTTCGGAGTACGCGACCTTCGTTCAGCGGGTGCTGACGGTTCTGCCGCGGGAGTAAGGCCGATTATGTCGCATTGACGATCCAGGCCTGTGGCAGCACGCTGTCGGCTTCAATCGCCCTTGCCCTGATCCCGGAGAACCGCATGAACATTCGCCGCAGTGCAGAGCGCGGTTATGCCGATCACGGCTGGCTGCGCTCCTTTCACACCTTTTCATTCGCCAATTACTACGACCCGGCGCACATGGGTTTCCGCGCGCTGCGCGTGATCAACGAGGACCGTGTTTCCGGTGGCCGCGGCTTCGGCGCGCATCCCCATCGCGACATGGAAATCATCTCCTACGTGCTGGAAGGCGAGCTCGCGCACAAGGACAGCACCGGCACCAGCGCGGTGATCCGTCCCGGAGAGGTGCAGCGGATGAGCTCCGGCACCGGCGTGGTTCACAGCGAGTTCAACAACTCGCGCGACGAGCTCGTGCATTTCCTGCAGATATGGATCGTGCCGGAGAAGCACGGCATACCGCCGAGCTACGAGCAGAAGGCATTCCCGGAGGCGGAACGGCGCGGGCAATGGCGCCTGCTGGCCTCGCGCGACGGCCGCGAGGCATCGATCACCATTAACCAGGACGTGAACCTCTACGGACGCCTGTTCCAGGCCGCCGAGGAACACAGCCAGGCCTCGCCACGTCATTCCTGGCTGCATGTCGCCCGGGGCAGCATCGAAGTCAACGGAAACCTGCTCGAAGTCGGCGATGCGGCCTCGTTCGCGCCGGGAGAAGACATCGCGCTGCGCGGTCGGGACGGCGCGGAAGTGCTGCTCTTCGATCTCGCGTGAATGTGATGTGCCGGGTGTGCCACTCCGGTGAAACACCCGCTGGCAACCGCATGGAAAACCGCCTTCACTGCATGCCTTTCTGAGCGCGGAGTCTTTCAATGAAACGTGTGCGGGACAAGGTAACGGTCATCACCGGCGGCTCCGGCGGCATTGGCAAGGAAACCGCCGCGCTGTTCCTCGAGGAAGGCGCATCGGTGGTGCTGGTGGACATCGACCAGGCGTCGCTCGACGCCGCGGCGAATGAACTCGATGGCGGCGACCGCGTGCTCACCGTCAAGGCGGACGTGAGCCGCGAGGAAGACGTCAAGGCCTACGTGGATGCCGCCATTGAACGTTTCGGGCGTATCGACGTGTTCTTCAATAACGCCGGCATCGAGGGCCAGGTCGCGCCGCTCGAGGAACAACCCATCGAGATGTTCGACAAGGTGATGGCGATCAACGTCCGTGGCGTCTACCTGGGACTGAGGCACGTGTTGCCGAGAATGTATGCGGCGAAATCCGGCAGCGTCATCAACATGTCGTCGATCGCCGGGCTGCAGGGCTCGCCCGACGTGCTTCCTTACGTGACTTCCAAGCATGCCGTGACCGGCATGACCAAGGTTGCGGCCATCGAGGCCGCGCGCCACAACGTGCGCGTCAACTCCGTCCATCCCTCGCCGGTGAACACGCGCATGATGCGCTCGCTGGAAGCGGGCTTCGATCCGAAGAACGCCGAAGCCGCCAGGGCGGCCTTCGCCGCGGCCATCCCCCTCGGCCGCTACGGCGAGCCCGCGGACGTCGCCCGCCTGGTGCTGTTCCTCGCCTCGGACGAAAGCCGCTTCATCACCGGCGCCCGCCTGCGCGTCGATGGCGGCATGGGCGCGCTTTAGCCGTTGCGCCATCGTTACGCTTTCCGTCAACAAACTCGGGTTAACATCAGGCCTGGCAGGTTGAACGGGCGGAACACGCATGAACGACACCGGCATGGAGACCCTCATCATTCCACGCGCCAGCGATATCGGCGGATTCCGCGTGCAACGCGCCCTGCCCTCCGCCAGGCGGCGCATGGTCGGTCCTTTCGTGTTCTTCGATCAGATGGGTCCCGAAATCCTTGCACCTGGACGCGGGCTCGATGTCGCGCCACATCCGCACATCGGGCTGGCCACCGTGACCTATCTCTTCGAAGGCGAGATTCTCCATCGCGACAGCCTCGGCAGCGTACAGCGCATCTCACCTGGCGACGTCAACTGGATGACCGCCGGAAGCGGCATCGTGCACTCCGAGCGCACGCCGCCGGATCTTCGCGCGAGCGGCGGCCCGATATTCGGGGTGCAGACCTGGGTGGCATTGCCGGAACGGTTCGAGGAAACCGCACCCGCCTTCAACCACCACGCTGGCAACGAACTGCCGGTGATCGAGGACGGCAACATCCGCATGCGGCTGATCGTCGGCGAACTGCACGGCAAGAGGAGCCCGGTCGCTACATTCAGCGAGACGCTTTATGCGGACATCGAGCTGCCGGCGAATTCACGGCTTGCGCTCGAGCCCAGCCACGAGGAGCGCGCCGTCTATCTTGCGACCGGAAGCGTTCGAATCGATGGCGAGGTAATTGAGCCTGGCAACGTCGCGGTACTGAAGGCCGGCATGCAGGTCATCGCAGAAACATCAGACTCCCCTGCCCGCCTGCTCTACTTCGGCGGCGAGCCCATGGATTCCTACCGCTTCATCTGGTGGAACTTCGTCTCCAGCTCGCGCGATCGCATCGAGCAGGCCAGGGAAGACTGGAAAAACAACCGCATGGGCATCGTGCCGGAGGAATCCGAGCGCATTCCCCTGCCGGAAGGAAAGCCGAAGCCGGTGAAGTATCCGTAAGAACAAATCAATCGTAGGGCAAAAGCCGGGCCGCGCGGAGGCGGCTGGGATGGTGTAACTCAGCGGACGCTGCCGTACTTGCGACAGATTGGACTTCCCCCGATTTCGTAGCGCTCTTGAATCCGAAGGCCTGTGCGAAATTCGCCTTCCAGTTTGCCCAAGAACCGGGATCGGTACCGGCAAATACCAAGACACGGTCATTCCCGTTCGCGAACAAGGCAGCATTCAATCCGTTTTTTCCGTCCGCGAATCTTTCCACGAGTTCGTACCCATCGGCA
>DATGQI010000090.1:0-3601 GCA_035304285.1 Woeseiaceae bacterium
ACTGGCGGACGGCGACCGCGGGCGACCCCACCCAAGCCGTGGCCACAGGCCTCACGCCATATGTTCGGACCACAACGCATTTATTGCTTCGAAGTTGTGGCGGATGGATTCGCGTGCATCGGCAGGATGGTCGCGCTCGACGAAGCCATGCTGCAGGCCTGCCTGCTCCGCGCCGGCGAATATCCTCTCGAATGCAACGTTGCCTTCGCCGATGTCGGCTTCCTCGCCGTTATTGAAATCCTTGATGTGGCACAACGGAAAACGGCCTGGCCACGCCTCGAAGTATTGCAGCGCATCGACGTTCCCTGCCCTCGCCCACGCGAGGTCGAGCTCCATTTCCACCCGTGAAGCGTCTGTTGCCGCCAGCAGCACGTCGTAAGGAATCTGGCCGCCGATCTCGGCGAACTCGAAGTCGTGATTGTGGTAGGCGAACCTCAAGCTCGCGTTGCGGCAGGCTTCGCTCCAGCGATTGAAGTTGTCGGCATGACGCAGGTAATCGTCCAGCGTCCCACGTTCATCGCCGGGAATTGCAGGCACGACTACGAATTCGTGCCCGACGGCGACAGCATGCTCGATGACACCGTTCAGGTTCGCCGCAAATTCCTCATACCCGATATGCGCGGCCGGAGCGCGCAGGCCGGCCGCTTCAAGATGGCGTCTCACGTCCGCGGGTGGCGTATCGAAATAGCCAGCGAATTCGACCTCGCGATAACCGACACCGGCTACTAGTTCCAGCGTGGCCACGAGATCCTCGGCCATCAGGTCACGCACAGTGTATAGCTGGAGCCCGAGCGGTGCAGAGTTCGTCATGGCCACATCGGCCGCATCCACCGCCTCACCTGTTTCCCGCGTACATCCTGCAGCGAAAGCCGCTGCCGCGATAATAAAGCTGCGTCGGTCCATGGGATCTTGAAGCCTCGCTCTTCTTGATGATTCGATTCGAACGGCGGTTGGATCGGGGGTATATTAGTACATATACGAATGAGGGGGACCAGGATGAAGCAGATTGCTTTCGGTGGAGTCGTGCTCGTTGCTGCAAGTCTTGCAGTACTGCCCGGGTGCAACAGCGACGCGCCACAGGAAGCCGTGGCCGAGGAAGCTGAAGTGAGCAAGGCAGTCGCGGCGGCCGATGGCGAATGGATTGAGCTGTTCAATGGCCGCAACCTCGATGGCTGGCGCAGCTACGGCGGCGGCGAGCCGAATGACGCGTGGGTCGTGGAGGACGGCGTCCTTTTTCTCGACGTAGATGCAGACACGGAAGAAACCACCGGGGGCGACCTGATCACTGAAGACCAGTACGAGAACTTCGAGCTGGAGCTGGAATGGAAGCTGACTGAAGGGGGCAACAGCGGAATCTTCTACGGCGTGCGCGAGATCGAAGGCCATGAGGTCGCTTACGAGACCGGCATCGAGATGCAAATACTGGATGACGACCGTCATGTCGACGGCAAGGTGCCGGAGACGAGCGCCGGCGCCTGCTATGCGCTGTACGGCCCGACGAAAGATGTGGTACGCCCGGTAGGCGAGTTCAACAAGGCCAGGCTCGTCGTGAAGGACGGTCATGCGGAACACTGGCTCAACGGGCAAAAGATTGTCGAATATGAGATCGGCTCGGAGGACTGGGACCGGCGCGTCGCTGAATCCAAGTTCGCGGACTGGGAGCATTTCGCGAAGTACCGCAAGGGGCACATCGGCCTGCAGGATCACACCGACCCGGTGTGGTTCCGCAACATCCGCATACGGCAGCTCTAGTGAGCGAAGAATACGATGCGGTGATCGTCGGCTCCGGCGCGGGCGGCGGCATGGCGGCGTTCGTGCTGGCGTCGAAGGGACTGCGCGTCCTGATGCTGGAGGCCGGACGACACTACGATCCGTACGAAGAGACGCCGATGTTCACGCCAAACCGCGAGGCGCCTTTGCGCGGTTCGGGCACCACGGACAAGGAGTTCGGCTACTTCGACGCCACCGCGGATGGCGGATGGCAAATGCCGGGAGAGCCGTACAGCAGCGCTCCGGGCTCGGAGTTCATGTGGTGGCGCTCGCGCATGCTGGGCGGACGGACAAACCACTGGGCGCGCAACTCCTTCCGCATGGGACCCTACGACTTCAAGCCGCACTCGAGGGACGGCCTGGGTGTCGACTGGCCGGTCGCCTACGAGGATATCGCGCCCTGGTACGACAAGACCGAAACCATCGTCGGCGTGTACGGGCACAACGACGGGCTCGAGAACCATCCCGACTCGTCTCCCGGTGTTCTGCACGAACCGCCGGCGCCGAGGGTTGGCGAACTCTATATCCAGGCCGCGTGCCGCGATCTCGGCATTCCCTGCGTACCCGCGCGCCGGGCGGTACTGACACGCCCGATCGATAAACGCTCGGCCTGTTACTACGCGACCGGCTGCGGCCGCGGCTGCTCCATCGGCGCGGCGTTCCAGACCACCACGTCGCTCCTGCCGATGGCAATGCAGACCGGCAACCTGACGATCCTCACCGACGCCATGGTGTACGAGGTGAAGGTAGACGACAAAGGGAAAGCCGAGGGAGTGGCATACGTAGACAGGAAGAGCGGCAAGCACGAAGCAGCGTTCGGACGCACCGTCGTACTGGCGGCGAGCGCGGGCGAGACCGCGAGGATATTGCTCAATTCAAAAAATGCAGCGTTCCCGGACGGCGTTGCCAACTCGAGCGGGCAGGTAGGGCGCAACCTGATGGACACCGTCGGCGCAGCGATGAGCGCGCAGTTCCCGCTGCTCGAGAACCGCCCGGCCTACAACGAAGACGGCACGATGGGATTGCACCTGTACATTCCGTTCTGGCTTTACAAGGAACAGGCGCGTGGCGAACTCGATTTCCCCCGCAGCTATCACTATGAGCTCGGCGCCGACGGACGCACCGAACCGGGCATGGGCATGGGCGGTATCGCGGACTTTGCCGGCAGCTATGGGAAGCAGCTGAAGCAGGATATGCGGCGCTACTACGGCAGTTTTTTGAGTTTCGTCTGCCGCGGCGAAATGATCCCGAATGCCAATTCATACTGCGAGATTGATCCGGACACGAAGGATCGCTGGGGCATTCCAACGCTCCGGTTTCATTTCAAATGGTCGGAGCATGAACTGAACATGGTCCGGCATTTCCAAACGGCTACGAAGGAAATCATCGAACGCATGGGGGGTGTGCTGCAGTCCGGCGACGAGCCCGCGGAAGAAGTGATCTCGAAGGGCGGCCAGATCATCCACGAAGTTGGCACGACACGCATGGGCGATAAGGCGGAGACCTCTGTAACGAACCAGTACGGCCAGTCCTGGGACGTCAGCAACCTGTTCATCACGGACGGTGGCGTGTTCGCCAGCAAGGCCCACAAGAACCCGACGCTGACGATCATGGCGCTTGCCTGGCGCAGCAGCGAATACCTCGCAGAGCAACTGGGGCAGCGCAGCCTGTGAGCAACGCAGACGACTTCATCCGGGTGGACCGGCGGATGACGATCAAGTGGCTGGCAGCGACCATGGCCGCTGCTTACACCGGCTGCAGTTCAGAGGAAAAATATCTCGGCGACGAGATTCCCGCGGCGCAACGTGCACCGCTTCTCGGAGTCGCTGCG
>DATGQI010000091.1:0-19052 GCA_035304285.1 Woeseiaceae bacterium
ATCAGGCTTCGAAAACTCCAGGATGACCGCCTTGCCGCCGGGCTTCAGTACGCGAGCGATGGATTGAAGCGCCTTTCCCTTGTCGGTTACGTTGCGCAGGCCGAAGGCGATGGACACGCGGTCGAAGGACGCGTCCGCAAACGGCAGTTGCTCGGCGTCCACCTGCGCGACGGCAAGGTTGCCGGCAATGCCCGCGTCGACCAGCCGCGCGCGCCCCTTCTCGAGCATTGCGGTATTGATGTCGGCAAGGACTACGTAGCCTTCCTTGCGGACCCGCCTGGCGAACGCCAGTGCAAGGTCGCCGCTGCCGCCTGCGAGGTCCAGCACGGCCTGGCCCGGCCGGACTGCGGTTTCCTCGACCGCAACTCGCTTCCACCAGCGGTGCAGCCCGCCCGACATCAGGTCGTTCATCAGGTCGTAGCGATCGGCCACCGAGTCGAACACGGCCCTCACCTTTCGGGCCTTGTCGCGCGCATCGACGGTTGCATACCCGAAGTGGGTCTTGCCGGTAATCTTTTCGGAAGGCTCGTCCATATGGTGAAGTGATCGCGACTCCGGTGGCGGCCCACAAGGTTACGACATTCCGGCTTTCGCCGCTAAGGTGGCGCAGGCACAGAAGACTGAGAGAGACCCGCCCGCGGGCGACATTCAGATGGACTTGCGCCGCGGTTGTCGCCCGTGTGACGGGCTCCTACAGCGTTTTTTTCAGCCGCGACGCAGCGTTGGAAATAGAAGACTGTAGGAGCCCGCCCCGCGGGCGACATCACGTTCAGGCTTGTGCTGCCGGTTGTCGCTTGTGGGCCGGGCTCCTACAGCGGTCTTTTCAGGGCTTCCGGTGAATCTACGGGTGCTTGCGTTGGTGGCCTGCGGCGGCGAGGCGGTCTAAGTAGGACTGCCAATTGCGCTCCTGGTCGCGGCCGAGATCGTACAGGTATTTCCACGTGTAGAGCCCGGTGTCGTGGCCGTCGCTGAAATGCAGGCGGACCGCGTAGTGGCCAATCGGCTCGACGCCGGTCACCACGACGTTCTCCTTCCCCGTCTGCAGCACTTCCTCGCCGCTGCCGTGGCCCCTGACTTCGGCGGAGGGTGAATTCACCCGCAGGTATTCGAACGGCAGGTCGAAACGGCTGCCGTCTTCGAATTCCAGCGAAAGAACCCGCGAGTTCTTTCGCAGACGGATTTCAACTGGCGGTGTGTCCATGATCAGGCAGGCTCCGGTTCCCGCACCTAGAGGATATACCGACTCAGGTCCTCGTCCCTGGAAAGCTCCGCCAGGTGATCGTCCACGTAGGCATCATCGATGCGCACCGTCGTGCCGCTCTTGTCGGACGCCTCGAAAGAAACGGTCTCCAGCAGGCGCTCCATCACGGTGTGCAGGCGCCTCGCGCCGATGTTCTCGGTGTTCTCGTTGACGTGATATGCGACTTCGGCGAGTCGCCGCACGCCACCGTCGGTGAACTCGAGCCGCACGTCTTCGGTTCCCAGCAGGGCGCTGTACTGCGCGGTCAGCGAGGCATCGGGCTCGGTCAGGATACGCACGAAATCCTCTGTCTTGAGTGACTTGAGCTCCACCCTGATCGGGAAACGTCCCTGCAACTCCGGGATCAGGTCGGAGGGTTTCGAAACATGGAATGCACCCGATGCGATGAACAGGATGTGATCGGTCCGCACCATCCCGTACTTCGTATTGATGGTCGAGCCTTCCACCAGCGGCAGCAGGTCGCGCTGCACGCCTTCGCGCGACACGTCCGCGCCCATCGTCTCGGAGCGCCTTGCGACCTTGTCAAGCTCGTCCAGGAACACGATTCCCTGCTGTTCGACGGCCTCCAGCGCCTGTGCCTTCAGTTCCTCCTCGTCGATCATCTTCGCTGCTTCCTCGTCGGTCAGAAGCTTCATCGCTTCCTTCACCTTCAGCTTGCGGGTCTTCTGGCGGTTGCCCGAGAGGTTCTGGAACATGCCCTGCAGCTGGCTGGTCATCTCCTCCATGCCGGGAGGCGCCATGATCTCGACGCCCATCGGCATGGCCTGGATCGCCACCTCGATCTCCTTGTCGTCCAGCTGGCCTTCCCGCAGCATTTTGCGAAACTTCTGGCGGGTATCGCTTTCGCCGTTGAGCGGGCGGTTGTCATCCTCCGGCACGCGATTGCGGGGCGGTGGCAGCAACGCATCCAGGACGCGCTCCTCCGCCGCATCCTCGGCCCGGTGCCTTACTTTCCCCATGGCTTCCTCGCGGATCATCTTGACGGAGACGTCCATGAGATCCCGGATGATGCTGTCGACCTCGCGGCCAACGTAGCCGATCTCGGTGAACTTGGTTGCCTCGACCTTGATGAAAGGCGCGCGCGCGAGCCGCGCGAGCCGACGCGAAATCTCGGTCTTGCCGACGCCGGTCGGGCCGATCATCAGGATGTTCTTCGGCGTGATCTCGCTGCGCAGTGGCTCGTCCACCTGCACGCGGCGCCAGCGGTTCCGCAACGCGATGGCGACCGCTCTCTTCGCCTCATCCTGTCCAATGATGTGCTTGTCCAGTTCCTGGACGATTTCCCTTGGTGTCATCGTTGACATTGGTTAATCCCGTTTCACTTCCGCCGAGGGCAGTTCCTCGACGATGATGTTGTGATTGGTATAGACGCAGATGTCCCCGGCGATGCCCAAAGCGTTCTCCACGATCGCCCGGGCATCGAGCTCGGTATTCCTGAGGAGCGCGAGCGCGGCCGCCTGTGCGAACAGCCCGCCGGAGCCGATCGCCATGACGTCATGCTCGGGTTCTATGACGTCGCCGTTCCCGCTTACCACAAAAGAAGATTCGGCATCCGCGACGCACAGCAGCGCTTCCAGGCGCCGCAGACGCCGGTCCGTGCGCCAGTCCTTCGCAAGCTCGATCGCCGCGCGCGTCAGGTTCCCGTAGCGTTCGAGCTTGGTTTCGAAAAGCTCGAACAGCGTGAAGGCGTCCGCCGTACCTCCGGCAAAACCGGCGATTACCCGGCCCTCAGCCAGGGTCCGGACCTTGCGGGCATTACCCTTCATTACGGTGTTGCCCATGCTCACCTGACCGTCGCCGCCGATGGCGACACGGCCATTGCGGCGGACGGAGAGGATTGTGGTCCCGCGAAACTGCTCCATTCCTGATTCCTTAAACGCTGGATTGTTCGAACGTGGCTGCCGCACTGAACGTCGGCTGCTGCAGAGCCTGCGCAGCGCCGGCCGAGGCTCCGCCGCCGCCCGACTGTCTTGACGGACGGTCCTCCTAGTCGTCGGACTTGCGGCGCGCGCGCGGATGGGTTTTGTCGTATATCTGGGCCAGGTGCTGGAAGTCAAGATGGGTATAGACCTGGGTCGTGCCGATATTGGCATGGCCGAGGAGCTCCTGGACCCCGCGGAGGTCGTGGCTGGATTCCAGGAGATGGGTGGCGAAGGAATGGCGGAACAGGTGCGGATACACCTTCGTATCGATGCCCTGTCTTTTCGCCCAGTAATCGACCCGCGCCTGTACCGACCGGGGCGCGATCCTCCCGCCGCGCTTGCTGACGAACAAGGCCCGCTCTTCCGGGCCGGCCAGCAGCGGTCGCTCCTTCCGCCAGGCTGCCAAAGCGCTGAGAGCGTGCCTGCCGACCGGCAGGATGCGCTCCTTGCTGCCCTTGCCGGTAACCCGGACCGTCGCGTCGCTGACGTCGACGTGGTCTACATCGAGATTCGTCAGTTCCGACAGGCGAAGACCGGAGGAATAAAGGAGTTCCAGGATAGCGCGATCCCTGGCGACGATCGGGCCGTCACCCTCGAGGTCGAGCAGCCTTGCCATGCGATCGACGTCCAGGTTCTCCGGCAGGCGTTTTCCAGCCTTCGGCGGCCTGACGCCTTCAGCCGGATTCGCCTTTACGTGCTTCTCGCGGCGCATGTAGCGGAAGAACGTCCTGATGGAGGAAAGCTGACGCTGTATGCTTCGTGCCGTAAGTCCCCGACGGTAACAGGCCGCGCTGAACGCCCGGACGTGCTCGTTGTCCACCTCGTCCCAGGCCTTCACCCCCTGGGAATCGCACCAGCCATGGAAAGCCACGAGATCGCGGCCGTAGTGCTCGCAGGTCAGCTTCGACAGCCGGCGCTCGTAGTCGAGATGCCGGATGAAGCGTTCGATCCATTCCTTTTCGCTGTCAGGCATACCTGCGTCCATTCTCTCCCGTAGGAGCCCGCCATGCGGGCGAGTGCGATCCGGGTGATCGAGCTCGCCCGCGTGGCAGGCTGCTACAGTCTTGCTAATGCCGCTCTTGGTCCCAGGGCGGCGGCGACACGCTAATGCCGCTTCAGCGCCACCGAGATCAGCTCGCCCAGTCGCTTCAGGAAATCGAAGCTCATGCCGGGATGAAAATGGTCGGCATCGACACTGCCGATCGCGAGAAAGCCTACCTGGCACTCGTCGCCCAAGGGCACGAGTGCTGCAGAACCGACTTCGTTGGTTTGCTGGCCGAACAGGAAGTCCCGCTGCGCATCGCGAACCTGGCCGCAGCGAGGATTGCTGCTGCTCATGAAGGTGGAGAACGGCTGCAAAGCGGGATCGTCCCGCTCCATCGGCCGGAAGAACCGGCTGGGGCTCGAATCGCCGAACGATGCAGGCTCGCCAAACACCACCAGTACTGCATGATCGGCCCCGAAGGCGGTTCGCAAAGCAATTTCCACCGTATCGAGCGTCTGTGGGAGGTCGCGTGCTTCCAGCAGGTCAAGCGCCGTCTTGTGGATCTTGCCCGCGAGCGCATCGTTGGCGCGGGCAACCTCGAGCAGCTCTTTCAGCTTGCGCTCGAGTTTCAAATCCCTTTGCCTCAGCACGGATACCTGCCGCTCGACCAGCGAAACTGCCGCGCCGGTGGCATGCGGCAGGCGCAAAGCGCCGAGGAGCGAAGCATGACGCTCGAAGAAATCGGGGTTTCTTTGCAGGTAGGAATGCACGTCGGCTTCCGACAATACATCCTCGGTGAATTCGGCTTTTCGCTGCGTGCTCATGGCTCGTGGCTCCCCTCATGCGCAATTGTCACTATTGTTCTTTCTTCGCCTGGTGATTGGCCGGTCCGCCGGCTTTTTCCCTTCGTCTGCAGCCCGTCCGAGCTTATCATGAGCGATGCTCATGCACGGCATTCGACAAACGCTACCTGCGAATGGACTTTTAGCGTCCGCGACGGTAGTTTACATAAACGGATAACGCTACAAACAACGAAATCAATAAACGCTTTCCGGGGGAATAATGCGGCACATCATGGTCATGAACGCCAAGGGAGGCTGCGGCAAGAGCACTCTTGCGACGAACATCGCTTCCTACTTCGCGGATGAGGGATATTCGGTCGCACTGGCCGATTACGACCCACAACGCTCGGGGCTCGACTGGCTCGAAAGGCGGCCCGAGAGTCGGCCGAAGATCGCCGGCGTGTCCGGGTTTGACGACGGCATGCGGCGCGCTCCGCGTAATGTCGATTACATGATCATCGACGCTCCCGCGCGATCGCACGGTGCGGAACTGACCGAGCTGGTCCGGCATGCCGAAACCATCATAGTGCCGGTACTCCCGTCTACGATCGACATCCAGGCCTCCGACCGGTTTATCAGGGAACTGAAATCCGTCGGCAAAGTGGACCGGAAGGAAGCCAAGATCGGCGTTGTCGCCAACCGAGTGCGCGAAAACACGCTCATCTTCGAGGAACTCGACGAATACCTTACTACTGCCCGCGTCCCTTATCTCACGTCGCTCCGCGAGGCCCAGAACTACGTCAGGGCATACACCCGCGGCCTTGGTATATTCGAGCTCCCGGAGTATCTGGCATGGCCGGACTGGGAGCAGTGGGAGCCGATGACCAAGTGGCTACGGAGCGTCCGCAGCCAGCCCTGATAGCACGCTGTGGGAGCCCGTCCCACGGGCGACAATCCTTATCCCAGTGCTTCAAATGGTGGTCGCCCGTAGGACGGGCTCCTGACAGCGTTTTATTCCAAGCCTGGGTGGGATTTAGGCGGCCGGGGTGGTGCGCAGGTCCGGGATGGCCACTCTTGCGGGCTGCGCGACAAGGTCGAGGCCTGCCTTGTATGCGTCTGCTGCTGCGTCGCTTTCTCCCAGCTGGTTCAACAGGCGACCGAATTCTTCGTAGGCTTCCGGGGTCGGTTGGATCGAGATCGCCGTTTCGAGGTAGCTGCGCGCCTTGCCCCATAACTCGTTTTTCAGGCAAAGGCGGGCTGCGGCCAGCAGGAGGGTGGCATCGTCGGGGTGGGTGCGTAGCCAGCCTTCTGCCCGGCTCAACTGCTTTCCCGGGTCGCTGCCGGCAATCAGCCCGAAGAGGCGGACGAGCGGCGGACGCCATTCCCGTTTGAGTTCCGCGGCAATCTCCTTTTCCGCCTTGTCGTGCTGCGCGGTCCTGATGAGCGCGGAGAAATAGGCCTCGAGAACAGCCCCGTCACTGCGCAGGTTTTTCGGCACGCTGTTCCAGGCGGAGAGGACGTCCTGGGCGTCTTTCGCGCGTTCCAGGTGCTCCTTGTGAACGCGTATCGCCCATTTTCCGAGCAGCTCATCGTCCACACGTCCGTGCTTTCTCAAACGCGGTAACAGTGCCTCGAGATGCGTCCAGTCTTCGAGGCGGTAGTAAAGCCGCCCGAGGAGGTTTAATGCGTAGCTGTGGTTGGGCGCCTTTTCCTCCAGTTGGCGCAAGGTTGCCAGGGCCTGTTCGTACTGCCCCTGGTCGAGCTGCAGTTCCGCCTGGGTGAGGAGGACGGCACTCGCCGCCTCCGGCGTATGCTCATAGGCAGCTTTCAGCCAGCGGTCGCGGCGTTCGTCCTCGCCGAGCAGATGCGCCGCTCGCGCGGCCTGGAGGTAATTGAGCAGTGGGGCTTCGCTGCCGTTGGCGGCGCCTGCCAGGAGCTTCTCGCCGCGAGCGAAGTTCCCTTCCGCTACTTCGATCATGCCCCTGGTCAGCCGATGCCCGGCTCGCCCGCTCCGGTAGCGCCCTGCCGCTTCGCCAAGCTTCCTCGGGGCCTTGAAGATCTTGACGACCAGCCATGCCGTGAACGCGAGCAGCAGGAGCGCGGCCAGCAGGACGGGCACCGACATTTCCACGATGTAACTGCGAAAGTTGATGACGACGTAACCGGGGTCCTGCAACAGGAAATGCGCGGCGAACGCGCTCGCTACCAGGGCCAGCACGAAAAGCAGGCCGAATTTCATTGGGCGGGCTCGTCGGTGCCGGTGTCGCTGCCGGTTTCTCTATCGCCCCGGTCGTCGCCACCGCCCTCGCCGGCAGGCGATCCATTACCCTGAAGCGTGCGGTACTGGCGCAGTAATCGCAGCGATTCCGATATATCCGGAGGGGTCACGTCGACGCCTGTTCCCCGCAACTGCTCTATGGTCTCGAGGGCACCGGCGACCGCGCCGCTGTCGGCATCGTAGTAGGCGTCCAGCCACTCCGCGGCGTCGTCCAGCGACTGCTCGAATACCTGTTGCTCTCCCTGTAGCAGGGCGAGTCGCGCCGCCTGCAACTGGAGCGCAAGGTTAGCCTTGAGGAAGTAGGCCGCCTCGGGCGCCAGTAGCGGCGTCAGCGGCTCGTCCGACCTTCGCACCGAGACGATATCGCCGAACGCACTCTTTACAGAGGCGACCGCGCGGGAAAAGCCTGTCAGCTCCGGGTCAACCGTGCCCGCTTCCTCGTCCGGCACATCCACATCCTGCCGGAGGGGCAGGGATGCCGTGCGCTCTGCGAGGTTTGCCAGCGCGAGCGTCATTCCCTCGATGTCCGCGGTTTCCATCGACCGAAGCGCCTGTAGTTCCTGCGTCAGGGCGCGGCGAACGTCGGCAAGCGCCGGGTTAGCCATCTGCCGGACGCGCTCGTCGGCAAACTCGAGAGCGAGCGCCGCGATATGCGGATTACCCGCGAGTTGAAGCTGGGCGTTGGCAATCTGCATGTAGTACTCGGCTTCGGCGAGCATCCAGGTCTCCCGCACACCGGCAGAAACACCCTGCAACGACGAGATCCCGTCTTCCAGGTTTCTGAGACGCGGGTACACCGACTCGGTTTGCCGGCTTAGTTCCTCTATTTGCCGCTCCAGCGAGTCGACTCTCGTGCCTTCCTGCCGCGCCGCGCTTTCCAGTTCGGCGAGTGCCGCCTGCTGGCTCGACTCGAGTGAACTCACCGCATTGTCAATTTTCCCCGAAAGCGAGGCGATAGCTGCCTCGTTACCTGCTTCATCCGCCGCAGTTACCCGGTCCTGCCAGGCGAGGTAACCGCTGCCCGCCAGCGCAAGCAGCGCGAGCAACAACGCGAGCCACGCGATGGCGGAGGAAACGCCGCGCCGCGGTGGTGGCGGAGGAGGAGCAGGACGATCGCTGCCGTCAACCGGGTCTTCGTGCCGGGCGTCTTCGAGGGGCTCTCCGGCCGGGGGCAGGCCTGCATCGAGACGGGCATCGTCCTCTTCCGCGGCGCGTTCATCCTGGATCGGGGGTTCGGGCACGGCCGCCTTCGGCGAATCGTGGTTATCGTCAGTCTTTTCGTTCATGCGGGTTCCCGTGCTTTTATCATTGCGCGGACCATGTCGCCGGCCTGCGGCCCCGGGGCAAGGACTGCCTGAATACCGGGGATTTTCTCGCTGGCAGTTTGTATCACACGTTCGCTTACGGTCACCAGTGGCGTTGCCGGCAGTGCATCGCGGCAATAGTCCGGCAGAACCGACCACAGGCTGTCGAGGGTCGCAACACTCATTACCGTGACGAACTGGATTCCGCCGCTCCGCCAGGTGCTTTCCAGCCGTTCGAGTTCCACGTCCGTGTGGCGCTTCGGCAGGCGCCGGTAAGCAGATAGGTAGTCCACTCGTGCACCGCGCTCTTTGAGTACGGTGGCTATCAGTTCCCGCCCACTGTCCGCGCGAACGATTCGCACGTTCTTTCCCTGCACCTGCTTGAGCCCCGGTTCCTGCAAGAGGTGCTCGCTGTCGAAACCTTTTGCAGGGTATATGTCCACCTTCCTCCCTTCGGCCTCGATGCACGCCCGGGTCGTCGGGCCGATCGCAGCGATTTTCACCCCCGATGCGGGGATGTATCGAAGACCAAACCTGACAGCATTGGTGCTTACGAAAATTGCAATGTCGGGCGCCGGAAGCCGCGCCTGTTCGTCATGAAGAATGGTCTCATCGCGAGTTTCAATCTCGAGCACCGGAAATGAGACGACCGATCCTCCCGCGTCCTCGATCGCCTTGTTCAGCTCGCGCGCCCGCCCTTCGGGGCGGGTAACCAGTACTCCCACGCCGCCCAGGGGACCCGCAGTCATGCGCCGGCCTCGCTCAAGAGTTCAGCCGCACCAAGGTCGAGCAGGCGCTGGCCCACCCGGCTGCCGAGTTGCTCGACCTCGGCGATCGCGCCCGAGACCTGCTGCCGCAAAACGGTGCGCCCGTCGACCGATGCCACCAGCGCCGTCAGCGTCACTGTCTCTTCCCCGGCCACTGCATAGGCCGCCAGGGGAGAGTGGCAGCTTGCTCCGAGGAACCGCGCGACCGATCGTTCGGCAGCGGTCGTTATCGAAGTTGCGGCATCGTCGAGCTTCGCGAGCACCGCTTCCAGGTCATCCCTGCCTGCCAGGCACTCGATGCCGATCACGCCCTGCGCCGTTGCCGGCAACATGTCCTCCGGAGATACCTGCTCCACGATGCGACTGGCTAGTCCCAGCCGCTCGAGGCCCGCGCAGGCCAGGATGATCGCATCGTATTCGCCGCCGTCGAGCTTCGCGAGGCGGGTGTTCACGTTGCCCCGCAACGACCTGACGTCGAGATCGGGGCGCAGTGCCCTGAGCTGCGCCTGTCGCCGCAAACTGGAGCTTCCGACTACCGCGCCGCCCCGCAGGCCTGCTATCCCGGTCGCTTCGTTGCTCACCAGGGCATCGAAGGGATTAGCGCGTTCCAGCCGGGCTGCGATGCAAAATCCTTCCGGCATGTCGGCGGGCACGTCCTTCATCGAGTGGACGGCGATATCGGCATCGCCCTGCCGCATCGCAACTTCGAGCTCCTTGATGAACAGGCCCTTACCACCGACCTTGCTCAGGTCCCGGTCCAGTATTTGGTCGCCCCGCGTCGTGAGCGGCACCAGTTCGACGGCGCTGACCTCCGGCAGGCGGCGCAGCTCGTCGGCCACGTATCCCGCCTGCCACAGTGCCAGCTCGCTCTTGCGCGTTGCGATGCGTATGCGCACCGTCACGTTCCCCTGACGCGACGGCGCACGTCGGCAAGGTGCCGGCGGCTTACTACCAGCCGGGCATCCCCGGAGTCCTGGTCGCGGCCGGATGAAGCATCGCGCGACTTCTCGCGGAGGCCGCGCAGTTCGACCTCTGTTCGTCCGTCCGGGATTCTGCGCAAGGTGTCGATCTTGTCGACCGCTACCAGTGCCTTGCGATGTATGCGGACGAAGCGACCCGCGAATTCCTCCTCGAGGGATTTCAGGGAATCGTCGATGAGATCCTCGCCGTCGCGATGATGCACCGTCACGTATTTCTGGTCTGCGTGAAAATACAGGACGGACGACAGCGGAATCAGCTTCAATTCGCCACGCACCCGCGCGCAGACATGGTTGCGCCGTTCGGGAAGCCCGAAGCCCTTGCCGATTTCGCCCAGTGTCCCATGGCTCAGGCGCGCCGCTTGTTGGAGCGCGCTGTCCAGCCGTTCGCGCCGCACCGGCTTGAGAACATAGCCAACCGCCCTCGCATCAAACGCTTCGATGGCGTAGCGGTCGTACGCAGTGGTGAAGATCACGCATGGAGGCGTCTCCAGCGCGTTGAGATGATGCGCTGTTTCGATTCCATTCAATCCCGGCATGCTGATGTCCAGCAGGATCACGTCCGGCCCGAGCTTGGCGCACAACTCGAGAGCCTCCTGGCCGTTCCGGGCCTCGCCGACCACGGAGTGCTCGCCCGTGTCCTCCAGCAGTTGGCGCAGGCGTGCGCGCGCCGGCGGTTCGTCGTCGACGATGAGTACGTTCAAGGCCGCTCCTGCTCCAGCGGGAACTCGAGCCTTACGGTAAAGCTCTCGTCTCCCTCATCCACGACGACCCGGCCGCGGGTGCCGTAGGCGAGCTCAAAGCGCTGGCTGATATTCGAAAGCGCCATCTGGTTTCCCTCACGCAAGGCCTTTGCGTCGTTAGCGACAGGGTTGGAAATTTCAACGACGAGATTCTCCTGCTCTCGCTGTCCCGCGACGACCACTTCGCCGCCTTGCGGCAGCAATTCGATGCCATGATAGATCGCGTTCTCGATAAGCGGCTGCAAGGTCAGGTTGGGCAACAGCGCGTCCGCCGGAATCCCGCCGAGGTCCCAGCGGATGTTGAGGCGATCGCCGAGGCGCAGCTTTTCGATGCGCTCGTAGAGCTTCGCGACTTCCAGTTCATCTTTCAGGGTGGAGCGGTCCTTCGGTCCGCCCAGGTTGGCCCGCAGCAGGTCTGCAAGGTCCTCAACCGCCTGTTCGGCCTGGCGCGGATTGCTGCGGGTGAGCGCAGCGATTGTATTCATGCTGTTGAACAGGAAGTGCGGGCGAATGAGTGCCTGGAGCGCGCTGACCCTCGACTGCGCTTCGAGCACGATGCTGCGACGCCACTCGCTGGACACGTAGAGGTAGCGCATGGCCAGCGCGATGACGATCGAGCTGATCGCAAACGTGCGCAGGAGGAAGCCACCGTGGCTGTCGGCGATGATCGCATTGCTGAAACGCCCCGTCAGCTGGAAGGCTGCTTCGGCGAGGAGCATGCACACCACCAGTAGCAGGATGAAGCTAATCACGAACGCTTGCGTCTTTCCGAAGGCCTCTACCCACCCGCGAATCCGGCATAGGACGGCGGCCGAAAGGAGCGCGAGCCAGAGTACGAACAGCGACGTTTCCGCCAGTTCGACCAGAAACGTGCCGGAGGCGGGGTTGCCGGCGAGGGTCAGGACGATCGCCACCAGCGCCGCAACCAGCACCACTACGAGCAGGGTGCCGGCCGCACAGAAATCCGGAAGATAGGCTTGCGTCTCTCGTTCGACGGCGGTTGTAGCTCTGACCAATGCTCGTCCTGATCGGGCCGAAGACGGCATTGTAGCGCGACTTGCGGGAGTCGCCGCTGGGAAGGGGTCTCCGGCTAGGGGTTGCAGTACTCCAGGACCTGTTCCTGGACGCGGGCGCGGGCCGCCAGGGTTTCTTCCTCGTCCAGGTAGACGCGCTCGCCGTTCTCATCCTGCCGGTAAAGACGCCGGGAGGTGACGAACTTCTGCAGTCTTTCTTTATAAGTGCTGCACTTTTCCTTGCGCTCGGCTTCCGCGGCGCGGATCTCTGCCGCCGTGGGTTCCGCCGCTTTCGCGGCCGTTTCTGCGTCGCTTCGTTCGGCCCTGGCGTCGCTTCGAGCCTGCACGATGTTCTGCACCCGTTCCGGGTCGGTGGGGTTCGAGCTTATTGCCAGCCGTTCCTCGGTCGAGGCGCCGGACGGGCGGTCACCGAAATGCACGTTGCCCTCGGCATCCGTCCACTTGTAGATATCGCCGGCTGAGACGGCGCCTGCCATAGCCAGGCCGGCTATGAGCATTGCGCACGTTCCTGATGTCTTACGCTTCATCGCAATCCTTGTTCATCAACCAGTGGATTCGCGCGCTGCACAAACTTGTAAGGCATTAAAGCACGTTCACAGTAGACGGAGTGTGACCGCGATCACACGTCTTTTTCTCCTCGATGAGCACAAAAAAAGCGGGCCATGAAACCATGGCCCGCTTTGGCAGGGCCGCCGAGGGGGCGACAGGCCCGGCACTTGCTCGTTTAAGCGGACTTCCTCCTAGTCCGCCTTGGTGAACTCAGGGTAGGCTTCGAGTCCGCACTCGCTCAGGTCTACGCCTTCGTATTCCTGTTGCTCGTCGACCCTTACTCCTACGGTTTTCTTCAGAATGAACCAGACGATGAAGCTGGTGAGGAACACCCAGGCGAAAATCGACACCAGGCCCAACAGCTGTACTGCGACAGAGGCATCATCGTTGGTGATCGGTACCGCCAACACACCCCATATGCCAGCCGTGCCGTGGACGGAAATGGCGCCGACGGGATCGTCGATGCGGAGCTTGTCGAGGGTCACGATCGAGAGAACGACGAGGAGTCCGCCCACGGCGCCGATGAGCGTGGCAACGATTGGCGAGGGCGTCAGCGGCTCCGCCGTGATCGATACCAGCCCGGCCAGCGCGCCGTTCAGGGCCATGGTGAGGTCCGCTTTGCCAAAGCGCAGCCGCGACAGCATCAGCGCGAATACCAGGCCTCCCGCCGCAGCCAGGTTGGTATTAACGAATACCAGGGACACGGCGTTCGCTTCGGCCACGTTCGACACCTTCAGTTCCGAGCCGCCGTTGAAGCCGAACCAGCCGAACCAGAGTATCAGCGTGCCCAATGTTGCAAGTGGCAGGTTGCATCCCGGAATTGCGTTGATCTGGCCCCCCGGGCCGTACTTCCCCTTGCGGGCGCCGAGCAGCAGCACGCCGGCAAGTGCCGCCGTCGCGCCCGTCAGGTGAACCACACCCGAACCTGCGAAATCCAGGAAACCGGCGGCGTCCAGAAAACCTCCGCCCCATTTCCAGAAGCCCTGCACCGGGTAGATGATCGAAGTCATCACCACCGCAAACAGGAAGAAGGACCAGAGTTTCATTCGCTCCGCAACCGCGCCCGAAACGATGGACATTGCCGTCGCGACGAACACGATCTGGAAAAAGAAATCCGCAAGGTTGGAGTAGTAGGTCTCGCCGCCGCTTGCGATCACGTCCGCGGCCTCGTTGTCGGCGGTACCCACGAGCCCGGTGCCGAAAGTCGAGAGGCTCTGGAGGAAACCTCCTTCGTACGCCCCCGGGTACATGATCGAGTAGCCACACAGCATGTACATGATGCAGGCGATCGAATACAGCCCGACGTTCTTCGTCAGGATTTCAGCGGTGTTCTTGGCGCGAACAAGGCCCGACTCGAGCATGGTGAAGCCGGCGGCCATCCACATGACGAGTGCGCCCATGACCAGGAAGTAGAAAGTATCCAACGCATAGCTGAGTTCGGCCAGCTGACCGGCAAGTTGTGTTACATCTTCCACGGCTGTTCTCCTTGTTAGACCGCGGCCGCGCCGGTTTCACCGGTGCGAATGCGAATAGCCTGTTCCAGGTCGACTACGAAGATCTTCCCGTCGCCGATGGCGCCCGTTCGGGCCGTGTTCGTGATCGCTTCGATGACCTGCTCGGCAACATCGTCGGCCACTGCGAGCTCGATTTTTGCTTTCGGAAGAAAGTCCACGACGTATTCCGCTCCCCGGTAGAGCTCGGTGTGGCCTCGCTGGCGGCCGAAGCCCTTGACCTCCGTGACCGTAATGCCCTGTATGCCTATGTCAGAGACGGCCTGCCGCACGTCGTCCAGCTTGAATGGCTTGATGATCGCCACGATCAGTTTCATGTTATTCCCCTGCAGTGACTTTCTTATTTGAGTTCGAAGGACTTGCCGATTGTGAAAACCAGCGACTCGTCGGAATCGCCGACGAGATCGCTGTTCGCGAAGATCGCCGAGATGCCGATGTCCAGTTCTGCGACGGTGGTGCCGTAGCCGAATTCCAGGTATTCACCTTCGAAGTCCTGCGAGAAGCCCGCGAACTTGCCGTAGAAACCCTTGTTCGCCACCGTCAGTGCGTAGTAGGTGTAGTCCTGCGTGCCGCCACCGAAGTTGTCGTACTCGCCGATCGCCACGTCGAGTGCCACGTAGCCGTACCCGAGCCCGAGGTTTATTTCCTGGTAGGTGTCGTCGAAGTCGCCGGTGTAGTAATAGCCGGTGAACCCGACGCTGTAGCTGATATCCTGGATCTCGGTGGCGTAGCCGAAGTAACCGTCGACTTCGAGACCATCCTTTACGTCGGCCGCCCAGGTGCCGATGTAGAAGCCGTTTCGTTCGAAGTCCACTCCGGCGGAGGCTGACGTAGGAGCCTGCAGCGTGCCGCGATAAAAATAGTCGCTGGCCCAGCCGATGTTTGCGGTTATGTCCGCCAGCGCAAGGCTGGAGCAGGACAAGAACGCCGCTGATGTAAGAAATCTCGTTATCGTTTTCATTCCACTCCCCATCGAGTTGTTGGTGGAGCAGTAGCGCGTGCTGCCCCGGCGGTCCGGGTTTTGCAACATGTATGCCAGCTGCAGAAGTGGCGCAGACTGGACGTTACGGCCGCACACATGCCCGCTCGCGGCACCGATGCAGTGCAGCGCCACCGACGGTTGCCCCAGAGCGGGGAACGGGCGGAGAGAATCGGGCGGCTATGGCACGATTGGGGACTGGTCTTTTCGCCACCGTTGCGGTATCTAAAGGCGCATGCCCAGAGAAACGATTGACAAGCTCGCTCGCAGACTCGCGGAAGCGGTGCCGGAAGGGCTGCGGTCCGCGCGTGACGATCTCGAACAGAACTTCCGCTCCGTGCTGCACTCCGGCATTTCGCGACTGGACCTGGTGACACGCGAGGAGTTCGATGTGCAACAGGCGGTGCTCGCGCGCACGCGCGAGAAACTCGAAGCGCTGGAGCGCCGGCTCAGCACGATGGAGGCAACGAACGTTGGTGCGGCCGGAGCGAAGCCGGGAAACGGAGAGGCGCCGACTACCGAGGATACCGGAGCCTGATCACCGGTCGAATCAGCGGCCAGTACAGTCTGTAGCCAGAGAAGCGGTCATTGCCATGGAGGGGCGATGGACGACGGGTCTGCAAAACCTGCTCACGACACGGAAGGCGACGCCAGTTCGCCCGAGGTGAATCCGGTCAGCCTGGCGATGCTGAAAAGCCGCGCGCAGGTCGGAATCGATGCTCCCGAGGTAACCATAGAAGTCTTCCTGTCCGGAGGGCTGCCGTCGAGTTCGATAGTCGGACTCGCCGAGACGGCCGTGCGCGAAAGCAAGGAGAGGGTGCGCGGCGCGATTCTCAACTCGAGGTTCAAATTCCCGCAGGAACGAATCAGCGTCAGCCTGGGGCCCGCTGACCTGCGCAAGACAGGAGGCCGATTCGACCTCGCAATTGCCTTAGGGATCCTCGCGGCCCAGCGCATCGTCCCGCAGCATGACTTCGACGACTACGAGTTCTACGGCGAACTCGGCATGAACGGGGAGTTGCACCCGATACCTGGCGCGCTTCCCGCTGCGATCAAGGCCGGCGAAGCCGGCAAGGCGGTAGTCGTGCCGGTCAGGAACGGACTGGAAGCGACGCTCTCCACCGCGCGGGTTTTCGTGGCCGAATCGCTGCTGGAAGTCACCGGCCACCTTTGCGGCACGAGGATGCTGGCGCCCCTGCATCGCTGCATCCCGCCCGTCGTTACCGCCACCGCGGCGGACCTCGCGGACGTAAAGGGACAGGGCGTCGCCAGGCGCGCGCTGGAGATCGCCGCCGCAGGCGGCCATAACATTTTGTTCAGCGGGCCTCCCGGCACCGGCAAGAGCATGCTGGCGCGTCGCCTGCCGGGAATCCTGCCGCCGATGAGCGATCGCGAGGCGCTGGAAACCGCCGCGGTCGATTCCGTGCTCGGACGCACTTTCGATTTCTCACGATGGCGGCAGCGTCCTTTTCGCGCGCCGCATCACACCGCTTCGGCGGCAGCGCTCGTCGGCGGCGGCACGGATCCGCGACCGGGCGAAATCTCGAGGGCACACAACGGCGTGCTGTTCCTGGACGAACTTCCGGAATTCAGCCGCCATGTCCTCGAAGTTCTTCGCGAACCGATGGAGAGCGGGATGACGACAATCTCGCGCGCGGTTCGCCAGGCCGACTTTCCCGCCCGCTTCCAGCTCGTGGCGGCGATGAATCCCTGTCCCTGTGGCTATCTCGGGGATCCGAAGAGCGACTGCCGCTGTTCCGAAGACCGCGTCCGCAACTACCGGGCGAAGATCTCCGGGCCCCTGCTGGACCGCATCGACATCCAGGTTGTGGTTCAGCGGCTTCCGCCGGAGTCATTGCGTCCGGGCGGCAAGCCCGGCGAAGCGAGCGCAGAAGTCCGGAAACGGGTCTGTGCCGCCAGGCAGCGCCAGGTGCGCCGCAGCGGCGACTGCAACGCACGGCTTAAGAACGACCTCATGGAAGAAGCGTGCGCGCTGACCCCGGACGGGTGGGACCTGCTCGAACAGGCGACCGAGCAGTTCGGGCTTTCGGCGCGCGCGCATCAGCGCGTGCGGCGGGTGGCGCGGACCATCGCGGACCTCGATGGAAAGGACGACATCCTGCTGCCGCACCTGGCCGAGGCCTTGAGCCTGCGCCAGTTCGACAGGGATCCTAAAGCCTTGTAGGACCGCCATGCGTTCTCGTGCGAGGTTGTCGCTTACTGTTCGGCCTGCGAAATCATGAACTCGACCGCCGCATACACTTCCTCGTCCAGCAGGTCCATGCGGCCACCCTTCGGCGGCATGTAACCGGCGGAACCGGTGTAGCCATCGACCGCGTGCTGGCGCAGCGTGTCCATACCCTGGGCTATGCGCGACTCCCAGGCTGCCGCGTCGGTGATTACTGGTGCGCCGCCGATGCCGCTGCCGTGACAGGTTATGCAGGCTTCGTTGTAAACCTGGGGACCTGTACGAACTTCGGCCACGGGTTCGGGCGCCACGGCACCCGCCGACTGGGGGCCGGCTGCCGACAGGTCGTCGCCCGGCAGGTTGACCTTGCCGAAAGGTTCGAGCCGTGCCGATACCACCGCCAGGTATTCCTCCGCATTGCCGAGAACTTCTTCTTGCGTTTCCCCGGAGATATTCAGGGCGATTACCAGAAAGCCAAGGCAGACGGCCGCGAGTCCGCCGATCACCAGTGAATAAATGTCGAAAAACTTCTGGTCCCGATTCAAGTCATCGCTCCGAAAAATGGGGGAAATACGGCCAGCGCCGATCCGCCACGGGGCGGAGGCCGCGAATTATATAACAAGAGTAGGTTTGCTGCGGACGTCGGCATCGGTCGAGGCGCCGGAAGCGTCGCATTGTGAAATAGAATGGAACGGCAACAAGAATCGCGGTGTCATGTAACATCGGGCCGCTGGATTCGACCGGCCCCTCGTTCCACGAGCTTTGCGCGCTAATGCTGCCGCACAGAATCTGGCGGGCCAGTGATGCGAAGAGCAGGACGAATTCAAATGGCGCAGGTATAACCAGTGCGCAAGCAAACCATAATCAGACTGCCGGGGGCGTCATCAAATGAAATATTCGAAGGTTCTGCCAGCGCTATGCATGGCCATCTTTCTCTCAGCCTGCGGCGGCGAGCCGGAGGACGATGCGGCCATTCCCGAGACCCGGACGCAGGCCGCCGCCGACCTGGTACTGCGCGGCGGCACTGTGGCGACAGTGGATCCGGCGCTGGGCCGGCAGCAGGCCATCGCAATCTCGGGCTATGAGATCGCAGCGGTCGGCAGCGATGAAGAGATCGAGGCGTGGATAGGACCACAAACCGAAGTCGTTGAACTCGACGGGCGGTTCGTTATGCCAGGCTTCATCGAGGGCCACGGCCACTTTATGGGACTGGGCCGGGCCAAGCAGATACTGGATCTTTCCACCGTGCGGAACTGGGAGGAGATCGTCAGCATGGTTGCAGCGGCGGCCGACAAGGCGCAGCCGGGAGAGTGGATCTTCGGCCGGGGCTGGCACCAGGACAAGTGGGATTCGGTCCCGGATGATGCTGTCGACGGCGTGCCGCGGAACGACTCACTGAGCGAAGCCTCACCGAACAACCCGGTCCTGCTGGGACACGCCAGCGGGCACGCAGCCTTCGCGAACGATGCTGCGCTCGCCGAAGCGTTCATCGATGCCGACACGCCGGATCCGGCGGGTGGCACCATCGTTCGCACGCCCGAAGGCGAGGCGACCGGTCTTCTGCGTGAAACTGCGCAACGCTTGCTGAATGAACCCGTCGAGCAGTACAACAGCCGCCTGACGCTCGAGGAACAGGAACAGATGGATCGTGAGCGCGTGCGGCTTGCCGGCGAGGAAGCGCTGCAGAATGGCGTTACGTCGTTCCACGATGCCGGTGCATCGTTCGAGACGATCGACTTTTTCAAGAAGCTCGAAGATGAAGGTGCCCTTCC
>DATGQI010000092.1:0-7421 GCA_035304285.1 Woeseiaceae bacterium
ACGCGCGGGATGATCCGGCAGCACCAGTTCGAAAAAGTCGAGCTCGTCCAGGTCGTGGCGGCCGCCGAATCCCGGGAAGCGCTGGAGGCTCTCACCGGACATGCTGAAGTCATCCTGCAGCGCCTCGAACTGCCTTATCGCGTGGTGGAGTTGTGTTCCGGCGATATCGGCTTCGGTGCGGCAAAGACCTATGACCTGGAGGTATGGCTGCCGGGGCAGTCCGCGTACCGCGAAATCTCCTCATGCAGCAACTTCACGGATTTCCAGGCGCGACGTATGCAGGCGCGCTGGCGCAACCCGGAGACCGGGCGACCGGAGCTACTGCATACGCTCAATGGTTCGGGTGTCGCGGCAGGACGGGCGCTGGTTGCGGTGATGGAGAACTTCCAGCAGGCGGATGGCAGCATCAGGGTGCCGCCGGCTCTGCTGCCTTACATGAGCGGCACCACGGTACTGACGCCTCCCATGTAGGGAGCCGACGTCGGCAGGGACCGGCAACGATAATCGAATCCGGGTTCGCCTGTGGACGGCGAATCGGAGAGTTGGCCGATGCACACGAACTCGCCCGCATGGCCAGCTCCTGCACCACCGTCCGCCCCGCGGGGCTGGAACCAGGCTCAGTCGCGGCTCATGAACAGTCGCAGTACGTACCAGAACATCAGCGCTATCGAGGCGAACAGGGCGAGGGACGCGGCGACGTACTTGTCTTCGGGGTAGTGGTGGATGATGTTGGAAGTATCGTAAAGCACGGCCGCGCCAGCGAAGCCGATCATCGCGACGGAGAACCAGGTCCCGAGTTCGAAGCCGAACAGCAGGCTCGCCACGATGCCGACCATCGCCAGGATGAACGCCCAGACGAGCAAGCCGCGCAGGAACGAGAAGTCCTTGCGGGTAATCATGGCGGTGGCGATCAGGCCCACGCTACCGAGCATCGTCACGCCTGCGGCGCTGTCGATGACGCCCGGCTGCATCGTGGCCGCGATATACAGCATGGGGGCAAAGATGATCGCCTCGATGAAAACGAACGCCCCTAAAGCGGCGTACTGGGCATTCTTCGACTGCACCCGGTGGGCAACGTGAGACGCTCCCCAGCCTGTGAGCATGAAAGCGCCCAGGACCAGCAGCCAGTTGTTGAGCATAGGCGCGGCTATGGATTCCGCTATCCCGGACTGGAAGAGATATACCTCGATCAGGGCGAAGGCCAGGATGGCGCCGACCACGTGCGCATAGCATTTCCATATGAAGTTGGCCCGGTTCTCGACGGCGAGCTCCGACACCGGTCCAAGATAGTTCACGTTATTGCTCATCCTGCTGGCTCCTGCATTGTCAGTTGGCCGATTCTATCATTCAGACGCCTGTTTCCTCGCATATTTCCGGATGGCCTTCGGGCCGACCTCGGCGCCGTAGACGTTCCCGGCGGCATCCACGGCAACGCCTTCTGCCGCGCTGGTCCCGGAATTATCCTGGTCCGGCTCGGGATCCGGAATGAACGCGTCCACAAATCCGTCGACGGCGCTGCCGATCCTGATGCCGCGTTTCCATCCTTGATTCCGGCGCGCGTTGGATTCGGAATCGGCCGAGTAGAGGATGTCGTTGGCGTCGATGAAGAGCCCGCTGGGACGGCCGAATTGCGTCCAGGTTGCAAGATGCTCGCCTTCCTGGTCGAAGATCTGGATGCGGCTGTTGCCACGATCGCCAACGAACAGTCGCCCCGTGGAATCCATTGCGAGGGCATGCGGATCGATAAACTCACCGTCGGCCTGTCCTGCCGTTCCCCATTCTTTTATGTAGGTTCCGTCGGACGAGAATTTGACGATGCGGTTGTTGCCGCCCTCGTCGTGACCGTCGGCTACGAAAATGTCACCGTTAGGCGCAACAAGCACTGCGGAGGGTTTGTTGAACGTATCCTTGCCGTTGCCTGCGACTCCCTTCTTGCCGAGCGTCATCAGCAATTCGCCGTCCTCGCTGAACTTGTAGATCACGTGTCCCCAGCCTTCGGGCACCGGTGCGTATCCGACGGCGTCGGCTATCCATACGTTGCCCTCGGCATCGACGAAAATTCCGTGTGGCCACGCGATGAGTCCAGCGCCAAAGCTCCTGACTACGCTGCCGGACTCGTCGAATAACAGGACAGGGTCGGCGTCACTCTCCACGCAAAGGTTTGCCCCGCAACGCTCGGCGACCCAGATATGCCTGCCATCGCGCGCCGGGTACACTGCGCTGGTCGCTCCCCACTCGCGGCCGTCCGGCAATTTAGCCCAGCCTTCGATCGTCGTGTAAGGATTGGGTGCGTGATTCTGCGCAGAGGCAAAGGACGTAAACGCCGGGCCGCCAACAATTAGCACAACCGCAAGTACTGTGCGCGCGCTGATTCTTTCAGACATAAATCTCCCCCTGTTATTTCAGTGATTTCTGTTGCCGCCAGCACAAGGTTCTTCCTGCGACGTGTCGTTCTGCGTCAGGCAGAGCCCTCGAGGAGCGGCTCGAGCATGGCATGCTCCGCCCCGTTTTCGGTGCAGACGGCATATCGTGAATCATCCCTGTTGGCATAGATCGCCACACCCGCGTAACGGCCCATTTTATCGAGAACGTAGAAGTTGACGTTGAAGTTCGGCTCGCCACGCTCGTTCAGGAGCCGAGGCTCTATCGTGTTCGCTTTTATACGTCGCAACGCTTCCATCCCTGCGTCCCTGGGATGCTTGCCGCGACGCATTTCCTCGACGATGAGAAAGGAGCAGAGGCCGTACAGGTTCGCCTCTCCACGGCCGGTCGAACCCGCCGCGCCCACAGCCCCGTCGACGTAAAGACCTGCTCCGAGAATAGGCGAATCGCCGACGCGTCCCGGAATCTTCCACGAGAGACCGCTGGTAGTGGTCACGCCACAGATTTCACCGTTTGGATTGACGCCGTTGCAGTTGATCGTCCCGTAGTACTCGTGTTCGCTGATGACTCCGTCGTGCAGCATGTCGAGCCCGGCGCGGCGGCCGGCCTCGAATCGCTTCTCAGGGTCGAGGTAATGATCGGGGTCGATTCGTCGTTTCCATTCGAGCCACTGCCTTCGGGATTTCTCGGTGTTGAGATCGTCTTCGATCTCGAAGCCCAAGTTGCGCGCGAACCTCTGCGCGCCTTCGCCGACCAGGAGGTGATGGTCTGTATGGGCCATAACGGCTTTCGCAACCAGCGACGGTGTCCTGATACCCTCGAGCGCCGCGACGCCGCCAGCCTGCTTCTTCGGCCCGTGCATGCAGCATGAATCGAGTTGCACGACGCCGTCGGCGTTCGGCCGACCGCCGTACCCGACGCTCGCGTCCTCCGGATCCAGTTCGACGATGTTGACTCCGGCAATCAAGGCATCGAGCACGTCGTCGCCATCAAGCATCCGCTGGAACGCCGTCTCCACACAGTTGAGTGGCCCGCCGTTTTTCATCGTGAAGCCGTTGCTGGAAGCGACCACTACCGGCTTCACCTTGTTGCTCATTTTCGGCGCCCGCGCCTGGGCGCTCGCTGCGACCGGAGCGCCGGCCGCAATTCCCGCTGCTGCACTGGTGATGACGAAGTCGCGTCGACTGATTTTGCTTTTCATTCGTACCCCGCGGAAGCCGGTTTAATGGACCGGATTGTGTCGGACGGGGGAGGGCGCGTCCAGCCGCTGTCGGACTGGCCAGGGACTGATCGACGGGTCAGGCGTAGTTGCCTGTATTGCTGTGCGAGCCGCGGCAGTGCTGCTCTGCGATGCGCAGTAGCTTTTTCATGCGCACCGGTTTGCGGAGATAACCTGTCACGTCCCCGGGACCGATGTCCTGGCTCTCTCCAACGCAGGTCAGCAGGACGATCGGCACCGAGGACAGGTGCGGGTCGCCCTTGACGGCTTCGAACAGGCTCCAGCCGTCCCTCAAAGGCATCATCATGTCGAGGATGACCAAGGCGGGCGTACTCTGCCCTCGCAGGTACTCAAGCGCTTCGCGTCCGTCACCGGCGCTGACGACCGAGTATCCCGAGCGTTGCAGCGCCTCGACGATTTCCGTACGGAAAGGCTCATCGTCGTCCACCACCAGCACCGGCCCTTCCTTCTGTCCTAAGTGCATCGCGCTCTCTCGTACGGGTTGGACGGCGTCCAGCAGGATGTAGAACGTGCTTCCCTCGCCCTTGTCACTTTCGACACCAATGGTCCCGCCGTGCGCCTGCACGATCCCCTGTGCGACGGTCAGCCCGAGGCCGACACCGCGCTCCCTGCGCCGGTCGGCTCTCCAGAAGCGGTCGAAGACTTTCGACAGATCGTCCTCAGATATCCCCGGACCGGTATCCGAGACAGCAATACGCAGCTGGTCTCCCTGCACGCCCGCAGTGAGGGTGATCAGGCCGCCTGCCGGGACGAACTTGAGCGCGTTACCGAGCAGGTTCGCGAGCACCTGCTGCATTCGATTACGATCGATACGTATCTGCGGCAGGCCTGGTTCGATTCTGCATTCCAGCCGAACCGATTTGTCACCGGCGAGCGGCTCGAACATCGTCCGTGCCTCGTCGACCAGGGTGGCAGCATCCGTGAGTTCCCGCGTTACCGTAAGCTGACCGGCGTCGATCAGCGACAGGTCGAGCAGGTCCTGCAACAGCCTGTCCATTTGGGATGTGGCGAGTTTTATTGCCTGCAGGCTGCGGTTGGCCGAGCCGCCATGGCTTTCGAACTCCAGCAGTGTTGACGCGCTGGAGATGGACTGTAACGGGCTCCTCAAGTCGTGCGAAACCACGGCAATCATATCGTCTCGTGCGCGAACTGCCGCCCGCGCCTGGGCATAAAGCCGGGCGTTGTCGACCAGCAGAGCCGCGCGGCTCGCGAGCTCCCGCGCAAGCTTCAAATCGTCATGGTCGTAGCGACGGTGCGAAGTTGCGTCGGTGACCAGCGCAATCGCACCGAGTGTCCGGCCGCGTGCGCGCAGGGGCACGATAATGGCAGAAACCGGAGCAAGCTGCCGGACCGCCTGCCTGTACTTTTCGTTCTGGCCGCTGTCATCCAGCAGCCTGTCGGGAATATCTTCAATGAGGATGGCCTCGCCGGTGCGGATGACGGCGCCTGCACCCCACTTGTCCTCCAGCGTCGGCGGGCCCGACTCGCACAAAGCTTCGACACTGGCGAGCTTTGACGGGTCGCGATGCGCCAGTCCCAGCCTCCGGATGGTCGCCTCCTCGCTCGCGTAAGTAACACAGTAGTCGGCGAGGTTACCCACAAGCCGGCTCGCGAGCTGTTGCAGCGCCGCATCCGGGTCCAGCGAAGACGCAAGGTCGTCACTGACACGGGCGAGAATCTGCAGGTACTCACGCGATCGCTCCGCAATGCCGCGCGCGTTCTCCGTTTCGCGATTCAGCTGTGCGGTATCAATGGCAAGCGCAGCCCAACTGCCGATTTCCTCCGCGAACCGCAGGTCCGTCGCGTCGTAGGTCCGCTGCGACTCGGCCGTCAATAGCGTCAGCGCGCCGAGCTTTCGTCCGCGCGCTTTCAGAGGGACGGTGATGGCGGACCGTAGCTCCAGCGACTCGAGCAAACTCAAATGCTCGGCATCGACAGCGCGGGCTGCGATCATGTGGGGCTTGATATGAGCCACCAGCGTCGACTCTCCGGCCCTGATAGCAGCCGAGGCGGAGCCGTCCTGCGATGGAACCTGCCAGCGCCGCGCCACCTGCCATGCCAGCTCGACCTTTTCCGGATCGCTGTGGGCGAGTTCGACGGGCTGGATTTCCCCATGCTCGTCGACGACCTGGATGATGCACCAGTCCGCGAGACGCGGTACCACCAGCTGCGCCAGTTTCCTGATAGTGTCCTCGGGCTTTAACGTGGTGGCGAGGATCCGGCTGGCTTCGGCGACAAATTCCTTGGAGAGTTCCAGGCGCTTTCGCTCCGTGATATCGGTGCAGACTCCGACCATCCGGACGGTATTGCCGTCATTGTCCGAAACTGCGCGACCGCGCGACGCCACCCAACGCAATGCTCCATCCGGAGGAACGAGCCGGTATTCGAGCTCGTACGCGGAATGGCGGTCGCGGATCATCCGGGCGATGTCCGCCTCGACGCGAGGACGATCCGCGGGATGGATATGCTGCTGATAAGCCTCTAATGATCCGGAGAACGCCTCGGCGCCGAGCCCGAACATTTCATGGAGTTCCTCGGACCACTGGATCTCGCCCGTTGCGATATCCCATTCCCAGGCGCACATGCTGCCCGCTGCCAGGGCCATCTGCAGGCGTTGCTCGTTTTGCTGCCTCGCCGCTACGTCCAGTTCCGCTTCGGAAAGCAGCCGGTGCTCCGTCGCCAGCCGTGACCCGAGCTGCGCAGCCATGCGGTGATGTTCCACGGCGAAAGCAACATGACCAGCGATAGTCTCTGCGACCAGCAGTTCATCGTCAGTGAACTCGTGGGGTCGCCGGTAGTAAAGCATGAACTTGCCGAGCAGCTTGTTGCCGAAGCGGAGTGGGATGAAAGCAACCGCCGCGATCTGCTCCTGTTCGAAGAGCGGCAGGAAGGATACGAACTCCGGAGCGTTCCGTACGTCGCTGACGAGGACGGGTTGCGGAGCGGTGTCATCGGGAGACCACGGTGAATGTTCTTCCACGGCCGCGCGGTAGCTGTCGGAGAGCCCGCTTGCGGCAACGAAGCGCATCGCATGATCGCGGTCGCAAACCAGTACCGCCGCGCCCTTCAAGTGGAGAGTTTCGTGCAGAGAGGTGAGGGCGCCGTCGTACACGTCCTGCAGGGACGTCGCGCTGGCGACCTGGTCCATAAGCTTGCGGAGCACCCGCCTCTTTGGCACTAATCGCTCCTTTCTCGTTTTTTATCGAGGGTCGATATTTTTAACACTGTCATTTTGAAAATCCTAGCGTCGTCTGCTCGAGACGTTGTAAATATCTTCACGCCGATCGCGCCACCACGTGAACGCATTGTTATCTTCTTCTAAACGTCATGAGGTAAGAACTATAACCATTTGGCAATCAAACGTTTTCGCCCTACCAAGTCTATCTTGATTCAGCCGCGTTTCTGGTAACGGTATCAGGATTCTGTTGCAAGCTGGTGACACGCAAAGGAAGCAACTGTCGCGAACTGCGCAAAAAATGAGCATCCGCAAGTTGGAACAGAAGCGAGTGCAACCGATACCTGCCTGTGCTTCCGCCAAAAAGGCGCACATCCCTGTGCGCCACCCCTTCGGGGCGCGCTTCGCGCGTCCAAATCGGCAATCCTGCCGATTTGTTGAACCGATGGGTTCATTCACACAACCCTCTCCGCCACATACCAGAAAGGCCCCTGGCGGGGCCTTTCTGTCGGTAGGTGCAGAGGGTGGGATAGATGGCGCACATCCCTGTGCGCCACCCCTTCGGGGCGCGCTTCGCGCGTCCAAATCGGCAATCCTGCCGATTTGTTGAACCGATGGGTTCAT
>DATGQI010000093.1:0-9570 GCA_035304285.1 Woeseiaceae bacterium
CACCTCGATGTTGAAGCGTTCGAACAGTGAGCGCGGAAGGAACTCCTGTTGCGCGAGCGCCTCGCCGATAGCATCGAAGTACTCGTCCGCTGTGCCGGCGTTAAGTTGCACCTTCATGCCGAAGACATTGACGAACACCCAGTCCAGCCACAGCCGCGAAGGCGTGCCGCGAAACAGGTAGTAATGCCCGGCGAACGTGCGCCAGCAGGCGCGAGGATCGGCTGCCGCCCCACCGTTCACCCGGGGCACGCCGATCGCGTCCAGGGAAATCCCCTGGCTGAACAACATGCGAAAAAGGTAATGATCCGGCGTCAGGAGGAGTTCTGCGGCGTTGCCGAAGGAGTCGTTGTCGGCGAACCAAGAAGGATCGGTGTGCCCGTGCGGGCTGATGATGGGCTTGTCGCCGACCACCGCGTAGAGGCGTCGCGCGATATCAAGCGCTCGCGGCTCCTGCGGAAACAGGCGATCGGGATGCAGTTCGAGCGGCTGAGTCATCCGTGCGGCAGCACCCCGGCAGGGTTCAGTTCTCGTTCTTCGCTGCTATAACCTGCCATCCCCGCACCTTTAAGCCCTGTCAGCGTGCCAGCCATCCGCCGTCGACCGGCAGCATCGCTCCGTGCACGTAATCCGAAGCACGCGACGCCAAAAATATCACAGTACCGGCGAGATCGGAGGGATCGCCCCAGCGGCCGGCGGGAATGCGCGAGAGGATCTCCCGATTTCGATCTGCGTCGCTCCTCAAGGCTCGGGTGTTATTGGTCGCGAAATAACCGGGCACTATCGCATTGACATTGATGCCCCTGGCGGCCCACTCGTTCGCGAGCAAGCGGGTCAGGCCGGCAAGTCCGCTCTTGCTGGCGGTATAGGATGCGACGCGGATGCCGCCCTGGAACGACAACAGGGAAGCAACGTTGATGATCTTGCCGCCGCCGGATTGCACCATCCTCGCGGCAGCCGCTTTGGCCAGGAAAAACGGCGTCTTCAGGTTGGTGTCGAGAACGTCGTTCCAGTCCTCTTCGGTGAAATCCAGCGCGTCGGTGCGTCGAATGATGCCGGCGTTGTTTACCAGGATGTTTATGGCACCCAGGCTGGACACCGTTTCGGCAATCACCTTTTCGGCGCAGTCTGCCTTTGACAAGTCAGCCATGATCGCGACCGACTCGCCACCTGCTTTCTCGATTGCCCGTTGCGTCTCGGCGGGCTCGGAACGGCCGACCAGGGCGATTTTTGCGCCCGCTTCTGCCAGCGCAACCGCCATTGCCTGTCCAAGCCCGGTGTTCGCGCCGGTCACCGCGGCCACCTTTCCCTGCAAGTCGAAAAGCTCGCGCACGGACTTAAGGCTTACCGGAGCTGACAGATGTCGAGCACGTTCATGTCGGTGTAATCGAGGTTTTCACCGCCCATGGCCCAAATGAAGGAGTAGTTGCTGGTACCGCAGCCCATGTGAATGGACCACGGCGGCGAAATCACCGTTTCCGAATCGCGCATGACGATATGGCGCATCGCGTCCGGCTCACCCATGAAATGGAACACACGGTCGTCTTCACCCAGATCGAAATAGAAGTATGCTTCCGAGCGCCGGTCGTGAAGATGGGGGGGCATCGTGTTCCATACGCTGCCCGGCTTCAGCATCGTAAGCCCCAGCAGGAGCTGCGCCGAGCGGCAGGTCTTCGGCACGATGTACTGGTAGATCACGCGGTCATTTGACGTTTCCAGCGATCCCAGTTCCAGCGGCACGGCATCGCTGACCGACAGTTTTACGATTTCGAAACGCGCATGTGCCGGGGTCGATGCCAGGTAATAGCGCGCAGGGGTACTGCTGTCGGCGCTTTCGAATTGCACCTTCTTCGTCCCCATCGGGATGTAGAGGCAGTCCTTCGGCTGCATATCGAACGAGGCGCCGTCGACGACGATACGTCCGGCCCCGCTGCCGACGTTAACCACTCCCAGTTCCCGCCGCTCCAGGAACGGAGCTCCCGCCACCGGCTCGGATTGGTCCGGAAGCGCGACCGCTGCCGACACCGGCGCCGCGCCGCCGATCACCATGCGCTCGTTGTGGGAATAATTGAGGCTAATGGCGTCCGCTTCGAACAGCCCGTCGACCAGGTACCGGTCACGCAGGGTTGCGTTATCGACACCTGCCATCATGTCCGGGTGGGTCGCCTGGTAGGTCTTTCTGAACATTTGAACTTCCTCGAGAAACTGCGTATTCACGCTATGGTAACCGGTGTCACTGGTTATTAAAAGGCGCCGCGCAGGCCGCCACGCGCTAGTTTTCGGCAGGCACCGCGGTCGAATCACGGACCAGCAGGCTCGGCATGACGGAGGTTGCGCCGGGAGGCTCCATGGCCATTCGGTCGTTGTTGGAGATCAGCAATTGGGCGGCGATGCGTCCCATGTGCACGATCGGCAGGCGCACTGTCGTAAGCGTCGGCCAGATGCGGGTGGCTATGGGTGCGTCGTCGAAACCGACGATGGACAGGTCTTCCGGTATGCGCAGCCCGGCACGACGCGCGGCCTGGTAGACGCCAACCGCCATTTCATCATTACCCGCAAATACGGCCGTCGGCGGCTTCGGCAGGGCAAGCAGCTGCTCGCCGCATTGCATGCCGGAGTCGAAGGTGTAGCCGCCAGCGAGGAGATACTGCGGGTCGATCCTCAAGCCGTACTCGGCAAGGCCGACGCGAAAACCCCGCAGCCGTTCCGCTGCCGACAGGAACGAGTCAGGCCCATGAATGTGTGCGATGCGGGAATGGCCGAGTGCCGCGATGTGTCGCGCTGCTTCCGCCGCGCCGACGTAATCATGAGTTTCGATCATGTTCTCCGGCGTGTCGAGCGATACCGCGGCGATGCGCACGTAAGGACATTCGATCTGTCTCAGCCGGCCGATCAGCTCGTCGTCTTCCGAGATCGACGGCGTCAGTATCACGCCGAAGAATTTCTGGTGCGTCACGATTTCACAGATGTCGTCGTGCAGTGTCGGCGCGCTGCGGTCGCACGGTCGCACGACCAACTGGTAACTCGTGCCGGTCATCGCCTCGAGAATGCCGCGCTGGATATCGACCACGTACTGCGGGTTCGGCTGGTTTGAGATCAAAGCGATGAGATAGGAGCGCCGCAGGGCGAGCGCACGCGCCTGCGGGTCGGGCGTATACCCGTGCTTATCGACGATCTGCATGATCTTGTCGCGGGTCTCGTCGCGGACCAGGCCGGAATGATTAATCACCCGGGATACCGTCTTCTTGGAAACGTTCGCAAGCCGCGCGATATCGCTGATCGTAAGCTTCGGGTTCGCATTCGACCGGCGCCGGCCGCTCGTTCCCTCAGGCGCCGCGGTTTTAGCGGGACGCTTTTCCGGCTTGGCATACTTGCTCATGGAAAATTCTTAACCTTCATTGCGCCTCGTTGCGGCTGGCGACCAGGAACCTCCTGCCAGCCCCGCACAAGGTTCGTGGAACGCGACGTGTAGGAGCCGATTCCTGACAGCTCAAGGCTCCTTCGGAACAGCAGACTGTAGGAGCCCGCCCTGGGGCGACAACTATGACAGCTGCAGTTGCTGTCGCCCGTGAGACGGGCTCCTACAGCGCCTGTTGTGGGACTTGCTCGAACTGCCTCTACCATCATTCTACCGCTCGCGGAATCACGACGTTCGGATAAGTACCCTCAGGTGCCGCGCCCCCTTGCGCTGCTGTCCAATACCCCCGGATGCTTCGGTGTCATGGTCTCCAGGTGCCAGTCGGACTCGACAAACGGCCGCCGCCTCGGCTCCGGGTCCGGATAGCCGCCGACCTCCATTTCACTATCGATAATGACCCCGCGGCCTTCGGCCGCATCCGCCAGGACCCGGATGTCGTGCGCGTCCCTGTCCCATGGCCGTGCACCCGCATTTTTGAGCACCCACTCTTCTACTTCGCCGGAAGGCAGCACTTCCAGTCCGTTCCACCACACCGGGGGCTCGTTCACCTCGATGATGCGGGCACGGCCTGTGCCGTAACGCCCGAGCATCGGCAATGGCTGCCCGATGCGATCTACGGCGATATTGTCACGCGCGTGATACTCGAGATCGCCGTGGCCTCCGATCATCATGAACGCGACAGGCGATTCGGTGGAAATTCCCGCGCGCATGACGTTGCCCACGGCCGTCATCTTTCCGGTTTCGAACGGCACGTCGCCCCATTCGAGAGCCATCAGGTTGTAATGCAGCGCCCTCTGGCCCGGATTGAAGATGAAGTTGTTGACCACCACCCCGTGCACGCCGCCCTTGAACTGCGGGTTGCGCTCGTAGTTGTGGGCATAGAGGTTGCCGTAAATGAGGATGTCGCTGACGTTGTCGTGGATCAGCGAACCCTTGGAATGTTCGAACTTCGGGTGCGTCGAATGCGCGAGTCCCTCGGCGATGATGTTGTGGCTGAAGGTAATCCTGTGTGACGTGCCGCGGCGCCACTCCTCGGGAGTCTCCCCGGTGAAGCGTGGACCGCTTGCCGACAAATTCTCATCGGTGGCCCAGGTCAGGGAACAGTGATCGACGATCAGGTTGTACGCGGAAGCCGTGGAGATACCGTCCTCGCCCCAGTCGCTGCCCTTCGCTGCGCCCGCTTCGCCCGGGCGTATACGGATATGCCGGATGACGACATCGTGGGTGGCGACATCAACGCCGCCGCGAATGATCGTGATCCCGGGCGATGGCGCCGTCTGTCCGGCGATCGTGACGAAGGGCTCCGTGATACGCAAAGTCGCGCGCTGAAGATCGATGACACCGCCAACCTCGAAGACGATGATGCGCGGTCCCTCGTGATCCAGCGCGGCGCGAAGCGAACCCGGCCCGTCGGGGGCAAGGCTGGTCACGCGGAGTATTTCGCCGTCCCGGCCACCGGGTGTTGCAGAAGCCCAGCCTGTCGCGCCGGGGAACGCCGTCGCCTCGCCGGCGTGAAGTGCCGGGGCAACCAGGAGCAGCAGCATAAGCCTCGCAAACCGGGACAAGGCTCCCTCTGGCACCCTCGGACCGACCATAAGCTTTTGTAACATAAACCTATTCCTCTCCGCCTGCGCCATGAGACCGGCTCGTTATCTTGAAAATGACACCGGTTTCCAAAATAGCTTGGACGATATACAATCCAAAGTCCAGCGGCAGCTGAACCCGTACTACTGTGAGTGCCTATGAAAGCTGATTCCGGTCGATGGCGGCGCGCCGTCGACATTTCCGAAATACAGGCAATCGCCGCACGATTCGTCGAAGCGCGGCTCTCGTCCACCCCACTGGACGGCTTTCCGGGAGAAGTTCCGCCGGACCTCGATACGGCTTACCGCTGCCAGGACGCAGCCATAGAACTCTGGCCGGACGAAATTGGCGGCTGGAAAGTCGGCCGGATCCCTTCGTCACTGGAAAACAAATTCAAGTCCGACCGCCTTGCGGGCCCCATCTTTCGTCGGACCATTCATCACACCGACTCCAATCGCCAGCTTGAGATGCCTGTGTACGTTGGAGGGTTCGCGGCGGTCGAGGCGGAGTTCGTGATTGTTGTCGACAGGGACGCGCCGCGAGACAAACTCGAATGGACGCGGGAGGAGGCAGACGAGCTGATCCGCGATCTGCGGATAGGCCTGGAAATGGCGAGCAGCCCGCTTTCAGTCATCAACGACCTCGGCCCGGCCGCGATCGTTTCGGACTTTGGCAACAACGCCGGCCTCATCGTCGGGCCGCCGATTGCCGAGTGGCGTTCCCGCTCTCTTGAAAGCCTGGCCTGTGAAGCCTTCATCGAAGGCAGGAGTGTCGGTCAAGGGGGTGCGTTCAATCTGACCGGCGGCCCCGTCCGATCGATGCAGTTCATACTCGAGCTTACCGCTCGTCGCGGCCGTCCCCTGCGTGCCGGCGATGTCATCGCCACCGGCCAGACTACCGGGATCCACGACATAGCCCTCGGGCAGACTGCGCGTATCGCCTTCGCCAATGACGGCGATATCTACTGCAAGGCCATCGAATCGGCGGGCACGCGCCGGGGCTGAACCCGTTGTCGTTAAAGGCCCTGTGCGGCGGAATCCGGCGGCTCGGTTCCTAACGATTTTCCTCTTTTTTTCATCGCGCTGAAGCCTATTTCTCGAATACTTCTTGGACCCAGGCGCGCACCAGCTCGGGCCAGACAGCAACCGGAAGACCAGCAGTACCTCGCGTGCCAAAGCCATGCCCGCCCTCGGTGAAAACATGCAACTCGGTGCGCACATGCGCATCAACCAGGGCCGAGTGCATTGCCATGGTGTTTGCCGGAACCACCGCATCATCGTCCGCGGCATGCAACAGGAATGTTGGTGGGGTGTTGGCGCTAACCTTATGTTGCGGTGAATGAAGCTTTACCTTCTCCGGTCGCGGCTCGCTGCCGAGCAGCTTGGTTCGTGATCCTGCGTGTGCCTCGTCGCCCTGCATAAAGATCACCGGATACATCAGTACCGCGAAGTCGGGGCGCGCCGGCTCTTCGTCGGCGCCATCGACGGGTGCATAAACGCGATCGTCAAAGCGCGTTGCAAGCATTGCCGCAGCGTGACCGCCGGCAGAGAATCCCATGACCCCCACGCGATCCTTGTCGATTCCGTAGTCATGCGCGGAGGAACGAATGACCCGTATCGCACGCTGCGTATCCTGCAACACCACGTCGGCGCCATCGAGCCAGGATTCTCCTGGCAACCGGTAGAGAAGCACGAAGGCGGTCGTGCCCTGCTCCGCGAACCAGCGAGCACTTTCGTAACCTTCCTTGTCCATTACCACCCGTTCGTAACCCCCACCCGGAATGATCAGCAGGGCGCTACCGTCGGGCTCCGTCGGTTCGAACACTGTCAGGGTCGGGTTCGTAATTCCGGTCGCGGCACGATCCCGTAATGCTCCCGACGTGTTGCGGTCGACAACGGTAAGATTCGTCGGACTCGCCTGCTTACCGGGGGGGCCGCCGGGCCAGAGGTTGATGACGAGCGTCTGTGACAGCTCGGCCCCGACTGCCGCCGCCAGGCCTCCGGCTCCCAACTGAAACAGCAAGGTTATCAAGATCAAGTTTCCAGACCGCATTTACCCTCCCTGTCTTTGCTGACACCGGTGTCCATAGTAATGCCGCTCGCACCGGAATGACTCCCCGATGAAGTACCTTGACGATCCAGGCCGCAGGTGAAGGGAAAGCTTTCTTTCCGTGACGAGGCCCTGGACGGGTTTTAGTCAGGTCCCAGGCTGCACGTACGGCACGGTCGCGAACAAGCGGCGCTCAGCTCCGCGCGGGTCGTTCTCGAGACGCGGCGGGTAATCGAAGATCATGGTCTCTCTACTCGCCAGGCTGTAAGGCTTCCAGTTCGGAAGACCTTCATGATCCGGCACCGCATTTCTCGCGAAGCCGATGAACGCATCGCTCATAGTAGCCGATACGGTTCGAGCCTCGGCGCCCGTACCCGTGAGCGAGTTCTCCGTGTCCAGGTTACCGAACACCAGCGGGATGTCGAAGCCGTGCGGCGCACCCATTTCAGGCTTCACGGGGCTCTCCCAGTTCAACTGGTAAACGTAAGTATTCGCGCCGGCCTGTTTCGCCCGTTCCTCTGCCTCGATTATCGCCGCCCGCCATGATCGCGCTGCAGTAGTGGCTGCGAAGAAAACTTCGCTCGGAGAATATTCGGGATAGAGCTTGCGGTACTCCGCGACGACATATTCGGGTCGGATGTCGACGCGCATGTTGGGAACCAGCAGTTCCGGCAGTTCTTCCCATTCCAGTTCGTAAAGGCGCAGGTCGCGCAGGAAGGCGCGGGTCTCGCCGCTCGTGTTGCCGATGATCATCGGGATGTCGGCGGACTGTGGCGCTGCGTCGGGGTAGAAAGGGTGACGCAGCAACGATCGCATATCGAGGACCGGGCCGAAGTAGACGGATCCGTAGTCGTAGACGGGATCTTTTGCAGCGAGACCGGTCAGCAGGCGTTCCATCGGCAGGGTACGTAGCGCATCAAGATCTGAAGGCCTGACCTTGATTGCGTCGAGGAATGCGTGGGTCCGTTTCGTCGCGTTCAGCGGACCCGATGCGGTAACCTGCTGCCCGCTCATGCTCGCAGCGCGTTGGAACAGCCCTTTCGCCGCCGGCATCGCCATCATGGTCGCGATCTTCGCGCCGCCGCCCGACTGCCCGAATGCCATGACGCGTTCCGGATCCCCGCCGAACGCTGCAATATTCTCCTTCACCCACCGCAGCGCCAGCACGAGGTCCAGTTGTCCAACGTTACCCGAGTCGGGCAGCGCATCGGGAGAAAGGCCCTGCAGGTAAAGATATCCGAATGCGTTCAGGCGGTGGTTCACGGTCACCACGACAACATCGCCTCGCTGGCACAGCGCGCGGCCATCGTACAGGGGGCTGGAGCCGGAACCGTGGGAATAGGCGCCGCCGTGGATGTAGAACATCACCGGCCGCGAGGCATTGCTGTCTAATCCCGGTGTCCAGACATTGAGGAAGAGGCAGTCTTCGCTGATCGTTGCGTCCGTTCGATCTTGCGGTGCTGATGCACCGTAGTCGAAGGTCTCGACCGGCTCATCCCATGGCAGCGGTGCTACCGGCGGCATGAAACGCTGCGATGCCGTATCGGCGCCATAGCGAATTCCCTTGAAGATCGAAACGCCATCCTCCAGGTAGCCACGAACGGGTCCGGAAGTCGTTGGAGCGACGGGATTCTTCCGGGAGCCGGCGTTCAGGCCTACGCGAGGCACGCTCAGCGCGCCTATCGCTGCGAGGGTGCTGGCAAGCAAGGTTCGTCGTGAAAGCGTCGTGCGGCGGCGCCTCTCTTTGTTCATTTCACATCCCAAGAGTTGGCAGGTACAAGATACAGCACAAACCCTGCTGCCGCCGCTCGCGCGAACTCCCTTCCACGCTCGCAAAAAAAATGGCCCGGGAACCAGGAGTGGTCCCGGGCCGTAACGGGGGATTCAAGCGTCGCTTCTGGTCACTGAGCGGCCCACCGGATGCCCACCAGGTATTCCGTGCCGGTATGGTGATACACGTTGACCAGGTCGCCGACGTCGTATACCTGCTGTTCGAATTCATCCGTAAGGTTCAGTGCTTCGAAGGTCAGGTCCAGGCTGTCGGTCAGGCGCCAGGACATGGCGAAATCGAGATTGAACGTATCGGACCAACCGCGCTCGTTCCGGCCGGCGCCGTTCGGGTCGTCGGTACGATACGCGTCGCGATATGCGCTCGAAAGCCGCGCGCTCAGCCGATCATCCTCGTAGTAAATGGTCGCGTTGAAAGCGTCCGGCGAAAAACCGAGGATTTCGTCGGAGTCGACGTACGTGTAATTGCCGCTGAAACCGAAGTTCTGCCAGATGCCGGGCAGGAACGTGAATGGCTGCTGGTAGATCACCTCGAAGCCGTTCAGCTCGGCGCTGCCGCCGTTCTGCACCTGGCTCACTTGCACTTCCGGGTCCTGCCCCGCATCGAGCAGGTTACGCAGCGGGCTGGAAGCCGGCGCGAGCGTGACGGGAAGCCCCGTCTGGCTGTAGGGCAGGATGGTTTCGCCGCCTGTGGTAAAGAACGACTCGACATCCTTGAAGAAGACGCCGACCGA
>DATGQI010000094.1:0-5152 GCA_035304285.1 Woeseiaceae bacterium
ACCTGCTGTACACCAGCTTCGGGGCCAGCTCCAACAATGCCGTGGAGAACGTGAAATTCGAGAACGCGAAGCCCGTGTATTACCCGCCGATGGAGCGCAGGTGGGGCAACGACAATGCCGCAGGCAGCTTGGCCTACAAGACCGCCGTATTCAGGGACCGGGACGGCTCGCTTGGTCTTGGCACCAGCTCCTTCGTTGTCATCCACGACGGTGTCAATGACAGCATCGCTGTCGACGAAGAAGCCTGTGAGATCAAGCCGGACTGGAACGCCGCATTGTGCGAGGGCGATGTCGGGCGCATGAGCTTTGTGCATGGCCGTGGTCTTGCTTTTGACAGCATTAGCCCCGGCGGCGGCTTCGGCATAGATCAAAGTCTGCCGCCCGTGATCCTGAGTCGTGGGGGTAAGGAAATCAGCATCCCTGTGGGCACCAACGTGCGATCGGGCATCGAGTTCACGGCGACCACCGAGAGGATGACCATGGATCTCCATATGATCGAAATGGACGCCGGCTCGTGGGTGATCGTCGAGATTCCGGGCTTCACACACGCAGACTCGGGTATGCCGGTGGACAGTCTGGATGCGCTGCGCAAAGCCGATACCACGTCGTACTACAAGGCCAGCGATGCACTGTGGGTCAAGCTGGTCTCCCCCGGTGACAGCGGCCGCGGCGGGCACAGTGGCGGGGTGGCCGTTCAGGTCAGCCGATAGGCTTTACCCTGTAGGTCGTAAGGCCCCCGGCGCGAGTCGGGGGCCGAGAAGGGGAGGACCATAGTAAATCACATGGTCAGGCGTCAGTGGATGCGCGGGGCAGAGTACCCAGATCGAGAAGGCTGGTCGGCCTGCCGATCGTTCCCAGCGGCACGGCGTTGAAGGCGATCGAATACCGTTTCTCCTTGCTCGTCGACGGCGCTACGCTGTGATAGAGGCCAGACGGAAACAATACGATTCCGCCGGGCTCCGGATTAATAGCGAAGGATTCCCAGGAGCGATAGTTGCTCTTGCTCACCCTCGGTACGAATCCGAATATGTCGTGGAATCCTAGATTAGAAATGACAAAGCTCGAGCCGCCGGTAAGATAGAAGGAACCGCTGATGTAGCTGTTATTGTGTCTGTGCAAACGGATCGATTGTCCGTGCTCGATCACGTTGCCCCAGGAGTTACAGATCCGGATGCCCTCCACCACGTGGCAGAGACACTCGCTGTATCGCTTGCACAGGGACACGATCTCTTGCTTTACCTCTCTGAACAGGTCGTGCTCCAGAAGCTGTTGGTTTGTCGTGTAGACACCGTCCGATTCCACCAAGCCGGTCTTCTCGGCGGCGTCGATGTATTCGATGGCGCGCCTGATCAACTCGGGCGTCAACGTCTCTAGGTTGGCCGCTGCGATCGTCTTAGGAAACAGATCGATCAGATTCATCCTGGAACTACCTTTGCCGTGCGTTTGCGCGCCTCGTTTTTGGCGCGCTGCAGGGCGCCGTGGTATCGGTAAGCCTCGTAGAGCGCGACCACCGGTCCGGAACCGGCGGCCAAACGACATCGACGATCTTTAGCGGTCAGCGAGGTCAGCGCGTCGAGTGCCTCGGACATCGCGTCCGCCATTGGGGATCGACGCCGTCGAGGAGCGCGCGCGGGACACCCGCCCGCAGCCGATCGGTGCTGCGTTCGAGCGCCGCGACGAGCTGCGGCACGGCAGTGTCACGGCTGCAGCGGAAAATTCCCATCGTAAGGCGGCCAGTTTGGTACCGGTCTGTCCGGCGGCGCATAAAACATGGCGCCATGGACATGGCGGATGAGACCGTCCTCGATGCTGATCGTGTGCGTGAAATGATTTCGCCAACGCTCGTTGCCGGGACGGCGCAGGAACACCACCGACATCATGACGACCTGTTGCTCCACATCCACCACCTGCACACGCCTCGCTGCGATCTGCGCGAGCCCGAAGTCGCCGACGGTGCGGCAGTCACTGGTGCCGTTGAATCCGACCGCGCCCGGCGCCAACGGGCCGCCGAAAGTGGGGAAGCCGTTCTCGTACCGCGAGCAACCGGGATGGCCTTTCACCACCTTGCTGTTCTTGGCGATGATGCCGTCGAAATAGCTGTTGGCGACGGCGATCAGGTCATCACGGCTGTAGCGCCGGTCGAGCGGCACGTAACCTTCGTTCGGCGGGTTGGCCATGAGGGTTTCGATGTCGAATACGACGCCTCCCGGCTCACCGGTGATACCGACATCGCCTTCACGGCCGATATGCCATTCGGCTTCGGTGATCATGCGATTCTCGACCTTCAGGCGCAGGGCCACCACCGCGGGTTCGCCGCTTTCCTCTAGCAGGCCGAAGTAACCGGCGGTCTTGCCGGCCGGGTCATAGTAACGGCGCTGGAGCTCACCCAGGGCCGTCACAGTCGACCACAGACCCTCATCATTGGGCGTCACAATGGAGTTTTCCGTCTGCCGGAAGCCATGGCTTAGCGGCGCCACCGATGCGTCGTTGGCCACGAGAGCATTGAGATAGCTGTCGAGAAAACCCGCCAGGCAGCTGCGATCGCAGTCCTGAGCCTGGGCCGGAAACGCGACGGCGCTGGCCAGGAGGAGAACGAGCACTGCGGAGACTCGCATGGGGTATCCCTTATTCTTGTCTGAATGCGTCGATTGTCTTACTGCCCGTGATCAGACTCAACACTTGATAGCGAGCGTGAGCGTCAATACGCGGTCGCCCGACGACGTTGCGCTGGTGCAAATGGTTGACCCTGCGGTCCTGCAAAGCCTGCAACCTAAGGGTTGCGTAATGACCCTCTGCCATGCCAGCATAAGCGCACCCGAAAGGTTGCACTTTACGTAGGTGCGCAGAAATGAAACCGGCGATGGCAGCGATCGGTCTTGCGGCATTCATCCTTGGCGTCGTCGCGGGTACGACCGTGATCGCGCCGAAGACCCTGGTCGAGCTCAGACCAGAACCGGCAACGAACGGAACCAGGCTTGTGATAACTGAGTCGGGCTTCGATAGCCTGCCGGACGATCCGCGGCGTATCGACGCATTGCGTTCGAACGCACAGGGATGGGATCTGCAAGCCGTAGGCCTCGCTGCTCATGTCGAAGCCTAGCTCCGGCCGTTCTGCAGCGGCGCCTGCCGTTGTCTTTGCAGCTCTCGGTGACCCGACGCGACTCGAGCTGATCGCGCGCCTCAACGACGGCCAGGCACGCTCAATTACGCAATTGGCTGACGGCCTGTACCTGAGTCGACAGGCGGTGACCAAACACCTTCGCGTCCTCGAGCGCGCCGGCATAGTCAGGTCGCGCGCAGTCGGACGGGAGAGTCGTTTCGCTTACGTTCCAGAGCCGATCGATCTCGCGCGGTCGTATCTCGAGACGGTTTCCGCGCAATGGGATGCGGCCTTGTGTCGGTTGAAGAGCTTCGTAGAGACGAAGCACGATCGAAAGGGCAGGACGACCCGGAAGCGGCGCTGATCGAGAGTGCAGTAGCCTACTGAGCGGCCTGCTCGACCATGTACTCGACCGCCCCGATAATTTCCTGATCCGAAAGATCGAGTCGCCCGCCCTTCCTCGGCATGATGCCGGTGCTGCCGGAGTATCCGCCGAGCGCGTGATTGATCAGCGTCTCCATGCCCTGCGCGATGCGCGGGGCCCAGGCATCGCCGTCGCCGAGTGCCGGTGCGCCGCCGAGGCCAGGCGGGTGATGGCAGGCGATACAGACGCTGTTGTAGACCTCTGGCCCCGTCAGAGGCGCGGCCACCGCCTGGGGCTTCGAGGTCGGCGCGTTCTGCGGGGTGGCCAGCTCTTCCGAATCTGCCAGCGCGACGTGTCCGACCGGCGCGGCGGCCGCGCCGATGACGATTCCGAGGACGAGCTTGGAGCTGCAGAAAGATCGCTGGTCCGGGTCGCGCAAAGTGCTGGTCCCAAATTTCAGCCGCCGGCATTATAGCGTGGCCCGGGCGTACGAACCGTTCGACCCGGCGCAGCTCAAGGGCTTCGGCGAGCTGCCCGTGGCCCCGCCGCTGCTACAATTGACAAGAATTGTTAACGGCATCTTCACACGCTCGCCTCATACAGGCTGGCGGTTAGACAATCGCGTTATGCTTTCTTGCTCAGGCACGGGAGTTGAAAAGCCCGGTTACGGGGGGTCTGGTTCCATGCGAAGAAACAATCGTTCGTTCCTCCTTTCATTGCTCGTTCCAGCCTGTTTCGCGGTTGGCGCTGGCGCGAATGCTCAAGAGCACGCCGCGGCGCACGAGCAGTCCGCCGCGCAGGGCCAAGGTCCTTCGGCGGTCAAGGCAGGAGCGTGGTCCGACCCATCCACGTGGTCCGGTGGGGCGCTTCCGCAGGAAGGTGACATAGTCACGATCGGCGCGGGTCTGGACGTCGTCCTCGACGTCAGTCCGCCGGCGCTGAATGGCATGAATGTCGACGGCAAGCTCAGCTTCGCCGACGACAAGGATCTCGAGCTCACGACCGAGTGGATTCTGCTGCGCGGGGAGCTGCAGATCGGTAGTGAGAGCGATCCTCATACGCGCAATGCGACGATCACCCTGACCGACAACGTTCCCGACGAAAACATCATGGGAATGGGTGATCGCGGCATCTTGATTGCGGGCGGGACATTGAACCTGCACGGTGATCGGTCGAACGCGTGGACCAAGCTGGCGAAAACCGCCGAGGCCGGCAGCGACAGGATCGAAGTGCTCGACGCGAGCGAGTGGCGAGTCGGTGACGAGATAGTTCTAGCGTCGACGGACTTTAACCCGAGGCAGGCAGAGAAGCGGCGCATTTCCCGTATTCGCGGCAATGTGATCACGCTGGATCAGCCGCTCGAGTGGATGCATTTCGGCGCGATCACCTATGGCGTCGATGAGCGCGGCGAAGTCGGCTTGCTGACGCGCAATATCCGTGTTCAGGCGTCGGCCGATGCCGAAGAGACATACTTCGGCGGGCACATCATGGCGATGGCCGGGAGCACGATGACGGTTTCCGGCATCGAGCTGTATCGCATGGGGCAACACCTGCAGCTTGCGCGCTACCCGATCCATTGGCATCTGCTGGGCGACGCGAGCGGGCAGTACATCAAGAACTCCGCGATTCACGACACCTACAGCCGCTGCGTGACGATTCACGGCACGGACAACCTGCTCGTCGAGAAC
>DATGQI010000095.1:0-16056 GCA_035304285.1 Woeseiaceae bacterium
ATTGACTTCAGCATAGGTCAGGTAACCCTGCTCCTTGCCGCGGGCAATCAGATCTTTTAGCTGCTGCGTCTGTTTGTTGCCGCTAATAATTGCGCGTTTCTCGGCCAAGTCCTTGAACCTCTAGGTAAAAAATGCAAACGATGAAGTGTACTCTTTTGACAGAGTCCAATCCAGAATTATCCCTCAGTTGCTGGCTTTGCCGGCAGCTGCCGGACGCCGGCTGAGGCGCAGCAATTCGCTGCGTTCTTCGGTATTAAGCGATTCTTTTTCAATAAGAACCTGTACCCGATCCCTCGTCCCCGCGCTGACCAGCTGCGCCAGGCAGTCCGACAGTTCGGCGGCGGGGTCGAATTCTTCGGCGGGCGGCATCTCAACGGCAGCGAGTTTGCCCAAAGCCCGTGCCTGCTCGTGATTCCGGAAGCGCTCCAGCAGGCCGGCCATGCTCATATTGGGCCCGGATCGCGCCGTTTCAATGAGTTCCCGTAAAAGGTCGGCTCCCGGACGGCCGATGCCGCTCAGAACTGCCGGGTCCACGTCGGCTGCCGCTTCCGGGTTGTGCAGTACGAGCGTAATCGCTCGCCTGACGGCCGAGGGACGCGTACCGGTCCCTGACTGCGCGCCGCGTTTCCTGGCGGCGCCCAAGCCCGCAACGGGATGGCCATGTTTGGCCTTCGAGCCATCGCGCGTCACGATGGCGTCCAGCTTCGCCGCCGATATTCCTACCGCTTGGGCGAACTGTGACGTCAGAAGTTCCCGGTAAATGCCCTTGGGCACCCGCGCGATCAGCGGACGTGCGAGTTCAGCCAACCGCGCCCTGCCATCGACGCTCCCCATGTCCACCTGCGTCGACAGCTCGTTCAACAGAAATTCGGACAGCGGGATGGCATCGTCTACGGCTTTCTCGAACTCCTGCGCGCCGTGGGTGGCGATGTACGTATCAGGGTCCTGACCTTCGGGAAGGAAAACGAAACGTATCTGGCGGCCTTCGCGGATCTCCGGCAATGCAACCTCGAGGGCGCGCCATGCCGCATCGCGGCCGGCACGATCCCCGTCGAAACAGAACAGGACCTCATCGGACAGCCGGAACAGTCGATTGAGGTGCTCCGCGGTGGTCGCCGTGCCGAGCGTCGCCGCCGCGAAATCGATCCCGTGGCGCGCCAGCCCCACGACATCCATGTAACCTTCCACAACCACCAGGCGAGGAATGTCTCGCAACGCCTGGCGAGCCTCGAACAGCCCGTAAAGTTCGCGGCCCTTATGGAACAGCACCGTCTCGGGTGAGTTCAGGTACTTTGGTGTGTCGTCGTTGAGGACCCTCCCGCCGAAGCCAATGCACCGGCCCCGCGAGTCGTGGATCGGGAACATCAGGCGGTCTCGAAAACGATCGTAATGACTGCCATTGTCCTTGCGGATGATGAGGCCGGTCGCAAGCAGGCGCTCGATTCGCTCCTGGGACGTTCCCATGCGGTCCAGCAACTGGCTCCAGCCGGGCGGAGCGTAGCCGATCGCAAACCGTTTCGCAGTCGCACCGTCGATCCCGCGTTCCTTGAGGTAGGCGACCGCAGTGTCGTTACTTCTCAACTGCTCCTGGAAGTACCGCTCCGCCTGGGCCATGCACTCGAACAACTCGTCATAGCGGCGCGCGGGCCGCTCGCCTTCTTCCCGCGGAACCTGAATGCCCATCATGCGCGCCAGCGATTCCACGGCATCCGGAAACTCGAGATGATCGTGCTGCATCAGGAAGCCGAGCGCGGTGCCATGCGCACCGCAGCCGAAGCAGTGGTAAAAACCCTTGGTCGGACTGACGGTAAAGGACGGGGTTTTCTCATCGTGAAACGGGCAGACCGCCTTGTACTCGCGTCCCGCCTTCTTCAGCTGGATGCGTGTTCCCAGGACCTCGACGATGTCCGCCCGGGCGATCAGGTCGTCTATGAAATGCTGGGGTATCAATCCGGACATGGTTCGAGGGACATGGTTCGAGGGATTGGCGGTTCTGCAGATTATTCGATACAGGGACGCTCGATGGCCGAGGCGTGCCTGGTTTTTCCTGGCGTGACCGGTCCTGATGCCAAGCATAGCCAAAGCAGGACGGTCCGCCAGTACTTTTTCGCGGCAATCTCAGATTGAAGACGATCTTTACCCGGAGAGCTGCGCTTTTACCTTGGCACCCACCGCACTCATGTCCGCACGTCCCTGGGCGCTGGACTTCAGGTGCGACATGACCTTACCCATGTCGCGAATGCCGGTTGCGCCGGTTTCGGCGATGGCCGTGGCGATCATTTCATCGACTTCCCTCTCTGAAAGCGGGGCGGGAAGATATTTCTCGAGTACTGCAATTTCGGCGAGTTCGATGTCCGCAAGGTCGTCCCGGTTGCCTGCCCGGAACTGGCTGACCGATTCGCGCCGCTGCTTGACCATCTTCTCGAGGACGCCGAGTACCCCGGCATCATCCAGCTCGGTACGCTTGTCGACCTCTATCTGCTTGATCGCCGCGAGCAACATGCGCACCACCTTCAGCCGCTCCTTGTCGCCGGCCTTCATGGCTTGTTTCATGTCGTCCTGGATTCGGGTCTTCAGCGTCATGTGCCGGGTTCAGTCTCTGCGGCTGCCGCGCAGGATGCCGTTTCGTGTACGGGCCACGGCTCGTGCGTCAACAGGTTGAGGACAGATCGGGTGGGGGTCACGACGATCTGCGAGGGCGGTCAGTACAGTCGCTTGCGCCTGGAGACTTCGCGAGATACTCGCTTCAGGTGGCGCTTTACGGCTGCCGCCTTCTTGCGCTTGCGCTCCTGGGTCGGTTTTTCGTAAAACTCGCGACGGCGGAGCTCGGTCAATACGCCGGCTTTCTCGCACGCGCGCTTGAAGCGCCGCAGGGCGGCGTCGAAATACTCGTTCTCTTTGATGCGGACACTCGGCATAGGAAAATCTGTTCCAGCTGCGGCAATACAAATAAACCCGGCACGAGGCCGGGAGAGGGCCGCTCATAATATCCTCGCGCCCCACATAATGCAAAGCCCGCGGCCAAGTCCTCGACCGTGGGGTCACGGTCCGGCCCTTCGAGTATGATCCGCGGGCGTATGCGCATCCTGGGAATCGAAACGAGCTGTGACGAGACAGGCGTGGCTGTCTTCGAACCCGGCCGCGGCCTGCTCGCGGAGGCCTTGCATAGCCAGGTGGACCTCCACGCTCGATATGGCGGCGTTGTGCCGGAAATTGCCTCGCGTGACCATATAAGGCGGCTTTTGCCGCTGGTGGACGAGGTCCTCCGGCAGGCAGGGGGGCCGCGTCCTGACGCCATCGCCTATACCGCAGGACCGGGCCTTGTCGGCGCACTCATGGTGGGCAGCGGGCTCGCCAACGGGCTGGCGCTGGCCTGGGATCGCCCGGTCGTGCCGGTGCATCATATGGAGGCGCACCTGCTGGCGCCGATGCTGGAGCCCGAGGCACCCGATTTTCCGTTCCTGGCCCTGCTCGTCTCCGGCGGACATACCATGCTTGTGGCGGCGGAGGGTACCGGGAGATACCGTCTTCTCGGCACGACGCTCGACGATGCGGTGGGCGAAGCCTTCGACAAGACGGCGAAGCTCCTGGGTCTCGGCTATCCCGGCGGTGCCGCACTCGCTCGCCTGGCGCTCGAGGGAGATGAACGCGCATTCGACCTTCCCCGCCCCATGCTCCACCATGGCGGCTTTGACTTCAGTTTCAGCGGCCTGAAGACAGCCGTCATGCTGCAGGTTCGTGCTTTGGAGCATGACGGCGGGCTTGCCGGCCATCGTGCCGATATTGCGGCCTCTTTCCAGCGCGCCGTGGTCGATACGCTGGTCGGCAAGACACTGAATGCCGCGCGTAGCGAACGCATCAGCAGTATCGTCGTCGCCGGCGGCGTCGGCGCGAACGTGATGCTGCGCGCGGAGCTTGCGCGGGGCTTCGAGGGCAAAGTGTTCTATCCTCGCCCGGAGTTCTGCACGGATAACGGAGCGATGATAGCCGTTGCGGGCGCATTCAGGATCTCCGACGCTGTGCCGCCCGGGGAGATCGAGGCGCGCGCTCGATGGCCGCTTTACTCCCTGAAGCCGCCCAAAAGGAACAGAAAATGAGCGACACCATATTTCTCCGCGATCTCCGGGTTGAGACAGTGATCGGGATCTGGGACTGGGAGCGAAAGATCAGGCAAACGGTCAGTATCGACCTCGAGATGGCCGCGGACATCCGCCGTGCAGCGGCAACCGACAGCATAGATGACACGCTCAACTACAAGGCAATAGCAAAGCGCGTACAGCAGTTCGTCGGTGAATCAAGCTTCCAGCTGGTAGAGACCCTGGCTGAAAAAATTGCCGCGCTGATCCTCGATGAGTTCCCGGTGCCTTCAGTACAGGTCCGCGTCAACAAACCGGGAGCGATCCGCGGTGCGCGGGACGTAGGTGTCCTGATCCGTCGCGACAGGGTTCCGGACTGACGGCCGGAGAAATGGCAACGGTCTACCTCGGGATCGGCAGCAACGTACGTCCGGATGAGAATCTGCGGCTGGCGATCCGCGAGTTGCAGCGGCTGTTCGGGCAAATCAGGCTGTCGCCGGTGTACCGGAGTCCCCCGCTCGGTTTCGAGGGGGACGACTTCCTCAATGCCGTCGTTTCGCTCGACACCGACCTGCCGCCAGGCGACGTGTTGCGCGTGATCGAGGCGATCCATATGCGCGCGGGCCGGCAACGCGACTCGCGCAAGCTGGTGTCACGAACGCTCGATATCGATCTGCTGCTATACGACGATCTCGTCGTAGACGGGCCCGGCCTGAAATTGCCGCGCAGCGATGTCCTTCGTTACAGCTTCGTGCTGCGCCCGCTGGCGGAGCTCTCGCCAGCGGGCGTGCACCCTGTCACCGGCCGCACCTTTGCTGAACACTGGCGCCGTTTGCAGGCGGGGGAGGGTGAAGAGGGCACGCAAGAACATCCACTGACAGAAACAAGCGTCGACTTGTTGGAACGGGAATGATCCCGCGGGTCCTTCCATGAACAGGACGGGCTTCATCACCAACCGATGCTTCTACCGCCGTCCACGGCAATGACCTGGCCGGTAACGTAGGCAGCGTCGCGCACGAGGTAGAGCACACATCCTGCTATGTCGTCCGGTAGTCCGCTGCGCTTCAGTGGAATCTGCTCGATGATTTTGCGCTTTACCACCTCGTTCATTCCCCGCTCGGGCCAGAGGATCGCGCCGGGCGCCACGCCATTCACGCGCACGTCCGGCGCCATGTCTTTCGCCAGGGACCTGGTGAGCATTTCCAGCCCCGCTTTCGCGGAACCGTAAACCGCGTGATCCCGGAGGGGCCGTCGCGCGTGCACGTCGACCAGGTTCACGATACTTCCGCCCTGCCGCCGCAGGTGAGGCCACGCGGCCTGGGACAGGAACATCGGAGCCTTGAGGTTGGTGCCGACCAGGTCATCCCATTGTGCCTCAGTGACGGAGCCTAACGGCGTGGGATAGAAGGAAGACGCGTTGTTGACTAGGATATCCAGTGTACCGGCCCAGTCGACAACCGACTCGATGAGTGCGGGCAGGCGCTCCGCTCGAGCAAGGTCAGCCTCGAAAATTTCCGCGCTGTTGTTTCGCCTCGTGTTCAGCATGTCGCGCAAACGATGTGCTTCGTCGGCGGAACCACGGTGGTGGATGGCCACGGTGGCGCCGGCCTCGTGCAGCCTCCTCGCGATAGCCGCGCCTATCCTTCGCGCTCCGCCCGAGACGAGAGCGACCCTGCGGTCAAGAGTTGCGTCCTGGTGTGACAAGTTTCGCCGTCGGTCAGTGGGGGATCAAAATGGCCTGATGACAAGGCCCGTTTTCGGAAAAAGTTTGCATGCGGGCGTGATGGCGAAATACATTGTGCCGATTTTGCACAACCAAGTACACGATGCTCCTATGCTGACCAGCGCAGCCGAACTGCCCTTACCGGATCCCGACAGCCTGGCTCACAGCGAGCGAGTTGCAGCGTTCATCCGGAAGTCGATACGGGAAGCCGGCGGTAGCATCAGCTTCGCAGAGTTCATGCAGCATGCCTTGTATGCGCCGGGACTCGGCTACTACAGTGCAGGCGCAGCAAAACTCGGCGCCGGCGGCGATTTTATTACGGCGCCCGAAAGTTCGACCCTGTTTGCGAAGGTCCTGGCGCGCCAGTGCGCACCGATTTTCCGCACACTGGCCTCCCGCGACGTCCTGGAACTGGGTGCCGGCAGTGGTGCCCTCGCAGCGGATCTCCTGAAATGTTTTCCGGAGCTCACCAGGTACAGGATACTCGAGGTGTCGGCAGACCTGCGTCAACGTCAGGAAAACCTGCTGCGCCAGCAAGCACCGGAGCACCTGGGGAAAGTTGAATGGCTGGATACGCTCCCCCGGAGCTTCAGCGGTATCGTCATCGCGAACGAAGTAGCGGACGCACTGCCGGTCGAACGTTTTGAGCGGGCAGGCGACGGGCTGCTCCAGCATCGTGTCGTCGCGAAAGGAGAAGCTTTTGCCTGGCGCCGCGATCCCGCACCTCTGTTCCTCGAGCATGCCGTGGGACACCTGGAGCACAGCCTCGGCAGTGAGTTTCCTGTCGGATATGTATCGGAGCTGTCGCCGGGTCTTCCGGGCTGGATCGCTGATATCTCCGCAAGCCTCGACCATGGATTCATGTTCCTGTTCGATTACGGGCTGACGCGCGCCGAGTATTACGCGAGCGACCGGGGCGATGGCTGGTTGCGCTGCCATTTTCGCCATCGCGCGCACAACGACCCGCTCATCTATCCCGGCATCCAGGACTTGAGCGCCTGGGTCGATTTCACCACGGTCGCCGAAGGCGCCACAGGCGCCGGAATGGAAATCGCAGGCTTCGTATCACAGGCGCACTTCCTGATGAATGGAGGCCTGGAGGAGGAACTCGCGGAATTCCAGAGACTGCCGACTGCGGCACAGCTTGAACTGTCGCGGCAGGTAAAAATGCTGACCTTGCCCACGGAGATGGGTGAACACTTCAAATGCATCGGGCTCTCGAAGGGCTGCGATTGCACGCCCGCGTCATTCAGCAGCTTCGACCGGACACACAGTTTATGAGTAAAAGCCAGCGGGTCGCCCCGTGACCTGGATACAGGTGGTTGTCCTTGCCATCGTCCAGGGCCTCACTGAAGTCTTGCCGATATCCAGTTCTGGCCACCTTGTTCTCGTGCCGAGCGTCCTGGGGTGGTCGGACCAGGGCCTCGTGTTCGACGTTGCGGTGCATTTCGGCTCGCTCGGTGCTGTCTTTATCTACTTTCGCCGCGACATAGCGGGTCTGCTGCGAGGGGCGCTGAACGTCGTAAAGGGACAGGTGGATGCCCCGGAATCCAGGATGGCGATGGCCATCGCGCTGGGCACGATACCGGCAGCGGTGGCCGGCCTGCTGCTCGCGAGCTGGATCTCCGACAACCTGCGCCACCCCGGCGTCGTCGTCACGACCCTCGCGGGCTACGGAATCGTCCTGGCGCTGGCCGACCGCTACGGTAAGCGGCGGCGGGTCATTGCCGACGTTAGCTTGAAGGATGCGTTAGTCATCGGCCTTGCGCAGGCGCTGGCCCTGGTGCCGGGAACATCCCGTTCGGGGGTCACCATATCGGCCGGGTTGATACTGGGCTTCCAGCGGCGGGACGCTGCGAGGTTTTCCTTCCTGTTATCCGCACCGGTTATCTTGCTCGCGACCTTGTACGAATTGACGATCCTCCTGCTCGACGGAGGTGCCGTCTCCTGGAGCACACTGGGAGTGGGAGCGCTCGTGTCGGGGCTGGTTGCCTACCTGAGCATCGAGTTCTTCATGCGGTTCGTAACCACAATCGGCTTGCTGCCGTTCGCGATCTACCGGCTGATACTTGCCACCGCGATTTTTATTCTCCTGCTGTAGAGTCAGTTGGCGGCTTCGCCCTGGTAGTCGCTCTTGAAGCGGCTGATGGCCTGCAACCTGCCGCGGCGCAGTGCGACGCCGATCTGCGCACCCTCCATTCCCTCGCGGAGGACGTCGCGGGCGGAGACCGCGGCGGCCGCTTCCAGTGCTTCGCTGAAATAGTTCGCCTGCGGATAAGGCCGTTGCTCGAATCCCGTTCTGCCGCGCGAATCGGCTTCGCACGCAAGCAGGAACTTGTCGAAGCGTTCGCGGCGACGGAATGCGTCGGTTCGCTCGAGGACTTTTAAGACCGTGGAGGGGCGCAACTCGAAAGCCTTGTGGCAATGGCCGTGGAATTCCGCGACGACGAGAGCGAGGTCGCGGCAGGCCGTGGGTATCGGCATGCGCGAGGACATTGACTTGATGAGCCTGACACTGCGACGTTCGTGACCCGGGTGGCTCGGCAACTTGTTCCTTGGTGTCTCGGCCTTTCCCAGGTCATGCACCAGCGCGGCAAACCGGACATCGACATCCGGGCTTAAGGCCGCAGCCTGTTCGAGCACCATCATCGAGTGCACGCCACAGTCGATTTCCGGATGCCACTGCTCTGGTTGCGGTACGCCAAACAGGGCGTCGATTTCCGGGAAGACGACAGCGAGCGCACCGCACTGCCGCAGGACGTCGAAGAAAACCGCAGGCCGGGCGCAGGCGAGGGCGGCTTCGCATTCCTTCCACACACGGTCCGGCACGAGTTCGCAAGCTTCGCCATTTTCGACCATTGACGCCATCAATGCCGACGTTTCTTCAGCCAGTCGGAACCCGAGTGGCGCGAACCTCGCGGCAAACTTCGCCACCCTCAGGATGCGCACCGGATCCTCGGCAAAGGAATCCGAGACGTGGCGAAGGACACGCTGCTCCAGATCCTTCCGGCCCCCGAATGGATCGACCAGTAAGCCGTTCGAATCCCTTGCCATCGCATTGACCGTCAGGTCCCTGCGCCGCAGGTCATCCTCGATAGTGACATCCGGTGATGCGTGAAACGAGAAACCGTGATAACCCGGTCCCGTCTTTCGCTCCGTGCGGGCAAGCGCGTACTCTTCGCCCGTTCGAGGATGGAGGAACACCGGAAAATCCTTGCCGACCTGCCTGTAACCTGCGGCCTTCAGTTCCCCGGGCGTGGCTCCGACGACGCACCAGTCGCGCTCCGTTACCGGTAGCCCGAGCAACTCGTCGCGAACCGCACCACCCACGAGATAGACTTCCATCGGCGGATTCTAGCCCGGACTATTCATGAATGCGCCCGCGCCCTTGGCTATGATCCTTGTCCGCGCAACTCAGGCTTGGTCTACTGCGACCGCCTGCATCGAACCTTTCCGGCGAAGGAGGCTCTTACCAGATCGTCAGCGCGTGAGTTGCTTGTACAGTAATGTGATATGTAACGATGACTTCCGCCTGTCATGCACGGAATATGCCGGGTGCCGGCATGGAAATTTAAAGCTCAGCGAATGCAGGAATCAAAACCAACGTCCCGGCGCCGCGTGAAACTGCTCGCAGGCGCCCTCGTTCTCGCCGCACTATTCGCTCTGGAAGGTTGCTACTACATGCAGGCCGTCCGCGGTCACATGGACGTCATGCAGCGCAAGCGCCCGGTGCTGGAAGTGCTGGACGACCCGGACGCGCCGCAGAACCTCAAGGACCGCCTCGAACTGGTGCGGGAAGCCCGCGAGTTTTCTGTTGAGGAATTGCAGCTTCCGAACAACGAGAGCTATCGCAGCTATGCGGATCTCGAGCGGGAGTTTGTCGTGTGGAACGTCCTCGCCGCGCCGGAATTCTCACTGCGGGCGAAAGAGTGGTGCTTCCCGGTGGCAGGATGCGTCGCTTACCGCGGGTATTTCGCGGAGCAGGCGGCGCAGCGGGAAGCGGAAAGGCTGAGCGAGAGCGGCTATGACGTCGCGGTCGGGGGTGTCTCCGCATACTCGACACTCGGCCGGTTTTCCGACCCTGTGCTGAACACGATGATGCGATGGAGCGATACCGACCTCGTCGCGACCCTGTTTCATGAACTCGCTCACCAGAAGGTCTATGTGAAGAACGACACGCAATTCAACGAGTCGTTCGCCACGGCCGTCGCGGAAATCGGGGTGGAGCGGTGGTTCGCGGCCCGCAAGGAACCGCAGTTGCTGAACGTTTATCTCGAGCGGAAGGCGTTGCGTCGGGAGATGCTGCAACTGGTGGAAGAAACGAAGATCAAGCTCGCGGTACTTTACGACACGGAACTCGACGAAGCCGAAATGCGGCAGCGTAAAGATGCCATCTTCAATGACCTCTCGCGCGAGGTCAGCAGCCTGTTGCCGGAAGGGAGCGCAAATGCGCCAGCCTGGCTGGGTGGTGCGCTCAACAATGCGAGGCTGGTGTCGCTGGGGCTCTACGAAGGATGGCTGCCGGCCTTCCGGGAGCTATACAAGGACTGTAACGGGAAGCTCAGCTGCTTCTATGAAACAGTCGATGCCCTCGCGGATCTTCCAGAGGACGAGCGCCGTGCCCGCCTGATCGTTCTCACCGGAGAGGCTACAAGCTAGACCGCGACTTCGCTGACGCCTGACGAAGTTGCCGTTCATGGCCGACCCGGTCGGCCAACTGCTGCGGCTGGACGGGTGGTTCAATTGCGGCGAGTTGCTGCGACAGCCGCCGGGTCTTTCCCGTCAGGCGCCAGTGGAAGATCGCGTCGGTGGCGAGTACCCGACGCACATAGCCCCGGGTCTCGTTAAAGGGGATATTCTCGATCCAGATTCTCGCATCGAGTTGATCCCCGCTCGGAAGCCACTGTTCTACACGCGCGGGCCCGGCATTGTAGGCAGCCGTCGCCAGCACCGGGTTGTCACCGAATCGCTGCAGCATCTTGCCCAGGTAGAAGGTACCAAGCCGAATATTGCTGTCGGGATCGGTGAGGGTGTCGAGACCCTTGTACGGCAGCTTGATTTCCGCAGCGGTGCGTCGTCCTGTCGCCGGCATGAGTTGCATCACACCGATGGCTCCTGCAATGGATCGGATATCGGTCATAAAAAGACTTTCGCTGCGCGCCACGCCATAAGCCCAGCTGTCCGGGATAGCCGCGGTTCGGGAATGTCTCTCGAACTGCTCGCGGTAGGGCAGCGGATAGCGCAGCTCGAGGTCGTCATAGAGGCTCACCGAGGCTGCCGTTGCAATGGCCCTGGAATGCCAGCCCCAGCGATGCGCAAGAAGGGCCGCCTGTGCCTTTTCCTCTGCCTGCAGCATGGAAACGGCGTCATCCCACTCGGATCTGCCGCGGCTTTCCAGACCGACATAATAAAGCTCTCTTGCCCGTAGCAGCGCTGCGTTTGCTGCAAGTGTCTGCAATGCCCCGGGGTCTTCTGTGATCGCGGTATGGTTCCATACGTAGTCGCTGTCGAGTTCATCCGCTGCGAGAAAGCCGAAATAGCTTCGTTCCTTGGCGAGAGCCTCGAATATGGAGCGTGCTTCCTCGTGATTCCCCGTCTCTTGCCACGCGATCGCCAGCCAGTACTGCCATTCTTCCTTTGTACGTTCGTCCTCCGGCATCCCCGCGATGACGGAGATGACATCCGCCCAGGAGTGCTGCCGCAGTGCCGAGCGCACCATCCAGCGCCGCACTTCGACGTCCACGGCCTCCGGCGGGAGGTTGCGCAACGCCTGGAATGCCCATGACCGGTGCTGGCGTGCGAGCCAGAGAGCGATGTGCCGGGAGATTCCGGAAGCTTCATCGACGGGAAAGACGAATGCGCCGCGCAGGGTTCGCCAGTGTTCGGCTGCCGATTCCGCATCGCTGTAGGCGAGCCGCTCGAGGGCATACTTGAGTTGCTCGCGGTGCAGCTCATCGTCAGCCTGGCGCAACTCCGCGGACTGCAGGAATTCATCCGGGTGGTTCTGCGCGGCAATCCAGCGGTTCGCCTGCTCCAGGTGATCCTCATCCAGCGAGCGTGCAAGGTAGCGGGCGAGCGAAAACTGGCGCTCGGCTATCGCCAGTTCGAAGCGCCCCCGGTAGAGCTGATCGTCCAGGATTCCTGCGCTTCGCAAGTGATCGAACACCGGATCGCACTCGTCTGCCTGGCTGCGCCCGACCAGCCACAGGTCGCGGCCGCGGCTCGCCACGCTATCGTCGCTGCCAGCCAGGATATCGGCATGCACGGCAAGGCAGTCGAGCTTCGCAATATCGAGATCCGCATACCAGCGCCGATACAAAGCGAGGTATTCCGGGAACCGCTTTTCGTTCGCGAGGTGCAGTGCCAGCCGGTAGCGGAGTTCCCTCGCGGGCTTCAAGCTGCCGTACTGATCGAGAAACTGCTGAACCTCGGTCTCGGTATCGTCGAGGTGAGTACGAAGCCATGCAGCCTTGAGGTCGGGCCACAGAACGTAACCCTCGAGCAGGTGACGCTTCTCTTCCACACGCTCCCATTCACCTCGCTCGGCGGCGGGATACACTTCGCGGAAAGCCAACCGCTGCTCATCGATGCTGGCCGGGCGCGCGGCAGCAGGAATAGCCCAAACACTTGCAACCATTAATGCGAGACAGATACGGGGTAATGGTCGCATGCGCGCTCACTGCTGAAGTCGTGGAGTCATCCGACGATACTGGCGGAGTTGGCCACCTGCAAGCGGAGACGGGACTACCATTGGGCTTTAAAGAAAGCCCGGCACGATGGGCCGGGCCTTCCGCATTGTGTGCCGTCTTAGCGAATCTGCAGCATCAACTGCCGGTCGGCCCGGCGGACGAGCAAGAACAGGATTTCATTGCGCCCGGCAATCTCCTGCACTTCCTGCAGGTTGCGCACCCGGATCCGGTTGACCGCGATGACGACGTCGCCGCCTCGCAACCCGCGCTGCCAGGCAGGGCTTCCGGGCTGGACATCCGTGACTTCCACGCCGCTGCCGCTGGTTGCCGCCTCCGCCGAAAACTCTGCGCCTTCGAGGCCTGGATGGATATCCTCGCCGCTGCTTTGTGTCATCGTCCGTTGGCCAAGGACAGCCGTGACCGTCCGGGTATCGCCATCCCGAAGCAACTCGATCCGGACGGTGTCGCCGGAGCCCTTCAGGCCGATCGCGTTAGCCAGCTCCCGGCTGTCGTTGATCTTCTTGTTGTCGACCCGGACGATGATGTCGTCCACCTGTACCCCGGCTTCTTCGGCGGCGGAGCCCGGCTGGATATCGGAGACCAGTGCGCCGCGATTGACTTCGGCACCGAGCGCCTTGGCGCTTTCCGAATCGATCGTGGTGATGGTGACGCCGAGCAGGCCGCGGCGAACTTCACCGAAGTCGACGATCTGGCCCATGATCGAGCGCGCGATCTCCGAAGGCACGGCGAAACCGATGCCGATGTTGCCGCCGGTGCGGGTGAAGATCGCGGAATTGATACCGACGAGTTCGCCCCTCATGTTCACGAGCGCGCCACCCGAGTTGCCGGGATTGATGGACGCATCGGTCTGGATGAAGTCCTCGATAACGTCGCCGCGGCCGAGCGCGGGGCTGATGCCGGTGCGGCCGACAGCGCTGACGATTCCCGAGGTCACGGTGTTACCGAGTCCGAAAGGATTGCCGATAGCGATCACGAAATCACCGACCTGGACGGCGCTCGAATCGCCAATCGGGATTTCCGTGAGATCGCCCGCTTCCACTTTCAACACTGCTATATCGGTCGCCGGGTCCGACCCCACGACCTCGGCATCCAGCGAATCTTCGTTGAACAGGTAAACCTCGATCTTGTCCGCGCCATCGACTACGTGATGATTGGTGAGAATGTAGCCGTTCTCCGCGTCGACGATGACACCGGAGCCGGCACTCGCCACTTCGCGCGACCCACCGGGAATCTCCGGGAGGCCAAAGAAGCGGCGAAACATCTCGTCACCGTAGGGTGACCGCGATGAGACAGTCTGGCTGACCCGGATGTTGACCACAGCGGGCGATGCGGCCTTGACCAGCGGGGCGAGGCTGGGGAGGGCTTCTTCGGGCAGGGCCGCCTGCGCGGTCGCCGCGACAGACAGCAGGAATGCTGCGCCTACTACGAGCGCTGCACGGAATGAACTGACAGGCGACATTATCGTCCTCATTTTTGAAACAAAGCCTCCAAATCCTTCAGCCATAATGCATGGCCCCTCTGCGGTGAACAATACGCGCGGCGGGCAATGCGCGTCACTTAAAGCTTCAAAGGTGGCGCCGCCCGCATCTACCCCGATGCAGGGCGGCGCCTTATGGTCGCACTACGGTTGTCGTTAAGCCTGGAGCTGTGCTGTCAGGCAGCCTCTACGGCAATGCGGCGTGCCTGGACCTGCGGTTGCTTCGGAATGCTCACTTCGAGTATGCCGTTCACGCTCTTCGCGGAAATGCCGTCGGAGTTCACCGTCTCGGGCAGTGAAAAGCGCCGGTAGAACTTGCCGGTTGCGCGTTCAACGCGGTGCAGGCCTTCGGCCTGTTCACTCTTTTCCTCACGGCGCTCGCCGGAAATCGTGAGCAGCCCCTTGTCCATGCTGATGTCGATGTCCTCGGCGTTCACCCCCGGCAGGTCGGCGCGCAGCACGAAGCGTTCCTTCTCCTCCAGGATGTCGATCGCCGGCACCCAGTCGGCAACCGTCTGTTCACCGTTCTCCTGTCCGAAGCCGAACCCGCGGCTGGCAAACTGGTCAAGAAGCCCCAGGTCGCGGTGCAAACGGTTGACCAGGGACCAGGGTTCAAATCGGGTTACGTTCATTTACCTTCCCTCCAAAACTGATCCAACATAAGGCGCTTGCGCGCTGTTGCCGCTACTAGTTGGGCCTCCCGGAATATTTTTCAAGATTCACGTGGGTGCAGAAGCATTATCAAAACTGCTGCAGATTCAGGCTTCGGAGGGAGCTGTGATACCTTCTGGCGCGCGTTTTGCATTTGACTTAAGGCCACTAGATGTTGTGTGAACCGGATAAAGCAGGGACTGCCCTGATTTCCCGATATTTTTAATCCAGTAGCTGCAGTTAGCATCGTAACCATCTGATTATAAATAGTTAATTGCCCCGAAAAAAAAACCGGCAAAGCCTTGACAGTCCGCGGCGTCGGGCATAGTCTTGTGCCCTATCAGACACAACATCTTGTGCCTGTCACAACGAAGAATCACGAGCCATTTGCGGCACTCGGCGCTAAAAGACTAGCGGTGAGCGGGATGCTATTCGCTCGAAGCATGACAGGCAGGAAAGGTTATCGAGACTTTCGGGTTTCGCGACGCGATCAGGGGAGTAACGGAGCACATGAAGTCCGCGGTACATTTCAATGCCGGCAGGGTGGCCGAAGTCAAGTTTCAACCAGCCTCCATGGATATCTGGGACGCCAAGTACCGCCTGATCGCCAAGGACGGTAGCCAGATAGACGCAACGATCGACGACACCTACAAGCGTGTGGCGAGGGCACTGGCTGACGTCGAGGCGAAGCACCTTCGCGAGCAGTGTTACGACGATTTCCTCTGGGCTTTGCGCAGCGGCGCGATACCGGCAGGCCGCATCATTTCCAACGCCGGTGCGGAACAGCACAAACCGGCGACGTCCACGATCAATTGCACGGTGTCCGGCACCATCGGCGATTCCATGGACAATATCCTGAACAAGGTTCACGAGGCGGGGCTTACGCTGAAGGCAGGCTGCGGCATCGGCTATGAGTTCTCCACCCTGCGACCGAAAGGCGCGTACGTGACCGGCGCCGGCGCCTATACGTCGGGCCCGCTGTCATTCATGGATATCTACGACAAGATGTGCTTCACCGTGTCGTCCGCGGGCGGGCGTCGAGGTGCGCAGATGGGCACGTTCGACGTAGGCCACCCCGATGTGATGGACTTCATTCGCGCGAAGCGGGAAGACGGGCGCCTGCGGCAGTTCAACCTGTCCTTGTTGATTACCGACGAGTTCATGGAAGCGGTGCGGACGGATGCCGACTGGCATCTCGCCTTCCCGGTGACGGCGCGCGAAGCCGAGCAGGACGGGCTGGACGTACGCGACCAGAAGCAATTCGTGTGGCGCGAATGGCCGGAGCCGGACAACTACGTGCGCAACGCGAAAGGTCTCGTTGCCTGCAAGATTTACAGGACGCTGCCCGCGCGCCGCGTGTGGGACGTCATCATGGGCTCCACCTACGACTTCGCCGAGCCAGGCTTCGTCCTGATCGAC
>DATGQI010000096.1:0-7264 GCA_035304285.1 Woeseiaceae bacterium
AAGCGCAGGCACTGTTCCTCGAATTCCAGGTCGCAGTACTTTAGCAACCTGCGGATCTCGCCTTCGCTGTCCCCGACCATCTTCTCGTACTGCACCCGATGAATGCGACCCGGCAATACTTCGTCCCAGTGGTCCATCAGCTTCAGGTAGTCCCGGTAGTAGTACCCGAGGTTTACGAGGTCGTAGGTGAACGTCTGCCCCCGCGCAAATAATTGCTTGTAGCACGAAAAGCAGCCCGCCATTGGATGACGCCGCGCATCGACGATCTTCGCGTTGGGCAGGATCAGGTGAATGAGCCCGACGTGCTGAAAGTTGTTGGGCATCTTGTCGATGAAGAAGGGAGCCTTGCGCCGCTGCACCCTGGTGCTCTCCAGGTATCGCTCGCCGAGTTCCATGACATCCGCCTCAGTCAGGCTCGTAAGAACTTCGGGATAATTGGACGCTGGGTTGCTGCGCGATTTCTTGCCCAGTTTGCGCGACATCGCGATGATATCCGGCAGCTCGCTCGTGCCGTCGACCTGGCTGTGACTCGCCAGTATCTGCTCCAAAAGGGTCGAGCCGGCGCGGGGAAGCCCGACGATGAATATCGGATCCGCGGCGGGACAGCCCCACCCTTCGCGCGCCTGAAAAAACTCCGGCGTCAGCACGTTGATCTGCCTGGCCGTGTTGTAGATGTTTACCTTCGGGTCATATCGATGGTGTTTGCCCCGGATCGTGTTGCCCATTTCGTAGAAGGTGAACGATTCGTCGAACTGCTGCCTGTCCTCCAGTGCCTTGCCGAGCGCAAACAGCAAATGGGACCGGTCATCGGGATCCCCTTCATCACCAGCGGCCTGCGAGCGCATCTTCGCGATGTCGTCGTCCGTAAACCTGAAGGTCTTCAGGTTGGCGAGGCTCCAGTATGCCTCTCCCGTCCTGGGACGCAGATCTATTGCTCGCCGGTATGCCTTAATCGATTCTTCCAGCCTGCCGACGGTTTTGAGTGTGTGCCCGAAGTTCAGGTGCGCGCCAGCTTGTGAGGGGTAATCTTCAAGCAGTTCCTCATATAGCTTCAGGGCCGGCAGATGTTCTCCTTTTTGCACAAGGAAATTCCCCTTCATCAGAAGGTAGTTCGGATTGCTGGGTTCGAAGACCAGCAGCTTATCGATCTGCGATAAAGCCTCATCTAACCTTTGCCGCCGCGACAGAGCCGTCGCGTAGTTTTGCCGGGCGAGGTGAAAGTCCGGAGCCAGTTCCAGGCATCGTTCCAGTAAGGCGATAGCGTCATCGATTTGCCCGACCCTTATTCCGATAGACGCGAGCATCCGTATCGCAACGACGTCCTCGGGGTCTTGTTTCAGAACTTCCCTCGTTATTTGTTCCGCTCGAGGAATTTTTCCCTGTCGCAGATGCTCCGCCGCATCCACGAGCTCCGGGTGTGTGGTCGAGAGGGCGAGGTGCCTCGCGTATGCGTCGCTACTTCCCTTTTCATCGCCGTTCGCACTCAACTGGTCGCCCAGCGAACGCCATGCGGCGGCGTGCCCTGGATCAATCTTCAGTACTTTGTGAAGCGACTCGATAGCCTCGGCGCCGCGGCCGGCTGCCCCGAGGCACAGCCCGAGTTCATGCAGTACGCCGGGCGACGCTTCCTCACTGCGCGACAGCGGCTCGATGAGTGCCATGGCTTTGAGCGGGTTGCCAAGCAGGCGCGAGGCGGTTGCGAAAACCAGTCGGGCTGCGACGAGGTCCGGGAAGGCGGCAAGAATTTCCTCTGCGTGTTTTGCCGCGAGCGACGGGTCGCGTTGCAACAGGATAGTTGCACGACCTAGCGCAGCTTGAACGTCACTGCCTGCTTGCTGACCTGCTGATGCCATATCTGGTCTTTGGAAGTTCTGACCTTTGAAAAACCCCGTGTGTTTTCCACAACGCACGGCGTGTTCGCTTCATATCATGAAACGTATCCGTTGCAACGAAAGTGAGTAAGAACGCGTAGTTATATTGTTGCAAATAATCGCTGCTATTATCCGCTCTCGCCGTTGCATGACAGCAACGTTACGGAACGGAACATATATTGGCATGGTCATCACAGGTTAAATCATCGTCCGCATCATACTGCTGGGAACAGAAACATGAAGCAATTCCATCGCAAACCCCTGGCGAGAGCCGTATCGGCAGCGCTCGGCACCGCGCTCGCTACCGTTGCTATGGTTCCGGCGCACGCGCAGGAATCCGGCGCTCTCGAGGAGATAGTCGTTACGGCGCAGAAGCGGGAACAAAACCTGCAGGATGTCCCCGTCTCAATTCAGGTGCTTGGTAACCAGCAGCTCGAGCAACTCAACCTCAACAACTTCGGCGACTATGTTGAATTCCTGCCCACCATATCCTGGCTTTCGGAACGGCCGGGAATCTCGCAGGTTTACATGCGCGGAATCTCCAGCGGCGGCGACGGCGTGCACTCGGGTTCCCTGCCGAGCGTCGGCGTATATCTCGACGAGCAGCCGGTCACTACGATCAACCACGTGCTCGATGTTCACGTTTACGATGTAGCGCGCATCGAAACGCTGGCCGGTCCACAAGGCACCTACTACGGAGCGAGTAGCCAGGCCGGCACGTTGCGCATCATCACGAACAAGCCGGAGCTGGAAGAATTCTCCGGGCAGCTAGACTTCGGCGTCGACAGCGTCGAGGAAGGAGACATTGGCTATACGGTCGAGGGATACGGCAACTTCCCGATCGGCGAGCGTGCTGCGCTGCGAGTCGTTGGCTGGCACGTGGAGCAGGCAGGCTACATCGACAATGTGTTCAGGACGATTACCCACGAAGGCGCGGGAATCACGGTCGATAATGCCGACCTTGTCGAAAAAGACTTCAACGACACCACGACGACCGGTGCGCGCGCGGCTCTCCGAATAGACCTGAACGACGACTGGACGGTAACACCGGGCCTGATGGCGCAGGAGCAGAAGTCCAATGGAGTGTTCACGCACGACCCGGAAGACATTGGTGATCTTCAAACCGCTCGGTTCTTTGATGAGTTCTACGACGATTCCTGGTACCAGGCATCGCTGACGCTCGAAGGCCGCATAGGCAACCTCGACCTGGTGTACGCGGGCGCCTACCTGGATAAAGAGCAAGACAGGCTGGATGATTACACCCATTACGCGCAGTATCTCGATAACTTCTACGCCTACTACTATGGGGGTTGTTATCACTACGATTCGTTGGGCGCATGCACTGACCCCAGCCAGTTCATCACCAGCGACGAGGCGTTTACGAAGCAGAGCCATGAACTTCGCTTGCAATCGTCGGGGGAGAACCGGCTTCGGTGGATTGTCGGCTTGTTCACGCAGCGCCAGGAGCACAACTTCGATCTGCGCTGGCAAGTGCCGGACTACGATACCGCGAATTCGGTTATCCCGGGGGAACAGACAGCGTGGAATACCCGGCAGGATCGCGTCGATCGCGACAACGCTGCGTTCGGCGAGATCAGTTTTGACGTAACTGAGCAGCTTACGCTTGTCGGAGGCTACCGATACTACGATTTTGAAAACTCGTTATTCGGGTTCAATGGCGGGCTGAGTCGCTGCCTCGACGAGAACGACGAACCGCAGTTTCCGTGCTACCCGAACGGCGCGAACATCGATGCAGTATCGAAAGGCAATGGAGAATTGCTGAAGTTCAGTACGAATTATCACCTCACTGACGACGTAATGGTCTACGCAACGTATTCGGAGGGCTTCCGCCCCGGCGGTGCAAACCGAGCAGCCGAGGCCGAGCCGACCTACGAACCGGATTTTGTCGATAATGTCGAAGTTGGGTGGAAAACAACCTGGCTTGACGGCCGGTTGAGATTCAACGGGGCGGCTTATCGGCTCAAATGGGAGAATTTCCAGTTTGGATTCCTGGATTTCGCCATCTCTCCGCTCACGATTATTCGCAACGTCGGTGAGGCCGAGACGATCGGCGCTGAGTTTGACATGGTGTACGCCGCAACCGAAGCCTTGACCGTGTCGGTTTCGGCATCGTACAACGATGCCGAGCTACAGGAAGCGTATTTCGGCACCGGTACCACCGTCCTGGCCCCGGTGGGACAGGAGATGCCGTTTGTGCCGAAGCTGCAGTACACCGCAATAGGTCGGTACAACTTCGACACGACGGCATGGCCTTTCTACCTGCAGGCCGCGTTGTCCTATACCGGCGACTCCTGGAGCAACCTCGAGACTGACCTGAGGGAGAAGCAGTCGGCGTACACACTTCTGAACCTTGCCGCCGGCATCGAGCAGGAGGAATGGTCAGTCAATCTGTTCATCGACAATGCCACGGATGAACGGGCACAGATAATCCGCTACAACGCAAATTATGATGACTATTACGATGCGATCTTCCAGGATACGAGCATAACCGTAAACAGGCCGAGAACGTGGGGCCTGCGGTACACCCGCCGATTCTGATTCAGAAGCGCGTGCGAACGGCCAGGGACTTTCCCTGGCCGTTTTTTCTTGGGAGTATCGCTCGATGAAAACAACCCTGCACGTCGCCATCGCGGCGGCTTTGCTTTTTCACATGGCTGCGGCGTCGGCGGACCGACAGCCGGTTCTATCGCAGATCGCGGTGCCGCACAGCTACTATTTCCGCGAGATGTACCTGCCTCAGGCAACGACCGGGCCCACATCACCCGCGTGGTCTCCCGACGGCAGCACTCTCGTCTACTCGATGCAGGGCAGCCTGTGGAAGCAGGCACTCGGTTCGGATACGGCCGTACAACTGACGGCGGGCCCCTTCTACGACTACCAGCCCGACTGGTCGCCGGACGGCAAGCGCATCGTCTTCACTCGCTACAAGAACCACGCGATGGAGTTGCAGGTGCTGGAGGTCGACACCGGCAAGGTCACACAACTGACCCGCGACCGCGCCGTAAACCTCGAGCCGCGCTGGTCGCCCGACGGCTCGCGCCTGGCCTTTGTCTCGACCAGCGGTACCGGCCGCTTTCACATCTTCGTCGGAAGTATCGAGGACGGGACGCTTAATGCTTCCCCGCTGTTCGACGAGCGCGAGAGCGAAGTGGAACGCTACTACTACAGCTCGTACGATCATGAACTTCATCCGTCGTGGTCGCCCGACGGGCGGGAAATCCTGTACGTCGGCAACCCGGAAGTGCCGTACGGCACCGGCGGCATCTGGCGGGTGACGCTCGACAGCGCGGAGGCGCCGGTGCTGGTGCGAAACGAAGAGACGAGCTGGCGCGCGCGGCCGGACTGGTCCCCGGAGGGCAAGCGCATCATCTATGCCTCTTACCTCGGACGGCAATGGCATCAGCTGTGGACCACGGCGGTCAGCGGCGGCGGCGAGCCTTTTCCACTGACCTACGGCGAGTTCGACATCGCCTCGCCACGCTACTCTCCCGACGGACAGAAGATCGCTTACGTGGCAAACGAATCGGGCAATACCGAACTGCGGATACAGGATGCCATCGGGGGCAAAGTGGAGATCGTGGAGCCGGTCGAACGCGTATACCTGCGTCCGATGGGCGGGTTGCTCGTCTCCATCGAGGATGGGCGTGGCGCCGCGGCGCCTGCGCGGCTGTCGGTAGTTGCCGCCGACGGGCGGGAGTACGCGCCGGATTCGGGCTGGCTGCACGCGGATGACGGCTACGACCGCAGCGTTGCGGATTTTGAAACGCATTACTTTCACAGCGATGGCGAAGCCGCGCTGACGCTGCCCGCCGGGCCCGCCAGGGTGACGGTGTGGCGCGGGCTGGAAAACGAAATCGAAACGAGACTGGTCACAGTCTCCGCGAATCAGCAGAGTAGCCTGACGATCCGTGCCGAGCCGCTTGCGCTACCGGGTGAGTGGGACGCATGGCAGAGTGCCGACGTGCATGTGCACATGAACTATGGCGGGGCTTATCGCAACACCCCGCAGAAGATGGTGCAGCAGGCGCAGGCGGAAGACCTGGACCTCGTGTTCAACCTGATCGTCAACAAGGAACAGCGAATTCCGGATATCGACTACTTCTCGACGGCGCCGGATGAAGCATCGAACGACGACGTCACTCTGCTGCACGCGCAGGAGTACCACACGAGTTACTGGGGTCACATGGGCCTGCTCGGCCTCGGCGAGCACTACCTGTTGCCGGACTATTCTTCTTATCCCGGCACGGCCGCGGCAAGCCTCTACCCGGACAACATAATCGCCGCCGGAATGGCGCGTTCGCAGGGCGCCATTGTCGGATACGTGCATCCTTTCGATGCGCCGGCGCCCAATCCCGCGACGGCCGAGCGGCTGACGAATTCGCTACCGGTCAACGCGGCGCACGGCCTGCTGGACTACTACGAGGTAGTGGGCTTCGCCGATCATCGTACCTCAGCCGAAGTGTGGTATCGCTTGCTGAACTGCGGCTTTCGCATAGCGGCGGCGGGCGGCACCGACGCAATGGCGAACTACGCGTCGCTGCGCGGGCCGGTCGGCATGAACCGCACCTATGTCGAGATGCCCCGCGAAGACCTGGAGCCGGCGGCGCGGCAGGATGCGTGGCTTTCCGGATTGAAAGACGGACGTTCACTGGCAACCAACGGTCCTCTCCTGGGCCTTACCGTCAACGGCGAAGGGCCGGGCAGCGTTTTGCTTCTCGACGCGAACGAAAGAGAGCTTACGTATTCGGGATTCCTGCGTTCCATGGTGCCGGTCGATCACCTCGAGCTGGTTTACAACGGAAAGGTCGTCGAAACTTTCGACCTTCGCGGAGAACGCAGGAGCGCCGATCTCAGCGGCAGCGTACAAGTCGATGAAAGCGGCTGGCTGCTGGTACGGGCGTGGAACGAGGGTTCGCATCCGTCCGTGTTCGATCTTTATCCTTACGCGACGACGACGCCTGTTTACGTGAATGTCGATGGCAAGGCACCGCAATCCGCCGAAGATGCCGACTATTTCATCGCGTGGATAGAGCGTATCCGTGAATCGGCCGCGGAGCACCCCGACTACAACAGCGACGAGGAGCGTGCGGCGGTGCTCGCTCACCTGGATCGCGCAGTGCAGGTGTTCGAACAACGGCGGGGGGATTAGCTGTGTACGGAGTGTATTGATGGACAGGCGCAGGTTCCTGGCTGCAAGCGGTCTCTACTTTGCGGGCAGCATGTTTGCGCGCGCCTCCACGGCATCGCCTTTGGGCGACATCGAAACCGTGCTCGGCGGAAGGGTCGGCGTAATGGCAATCGATACCGGCAACGGCTCCGTGATGTCTCATCGCGAGGATGAGCGCTTCGCGATGTGCTCCACGTTCAAATGG
>DATGQI010000097.1:0-7748 GCA_035304285.1 Woeseiaceae bacterium
GACCACCGGCACGACCAGCCGAAAAACATTCAGGGTGCCGAGCACGCGCCATGTGAGCTCGATGTTGTCGAGACCGCGAGGTCGGGTGACGCCTCCCGGAGGAGCTCCTGGGTCTGCCGCGGTAGGCTGTGCCATGAACGATGTCGTTACTTTTAAGTTCAATAAGTCCACGTCGGGCGCAATAATACGCACGGCAGGTAGGATTGTCGTGCAAATGCAGACAGGAAACCTCACCCGGGGCTGCGGCTTTGCGTCTGCCTGCGCTTTGCTCCAAAATACGCCGACTTCTCCACCCGGCAAAAAGAAACTCCATTAATGAATTTGCACGAATACCAGTCCAAGCGGCTGTTCGCCGACTATGGCATTCCCGTTCCACAGGGTGTGCCCGCAAAGACAGCCGACGAGGCCGTCAAGGGCGCCGAACAACTCGGCGGTGATCTCTGGGTCGTAAAAGCGCAGGTGCATGCCGGCGGACGGGGCAAGGCGGGCGGCGTGAAGCTCGCGCGCTCGTTCGACGAAGTGCGCCAGCACGCGAACGAAATGCTCGGCAAGCAGCTCGTAACTCACCAATCGGGACCCGAGGGCCTGCCGGTCAACATCGTGTATGTCGAGGCCGGTTCGGAGATCGAACGGGAGCTTTACTTAAGCATGCTCATCGACCGGGAAGTCAGCAAGGTGTCTTTCATCGCTTCGGCCGCAGGCGGCATGGACATCGAGAAAGTCGCAGCCGAGACGCCCGAGAAGATTTTTACCGTTGCCGTTTCCCCGGCAGCCGGCCTGCAGGATTTCCAGGCGCGGCAGCTCGCCTACGGGCTTGGCCTCGACAAGGCGCAGGGCAGGCAGTTTGCCGACCTCATCCGGCGCCTTTACCGGCTTTTCCTCGAGAAGGATGCGAGCCTCGTCGAGGTAAACCCGCTGATCGTCACGAAAAGCGGCGATGTCGTAGCGCTGGACGCGAAGATCAACATCGAGGACAACGCGTTGTTCAGGCAGAAGGGCCTGATTGAACTTCGCGATCCCAGCCAGGAGGACGCGACGGAGCGGGAAGCAGCGCAGCACGACCTCAACTACGTCTCGCTCGACGGCGACATCGCCTGCATGGTCAATGGCGCCGGCCTCGCCATGGCGACCATGGACATCATCAAGCTGCACGGCGGCGAGCCAGCGAACTTCCTCGACGTCGGCGGCGGCGCCACCAGCGAGCGCGTCACCGCGGCTTTCAAGCTCATACTGTCGAACGAAAAGGTGAACGCCATCCTGGTCAACATTTTCGGGGGCATCGTCCGCTGCGACCTGATCGCCCAGGGCATCATCGACGCGGTCAGGGGAGTCGGCGTCACCGTTCCCGTGGTTGTGCGCCTCGAAGGCACGAACGTGGAGAAAGGGCGCGAGCTGCTTGCAGCGAGCGGCTTTGACATCATTACCGCGGGCGACCTGACGGACGCAGCGAAGAAAGTGGTTGCGGCAGCATCATGAGCATACTCGTCAACAAGGACAGCAAGATCGTTTGCCAGGGCATCACCGGCAACCAGGGATCGTTCCACACCACCCAGTGCATCGAGTACGGCACCCGAGTCGTTGCCGGCGTCACGCCCGGACGTGGCGGCGATGAGTGCCTGGGCGTTCCGGTGTTCAACACGATGCGCGACGCCGTAGCCGAGACCGGCGCGGACGTCAGCATGATTTACGTGCCGGCACCCTTTGCCGCGGATGCCATTCTCGAAGCCGCGGATTCAGGCGTGAAGCTGATCGTCTGCATCACCGAAGGCATCCCGGTGCTCGACATGGTCAAGGTAAAGGCCGCGCTCAAGGAGTACGACTGCCGCCTGATCGGACCGAACTGCCCCGGCATCATCACGCCGGATGAATGCAAGATCGGCATCATGCCCGGCTTCATTCACAAGAAGGGTCGCATCGGTGTGATCTCTCGCTCCGGCACGCTGACGTATGAAGCGGTCTACCAGACGACGCTGAACGGCCTGGGGCAAAGCACCTGTATCGGCATCGGCGGTGATCCGGTACGCGGCATGAACTTCATCGACTGCCTCGCGCTGTTCGAGAAGGATGACGATACCGACGGCGTCGTGATGGTGGGTGAAATCGGCGGAACCGACGAAGAAGCGGCGGCGGAGTTCATCCAGTCGGAGTTCTCGAAGCCCGTGGTTGCCTATATCGCCGGCGTAACCGCGCCGGCGGGCAAACGCATGGGTCATGCCGGGGCGATCATCGCCGGCGGCAAAGGTACCGCCGAGGACAAGTTCAAGGCGCTCGACGCCGCAGGCGCCGCGATCGTGCGCTCGCCCGCCGAGCTGGGCAGCGCCATGCTGCAACTGCTTGGTCAGTGAGGTTGTTTCATCGTAGCTGGTCGCCCGCGCACCTCCTCGCAGGTTCGTTCAAGCAGCGTATGTGCCGCTTTGAATCGGGCGCTGCAGGAGCCCGTCTCACGGGCGACAAGCGGGACGTTTAAACGAAATGTCGCCCGCCATGCGGGCTCCCACAGCGGTCTGTTCATTGGCCCCGGAGTTACACTGCGTGTTCTCTAACCGCGTCTTACCGATCGCGTCAACACTGCGATGACCAATTCCGTCACTCTCGCCCTTGCCCAGCTCGACCTCGTGGTCGGCGACGTGGCAGGCAACACCGCCAGGGTTCTCGACTATTCGAACCGCGCACGCGACGAGCTGAGGGCCGACCTCGTGGTGTTTCCCGAACTGACCATCAGCGGCTATCCGCCGGAAGACCTGCTGTTCCACTCCGGGCTGCGGAAGCGGGTGCTCGCGTCGTTGGACACGATCCGCGATAGTGTCAAGGACATCGCCGTGCTGGTCGGCTTTCCGGAGTACGAGGATGGCACCATCTACAACGCCTGTGCCGTCTACAGGAACGGCAGGAAACTCGCGCACTACCGCAAGCACATGCTGCCGAACTACCGGGTGTTCGACGAGCAACGCTACTTCACGGCCGGGAAGGATGCCGCGGTCTTCAGCCTGAACAAGGTGCGCATCGGTCTGCACATCTGCGAGGACGTGTGGCGTTCGGCGCCCGCGGCGTTGAGCAGGGCGGCGGGCGCTGAGGTGATTATCGCGATCAACGGCTCTCCTTACGAACTGGAAAGCCAGCAGATCCGCGAGAACGTCGTTCGCGCGCGAGTGAACGAAGTCCATGTGCCGGTGGTATACGTCAACATGGTCGGCGGCCAGGACGAGCTCGTTTTCGACGGCGGGTCCTTCGCGATGGATGCCTCCGGCGACATCTGCTTTCGCGCTGAGCCGTTCAGGGAAAAGCTCATACGGCTCGAGCTGTACGCGGACCAGTCAGGTGTCCGCCCGGAGCGCAAGGAGATCACGCCTTACCTCCCCACCGAACAAAGCGTCTACGAGGCGCTCGTTACCGGTACTCGCGACTATGTTTCAAAAAACGGTTTCCCGGGAGTCGTGCTGGGGCTCTCCGGCGGCATCGACTCCGCGTTGATCCTGGCGATTGCCTGTGACGCGCTCGGCCCGGAAAGCGTGCGCGCGGTCATGATGCCGTTCCGCTATACCAGCACGATGAGCCAGGAGGATGCCGCGCGGCAGGCAGCCGGGCTTGGAGTGCGCTACGACGTCCTGCCGATCGAGCCGATGTACGACGCCACCGTGCGCCAGCTGTCGAAGATATTCGCGGGACGCGAGCCGGACGTGACGGAAGAAAACATCCAGGCCCGATGCCGCGGCATATTGCTGATGGCGATCTCGAACAAGACCGGACGCATGCTTCTCTCGACCGGGAACAAGAGCGAGATGGCGGTGGGCTACGCCACCCTCTATGGCGATATGGCCGGTGGTTTTTCACCCATCAAGGATTGCAGCAAGACGCTGGTTTACCGGCTCGCGCGCTACCGCAATTCAATAAGCGAGGTCATACCGCCGAGCGTGATAGAGCGTCCGCCTTCGGCGGAACTGCGCCCGAACCAACGCGACAGCGATACCTTGCCGCCCTACGAGGTTCTCGACCCGATTCTTTCCGCTTTCATCGAGGAAGACCTCTCGGTGAACGAGATCACCCAGCGCGGCTTCGACCGGGAAGTCGTCACGCGGGTGCTGGAACTCGTCAAACGCAGCGAATACAAACGCCGCCAGGCACCCCCGGGAATTCGCATCAGCCGCCGCGCGTTCGGCCGCGACTGGCGCTACCCCATCACGTCCCAATACACGTTCCCGGAATCCGAATAACAGGGCTGGGGACTGGTGCGAGGCGGGACAGCACGCTGTAGGAGCCCGTCTCACGGGCGACGATCGGAAGCGCAAGTTCGAACGAACTGTCGCCCGTAGGACGGGCTCCTACAGGGGTTCTATTCCGAAATTTGCGGACAGGTATGGCTACGAGCGCTGTAGGAGCCCGTCTCACGGGCGACGATCGGAAGATCGGAAGCGCAAGTTCGGATGAATGGCAGTCCGTGGGACGGGCAGCCTTCTCTTCCCGGCGTTTCGGTTTAGCTTTCGTTCGGGAAGTTGGACTGCAGGACCTGCCGCGTGTCGGCCGCGAGTTCGTCCATGCCGAGACCTTCATAGGCTTCGATCATGATCGTGAGCGACTCGTCTCCGCTCTCGGCGCCGTTGTATTCCTCCAGCGCACCCTTGGCGCGATTGAGCGCGGCAACGTAGGCGCCGCGATCGAGGTAATACCTGGCAACGGTGTTTTCATACGCGGCAAGCCGGTTTTTCAGGAAGACCATCCGCTGCCTCGCGTCCTCTGCGTACGGGCTCGCCGGATACCGCTCGACCAGGCGCTTGAGCAGCGAGAACGCAAGAACCCCGTCGCGCGGCGGCCGGTTGTGCACTTCCTTGTTGAACAGTCGCTCGAGAATGCCGGGGTCGCGTTCGAAGTAGGCAAGCGCCTTTACGTACAGCGCATAGTCCACACGCGGATGGGTCGGGTTCTCCCGCATGAAGGTATCTGCGGCGTCAATCGCCTGTTCCTGGCGATTGCTCTTGTAATAGGCGTACATCAGCTCGAGCTGGATCTGCTTGCTCAAGTCGCTGAACGGAAACCTCGCCTGCAGTGCTTCGTAAATCTGGATTGCGCGCCGATAGTTCTGGTTCACCATCGACCGTTGCGCCGTCTCGTACGCCTTTGTGACGTCGCGCAGCATCTCGTTTTCTTCTTCTTCGGAGCCTGCGCAGCCCGCGAGGATCGCCGCGCTGAACACGACCAGCGCCATCAGCCATGCGAGTCGACGAAGGAGGGAATCCTGTGCAGCGGCACCAGGAGAGCGGGTCTGGCCGTTAATAGATGCGGATCGGTTCGAAATCATTGATTTTAAGGACGCTGGATAACCGCGAAATCGCGCGAGTATACCGTAAACTTGCCGGAGGCCGATTTTGGCGACCGATCATGACGACCCCCAACACTGACGAAGCCCGGGAACTTGCTGTGCCCGATACCCTGGCCGGAGAACGTTTGGACCGGGCGCTGGCACGGATGTTTCCCGAATATTCCCGTACCCGGCTGAAAGACTGGCTGCTTGAGGGCTTCGTCACCGTGAACGGCACGGCCAGGCGTCCACGGGACGTGGTGACGGGGGGCGAAGTCGTTCGCTTGCAGCCGCAGGCGTCGCTCAGCGTTACCAGCCAGCCCGAACCCATCGACCTCGATGTCGTTTTCGAAGACGACGACTTGCTGGTGGTAAACAAGCCGGCAGGCCTGGTGGTGCATCCTGGCGCGGGAAACCTGCGCGGCACCCTGATGAATGGCCTGCTGCACCGCGTGCCCGCCCTCTCGGACCTGCCGCGCGCGGGGATCGTGCATCGTCTCGACAAGGACACGACCGGGCTGCTGCTGATCGGCAAGACCCTGCCCGCGCATACGGCGCTGGTGCGGCAGATGGCCGCGCGCGAGGTCTCGCGCCACTACCTCGCGGTTTGCGTGGGAGTATTGACGGGCGGCGGTACCATCAACGCCCCCATTGCAAGGCACCCCGTCGACCGCCTGAGGATGAGCGTGCAGGACGATGGCAAGCCCGCCATCACGCACTACCGGGTGATTAAGCGCTTCGCCGCGCACACATATATAAGTGTGCGGCTCGAAAGCGGCCGGACGCACCAGATCCGGGTGCATCTCGCCTGGCGGAGGCATCCCCTGGTGGGCGACCAGGTTTACGGAGGCAGGCTGGCTATTCCCGCGGGAGCGGGCCCGCACCTGCAGGAGGTTTTGCGCGGTTTCCGCAGGCAGGCATTGCACGCCGCGAAGCTCGAATTTGCACATCCGGTATCCGGTGAGTTGTTGAGCTTGGAAGCGCCGGTCCCGGCGGATTTCGCGCGACTTCTTGACGCGCTCGAAGAGGTGCCAGCGAAATGAGCTCCTTGCAGTGGATAAAGGCGGACTGGCCGGCGCCGCCCGGAATCGTGGCCGGCACAACATGCAGGCAGGGTGGAGTGAGCGAAGGCTCGTACGCCTCCCTGAACCTTGCTGCCCACGTCGGCGACGACGAAGCTTCAGTGTCTGCCAACCGCCGGCGGTTCGTCTCATGGTGCGAGCTGCCCGAAGAGCCGAAATGGCTGGCGCAGGTGCACGGAACGACCGTGGTGCGGGCGGAGGATGCCAGGGAAGGCGTTGAGGCAGACGCTGTCGTTACCGCTGCCGAAGATCGGGTGTGCGCGGTCCTGACCGCCGACTGCCTTCCCGTTTTGTTCACCTCCCTCGACGGCGATGAAGTCGCCGCCGCGCATGCCGGCTGGCGCGGCCTTTGCGACGGCGTGCTGGAGGCGACTATCGCCATGATGTCGACGCCGCCTTCCCGGCTGATGGCCTGGATGGGACCGGCTATATCGCCGGCAGCGTTCGAGGTGGGCGATGAGGTCCGGGAATGCTTCCTGGAGAAGGATAAAGCCGCCGCCGGGTTTTTCGAGAGCAACCGGCGCGGGCGCTGGCAAGGCGACATTTACGGCCTCGCAACGCTACGCCTGCGTAACGCGGGGATACACAAGATCTACGGCGGCGGGCGTTGCACCTTCAGCGAAAGCGACGCCTTCTTTTCCTACCGCCGCGACGCACAGTGCGGCCGCATGGCGACCTTTATCTTCCGGATGGCGCAGGTTCGGGAATAGCACGCTGTAGGGAGCCGTCCCGGGCGACAAGCGTCAACGCAACCCGACCGGTGACGCCCGTGGGACGGCTCCTACAGCGTGCTATCGGGGGGGTGCCAAAAGCTTGAAATAGCCGCTGCCGTGCCCATTAAATGAACACATCGAAGCCCGGCGGGCCGGGTCGATTACCTTCAGGCGAAACGCTATGCGAATGGACAAACTGACCAGCAAGTTCCAGATGGCCCTGGGCGATGCCCAGTCGCTTGCCGTGGGCCAGGATCACCAGTTTATCGAGCCGGCCCACGTGATGGTGGCCTTGCTCGACCAGCAGGGCAGTTCTGTCCGCGGGCTACTGACCAAGGCCGGTGTGAACGTCAATCTCCTGCGCTCGCAACTGGGGCTTGCGCTCGATCGGCTGCCGAAGGTCGAAGGTACCGGCGGCGAGGTGCACATCGGCAACGACCTGACGAAGCTCCTGAACCTTACCGACCAGCTCGCGCAGAAGCGCAACGACCAGTACATCTCCAGCGAACTGTTCGTCCTCGCGGCCATGGACGATCGCTCCCCGCTCGTCAAGATCATGGAGCAGGCCGGCGCGGTGCGCGGAGCTGTCGAGAAAGCGATCGACGAGTTGCGCGGCGGGCAGCAGGTGAACGACCCGAACGCCGAAGACACGCGCCAGGC
>DATGQI010000098.1:0-40398 GCA_035304285.1 Woeseiaceae bacterium
TTCGCTGCATCTTGCCGGGTCGGCTGCGCACATCCTGGCGCAGCTCTTTTCCGAGGAACTCGGGGCGGTGCTGCAGGTGGCGGAATCCGCCATGGATGATGTTCGGTCCGTCCTGGAGCGTTTCGATCTCGCCTTCACTGAAGCAGGTCGCGTCGAGCCGGACGACCAGCTCACGATTTACAACGACGACGAGGTGATATTCAGCCGGAGCCGCGCCGACCTGCAGCGCGTTTGGTCGGAGATGAGCTTCAGGCTGCAGTCGCTGCGCGACAACCCGGATACGGCCAGGCAGGAATACAATCGCATCCTCGACGAGTACGACCCCGGCCTGAACGCGCGGCTCACCTTCGACCTCGATGCGAATGCGAAGCCCGCGGCGCCGCTCGTCGGCGGCAGGAAACCGCGCGTTGCCATCTTGCGGGAGCAAGGCGTCAACAGCCAGCAGGAAATGGCCGCATCATTCATGATGGCGGGCTTCGACGCGTTCGACGTGCACATGAGCGACATCCTGGAAGGCCACGACGACCTTGCGTCGTACCAGGGCATCGTCGCCTGCGGCGGGTTCTCCTTTGGCGACGTCCTCGGGGCCGGCGGCGGCTGGGCCACGTCGATCCTTTATCACTCCGGCGCGCGCGACCGCTTCTCAGCCTTCTTTTCGCGCGGCGATACCTTTGCGCTCGGCATATGCAACGGCTGCCAGATGATGGCTCGATTGACCGATCTCATTCCCGGGAGCGCCCACTGGCCGCGCTTCATGCCCAATGCCTCGGAGCAGTTCGAAGCGAGGTTGAGCCTCGTTGAAGTGGGTGACACTCCGTCGATCTTCATGGCCGGCATGGCTGGCTCGCGGTTGCCGATTGCGACGTCGCACGGTGAAGGTCGAGCCGTGTTCGAAAGCGAGGCCGCGCGCGTTTCCGCGGAGCCTCACGTGAGCCTCCGATACGTGGACAACTACGGCAACGTCACCGAAGACTATCCCGCCAACCCGAACGGCTCGCCCGGCGGCATCTGCGGGCTGACCACCGAGGACGGGCGCGTCTCGATCGTCATGCCGCACCCGGAGCGCGTGGCGCGGACGGCGCAGCTGTCATGGCATCCGGAGGAATGGGGCTATGAAAGCCCGTGGATGCGCATGTTCCGAAACGCGCGCGCAGCGATCCGCTAGGAAACCTCTCCAAGGCCCCTGAAGGAGGCCGTCCCGCGGGCGCCACGGGTGGCGCAAAACCTGACGGAAATGTCGCCCGCGGGGCGGCTCCTACAGGTTTACTATCCGGAGCTTGCGCTTTGGCGGGAACGAGCCGCTGTAGGAGCCCGTCTCACGGGCGACCATGGGTGGCGTAAATCCCGACGCAATGTCGCCCGGGCGTACCCCTTTCTTACTACGCGGTGGGGCGCAGGCCCCCGTTTCCTTCCTGCACGAAGAAGCGTCGCACCTTGATGGCGCGGCTCAGCTTGCCGCGGCGGACGAAGCACTGGTAGAACATGTCTTTCATGACTTCGAGCAGTACGCCCGCCTGTGCCCGGTTCAGTAGCGGCAGGTCCTCGTCCATTGCGGTCTCGAAGAGCACGCGCTTGATCGGTGCGAAGCTGTCGTCGTCGATCTCGGCAATGTCCTGCGCCATCATGACTTCATCGAAGGCCCGCAACCTTCCACTGCTACCCATTGCCTCGAATGAACTCGCGGCGGCGCGCCGGCACATCGACGCGAACGCATTAAAGCTGTTGTTCGAATAGCAGGACAACGCTTCGCGGAACAGGATCTCTGTGTGCTTGGGGAGGTAGGAGAACGGGAAGCGCTCCTTCGGCCGTTCCAGCTCGAGGAAGTTCCGGTTGAGCTCGATGCTGTCCTGGCTGAAGGTTTTGACACCGAACCGCAGGAAGACCGGTGCCTGGCAGGCGTCGCACTCGTAGACGAGCCCCACATGCTTCGGCCGGTGATCGAGCACCGTCTGCACGTCCGGTATCGACTGTGGCCTCATGTGTGCGAATACGCCGCAGTAGGGACATTCGAGGCCGAACGCCTCTCCATTCGAGTGATGTATGGTCTTGTCGCGCTTGACGATTATGCTCATCGCTGCCCTTTTTTTTTCGTTGTTCGAGGCGCGCTGCCGTTGTTGTTTGCCGTATTGAACAGCGCGTTAGCAGTATAACCTCAAGCTTCTTTGCAACATTGTCGGGTTCGACATAATCGTGAATCCGGCATCCACGCCGATACGGTCGGTGTGGAAAAATCGCCCCGCAGGATTCATGAAGGGTGACGGCAGCGCAGGCGAAGCCACCCTCGCAATCACGACTCCGCTGATAGCTGGTCGCTTCCTGCGGGGCGACCTTTCTAGCGCATGCCGCTGCGCCAGGCGCCGAGGGCATTTCGCGCCGCGTCGTTGACCGGCCTGGCGATGAGAGCGTCGCGGCTCAAGAAAACCTCGAAACGCGCACCGTCGGCCATGGGAACGTAGGTGGCCGAACCGTAGTAGGCGTCGATGCCCGGCGCGAAAGCGGGGAAGCGACGGGCCACGTACCACACGTCCATCAACTGCGGCGGCGTGAGTTCGTGAACGGTGCGGCGTTCGCTGCGCTCCCGTGCAACGTCTGTGAAGCGACCGCTCAAGCGTTCAAGCCGGTAGATGGGATCGAGCCCCAGTATGGTCGCGGGTGGTTTCCAGGTGACGAGTCTCGCATCCATCTGCCACTCGTTGCCGCGGAGCTCGAAGAGACGGTCCGGCTCCCCCTCGATCATGAGGCGCGCCTGGTATTCGTCGGTGCCGGTCCGGAGAAACTCGATTTTGGACACCGAGCGCTCCGAGGTCAGCCGGTGGTAGCTGTAGTAACTCACGGTCAGCATGATCGCGGCCGTCGCGAGTACCGCGCAGACCGCGAACGTGATGCCGGAACCGCCGGCGCGCAGCAGTCGTCCGCGCCGCGTGCAACGGAGCGTTCGGCCGAGAAAGAACATCGCGAGCAGGGCGAATATGGCGCTCAGTGCAATCAGGATGCTCATTTCCGCCGCCCTTGATGATCTGGCTGTGGTAAATCAGCCGGTCGCGAGACGTTTATAACGGATGCGGTGCGGACTATTGGCTTCGTTGCCGATGCGGCGCTTCCGGTCCTCCTCGTATTCAGCGTAGTTGCCGGCAAACCAGGTGACCTCGCTGTTGCCTTCGAACGCCAGGATGTGCGTAGCGATACGGTCGAGGAACCAGCGGTCATGGGAGATGACTACGGCCGACCCCGGGAATTCCAGCAACGCCTGCTCGAGCGCACGCAGTGTCTCGACATCGAGGTCGTTGGTCGGCTCGTCGAGCAGCAACAGGTTGCCGCCCGCCTTGAGCATCTTTGCCAGGTGCACGCGATTGCGCTCGCCGCCGGAGAGCAGCCCGATCTTTTTCTGCTGGTCCGTGCCGCGGAAGTTGAAACGGCCGACGTAGGCGCGAGACGGGGTTTCGTAGCTTCCCACCTGGATGACGTCCTGTGCGTCCGAAATCTCTTCCCAGACCGTCTTTTCGTCGTCCAGGCTGTCGCGCGACTGGTCGACGCTCGCGAGCTTCACGCTGTCGCCCAGGCGGATCGTGCCGCTGTCGGGCTTCTCGGTGCCGGTGATCATGCGGAACAGCGTTGTCTTGCCCGCTCCGTTCGGGCCGATGATGCCGGCGATGCCGCCGGGGGGAAGCGAGAAGCTTAAGTTCTCCATCAGCAGCTTTTCACCGAACGCTTTGCGGACGTTATTCACCTCGAGCACGACGTCGCCCAGCCGGGGACCGGGTGGGATGTAGATCTCGTTGGTCTCGTTACGCTTCTGGTACGCCTGCGAGGAGATCTCCTCGAACTGCTTGAGTCGAGCCTTCGACTTCGCCTGGCGGCCCTTCGGGTTGGAGCGCACCCACTCGAGCTCGGATTGCATGGCCTTTTGCCGCGCCTTCTCCGTCTGCTCTTCGGTCGCGAGGCGCTGTTCCTTCTGCTCCAGCCAGGAAGAATAATTGCCTTGCCAGGGAATGCCGTGGCCCCTGTCGAGTTCGAGAATCCAGCCGGCTACGTTGTCCAGGAAGTAACGGTCATGGGTTACCGCGATGACGGTCCCGGGATACTCCTCGAGGAAGCGCTCGAGCCACGCCACCGATGCGGCATCGAGGTGGTTCGTCGGCTCGTCGAGCAGCAACATGTCCGGCTTCGATATCAGCAGCCGGCACAGCGCCACGCGCCGCCGTTCGCCGCCTGAAAGCGTCGCCACCTCGGCATCCCACGGGGGAAGTCTGAGCGCATCGGCAGCCACCTCGAGCATGCGATCCAGTTCCCAGCCTCCCGCGGCTTCAATGGCGTCCTGCAGCTTGCCCTGCTCGTCGAGCAGCGCCGACATCTCCTCGTCGCCCATCGGTTCGGCGAAACGCATGCTGATATCATTGAAGCGGTCCAGAAGTTCCTTGGTGGCGGCGACGCCTTCCTCGACGTTCTGGCGGACATTCTTCGTCGCATCAAGCTCGGGTTCCTGCGGCAGGTAGCCGATATTGATCCCGGGCTGCGGCCGTGCCTCGCCGTCGAATTCCTTGTCGATACCGGCCATGATTCGCAGTAAAGTGGATTTTCCCGACCCGTTCAGGCCAAGAACGCCGATCTTGGCGCCAGGATAGAAACTTAAGGATATGTCCCTCAAGATAAATCGCTTCGGCGGGACCACCTTGGCCACGCGGTTCATAGTGAAGATATATTGCGCCATGCCTGATTCTTGAAGAGTCCGGTTAGATTGGGTTACTGACAGAGACGCGCATTATCGCATATCGGTTGTCCGGACCTCCGGAGCATAAGGTGAGATGAGAGAAAGCAACGACAGCAGGCCCCCGGTGTTCGTTTATCGCGGCAGGGCGATTGCGAACTACGGGTTCGGCAACGACCACCCGTTCGGGCCCGACCGGCACGACGCGTTCCACAGCGAGCTGGCGGCCGCGGGCGTCGGAGCGGCTGTGCAATACGCCGAACCGCGCCGTGCCAGTGTCGACGAACTGGCCCTGTTCCACACCCCCGAGTACATCGACCGTGTGTCGCAGTTGTCACAGGAGGGCAGGGGATTTCTCGATGCCGGTGACACGCCGGCGTTCCCCGGCGTATTCGATGCAGCCTCGGACGTCGTCGGCACGACGCTGGCCGCGGTGGATGCGGTGATGCGGGGCGAGACACGGCGTGCATTCGTGCCCATTGCCGGACTGCACCACGCAGCAAGAGCGAACGCTGCGGGCTTCTGCGTGTTCAATGACTGCGGCGTAGCCGCCGAATACCTGCGCAAGCAATATGGCGTGGAGCGCGTCGCCTACGTCGACATAGATGCGCATCACGGCGATGGCATGTTCTACGGCTTCGAGGACGATCCGGACCTGTTGTTCGCCGACATCCACGAGGATGGCCGTTTCCTGTACCCGGGCACGGGCTCTGCGGACGAGACAGGCACGGGACGCGCCCGGGGCACCAAGTTGAATATCCCCATGGCTCCGGGCGCGGGCGACGGGGACTTCCGGGTCGCATGGGAACGTGTCGCCGACTACATCGACAAGGTATCTCCGGATTTCATGATCTTCCAGTGCGGCGCCGACAGCCTCGCCGGCGATCCCCTGACTCATCTCGAGTATTCCGAAGAAGCGCACGCCGCCGCCGCAGGGACGCTGTGCGAACTCGCGGACATTCACTGCGAGGGGCGCATCGTCGGGACCGGTGGCGGCGGCTACGACCGGCGCAACCTGGCCCGGGCATGGACGCGCGTGGTCCAGGCCTTCGCAGCACGGGGCTGAGCCCTGCGCTACACTCACCTGCTTCCCTGAACCGGACAAGAACGGAGACCGTGCCGCATGTATGTTGAGACGCCGACGATGGAGCAGTTCGACAGTGAGCTTTTCAAGGCCATCGTCGATGAGGCCCGGCGGCAGGAAGAGCACATAGAGCTCATCGCTTCCGAAAACTACGTAAGCCCGAGGGTGCTGGAGGCGCAGGGCTCGGTCCTGACCAACAAGTACGCCGAAGGATACCCGGGCAAGCGCTACTACGGAGGCTGCGAATTCGTCGACGTGGCGGAGACACTGGCCATTGAGCGCGCGCAGAAGCTGTTCGGCGCGCACTATGCAAATGTGCAGCCGCATTCGGGCTCACAGGCCAACGCGGCGGCGTGTTTTGCCTTGCTCAATCCGGGCGACACGATCCTGGGCATGAGCCTCTCGCACGGCGGGCACCTGACCCACGGCGCCAAGGTCAATTTCTCCGGCAGGCTGTTCAACGCGATACAGTATGGCGTGGTCGCCGAAACCGGGCTGCTCGACTATGAACAGGTCGAAGCGCTCGCAGCCGAACACCGGCCGCGCATGATCATCGCCGGCTTCTCGGCGTATTCCCGCGTACTCGACTGGCAGCGCTTCCGCGACATCGCTGACAGCGTCGGCGCCTACCTGATGGTCGATATGGCGCACGTCGCGGGTCTCGTGGCGACCGGACACTATCCGAATCCGCTTCCCTTCGCAGACGTCGTCACCACGACGACCCACAAGACGCTGAGGGGGCCGCGGGGCGGTCTGATCCTCGCGCGCGAGAACGACGAGTTGACCAGGAAGTTCAACTCACTGGTGTTCCCCGGCACGCAGGGCGGACCGCTGATGCACGTGATCGCCGCCAAGGCGGTCGCCCTGCTCGAAGCCATGCAGCCGGATTTCAAAAAGTACCAGGGACAGGTCGTCGGGAACGCACGCGCCATGGCCGACGCGTTCATGGAACGCGGCTACGAGGTGGTCTCCGGCGGCACCGACAACCACCTGATGTTGCTGAGCCTCATCGCACAGGACATCACCGGCAAAGATGCCGATGCCGCTCTCGGCAATGCGAACATCACCGTGAACAAGAACGCCGTGCCGAACGACCCGCGCTCGCCATTCGTTACCAGCGGCCTGCGTCTCGGCACGCCGGCCATCACCACCCGCGGCTTCGGTATCGAGGAGACGCGCAAGGTTACCGGCTGGATCTGCGACATCCTCGAAGACCTCGAAAACGAAGTGCTGCTGAAGCGCGTGCGCGGACAGGTCCTCGAGCTGTGCGGAAAACACCCGGTGTACGTTTGATGCTCCTCCGCATTCTTCATGAACGGGGAAAGTTGGTCGCAGGCGGAGCCTCGGCTGGGGGGAGGGCTTGCCAGGAACGCCGTGAACCCATCCATGGGGGCTCTGCGCAAACATCCCTGTTTGCGACAGTCCTGGCAAGCCCTCCCCCCAGCCGAGGCTCCGCTTCCTGACGTTGGTGGCGTTCATGAATAATGCTGCGTAGCGCGAGGCGGATAGCATGTACTGTCCCTTTTGCAGTCACGAAGAAACCAAGGTGATCGATTCGCGCCTGGCCGCCGATGGGCGGCAGGTGCGCAGGCGGCGCCAGTGCCTCGACTGCAACGAGCGTTTCACCACGTTCGAGACGGCGGAACTGGTAATGCCGCGCCTGATCAAGAGCGACAACAGCCGGCAGCCGTTCGATGAGAACAAGCTGCGAAACAGCATGATCCGCGCACTGGAAAAGCGTCCGGTGCCGGCGGACGAATTCGAACAGGCACTTGGCAGGCTGGTGCATCGGCTGCGCACGATGGGCGAGCGCGAGGTGCCGTCGCGACTCGTTGGCGAACTCGTCATGGAGGAGCTTCGCAGCCTTGACGAGGTGGCGTACGTGCGCTTCGCCTCCGTGTACAGGAGTTTCCAGGACGTGACGGAGTTCCAGGACGAGATCCAGCGCCTGCAGGAGATATCAAGCACGGCAGCCGGCCGCGAACAGATGTCCCTGCTCCCGGACCTCCTCGGCAAGAAACGCTGACAAATGGCAGAAACCCTCCATTGTTGCCCTGGTACGGTGAAGCGCGGGTACCACCACCGACACGAGGCATTGCCGGCGGGGTGACCTTTGGCGGAAATAAAGCGGACCGCAGGGAGCCATTCCGTCAAAGGTCACCCCGCGGGCAATGCCGCAAGCGCTAACGATCCAGTTCCATCGCACACGATGCCCATGAACAACTTTTCAGCCGCCGACCACGACCACATGGCCCACGCCCTGCGGCTGGCCAGAAACGGCATGACCACCGCCCACCCGAATCCCCGGGTAGGCTGCGTCCTCGTCCGCGACGGCATGGTCGTCGGAGAAGGCTGGCATCGCGCTGCCGGCGAACCGCACGCGGAGGTAAATGCGCTGGCGGCGGCGGGGGAGCGTGCGCATGGCGCGACCGCGTATGTCACGCTGGAGCCGTGCACAAGGACGGGAAGAACCGGTCCTTGTACGGAAGCGTTGATTCGCGCCGGGGTTGCGAAGGTGATATTCGCGAGCGGAGACTTATCGCAACAAGACACAGGACAGGCGTCGGCGCTCGAACAGGCTGGAATCGAAGTCCGGGGCGGCCTCATGCAGGCAGAAGCGCAGAGGCTGAACGAAGGTTTCCTGATGCGCGTGTCGCAGCAACGCCCATTCGTCCGGCTGAAGGTCGCGTCCAGTCTGGACGGCGCCACCGCGATGCAGAGCGGCGAGAGCCGGTGGATAACGGGTGAGCCGGCGCGGCGGGACGTGCAGAAGCTGCGTGCGACCAGCGGTGCTGTCATGACGGGAGTGGGGACGGTCGTTGCGGACGACCCGCTGCTTACGGTTCGCGATGAGTCGCTGGTGCTGCGTCAGCCGGCCCGCGTGGTGATCGACTCGCGCCTGCGCACTCCGGTTGCGGCGCGAGTGTTCGAGCAGCCGGGCGAGACGTTGATCTTTTGCGCGGAAGACCGCGGCGGGGAAGCGCTGGAAGAACGCGGTGCTGCGGTATATCGCGTGGCCACGGACAGGGGCCGGGTCGACCTTGCGGAAGTGATGCGAAAGCTTGCGGAACTCGAGATCAATGACGTGCTGGTGGAGGCAGGGCCCCTGCTGTCGGGCAGTTTGCTGGCCGGCGGCCACGTGGATGAACTTGTCATTTACCAGGCGCCGCATATGATGGGCAGCGAAACCATGGGCATTTTCACTACACCGGGCTGGATCGAGCTTGACCAGCGCCTGCAACTCGAGTTCGTGGATGTGCGGCGCGTGGGACGGGATGTGCGAATAGTGGCGCGGCCTGCACCCAAAGAAGCCGCGGCAGGCAACTGAGATGTTCACGGGCATTGTCAAAGCGCTGGGCGTGGTTGAGCAGATGCAGGCGCAGGACGAGGGCGCCAGGCTGTCGATTCGCTCAGGCGATTTGCCCTGGAGCGACTACGGCGTCGGCGACAGCATTTCTGTCAACGGCGTCTGTTTGACTGCCGCGGAGCTGCACGAGAACGGCTTCGACGCCGATCTGTCCCCGGAAACGATGACCGTGACCGCCCTGCGAAAACTCGTGCCCGGCAGCAGCGTCAACCTCGAGCCATCGCTGGCGCTCACGGAACGTCTTGGCGGACATTTGGTCAGCGGTCACGTCGACTGCGTCGGCACCGTGCTCGGCAGGACGGAAAGCGAAGGGTCGCTACGCTTGCGCATCGGCATCCCGGCCCAATATCTCCGATATGTCGTGAAGAAGGGATCGATTTGCGTCGATGGCGTCAGCCTTACCATCAACGAGGTATCGGGCAATGCGCCGGCGTGGTTCGAAGTAACGATCATTCCACATACGAAAGCGGCGACGATTGCGGGAACTTACGACAGCGGTACCGAGGTGAACATCGAGGTGGACTTGATCGCGCGCTACCTCGAAGGTTTGCTTGGCACCGGTTCCGCCGAGCCGGCCGACCCGTCGCAGGGCATTACAAGGGATTTTCTCAGGGCACATGGTTATGCATAACAAGACTTCAATACATCCGTCCGCGGCCACCTTCAGCAGCATCGAGGACATCATCGAGGATATCCGTGCCGGGAAAATGGTCATCATGGTGGACGACGAAAAGCGCGAGAACGAGGGCGACCTGATCATGGCCGCCGAGAAAGTCCGCGCGCAGGACATCAACTACATGGCGCGATACGGCCGCGGCCTCATATGCCTGACGATGACACGGGAGCGCTGCGGGCAGCTGCGCCTTCCGCTGATGGTGGACGATACCGATCGCAGGCACGCGACCAACTTCACGATCTCCATCGAGGCAGCCGAGGGCATCACCACCGGTATTTCGGCGCACGACCGCGCCCGCACCGTGCAGGTTGCCGTAGCGCCCGATGCGCGCCCGGAGCATCTTAGCCAGCCCGGGCACATCTTCCCCGTCATGGCGCAGCCAGGCGGCGTACTCACGCGCGCCGGGCACACGGAGGCGGGCTGCGACCTGGCGCGGCTCGCCGGCTTTGAACCGGCTGCCGCTATCGTTGAAATCCTCAACGAAGACGGCAGCATGGCGCGCCGGCCGGACCTCGAAGCCTTCTCGCGCCAGCACGGTGTGCGCATAGGCACGATTGCGGACCTCATTCGCTATCGGCTGGAGAAGGAGCGCTACGTCGAGAGAATCGCCGAAAAGACGGTGCAGACCGCCCACGGCGAGTTCCGGATGTACTGCTATGACGACCGCGTAAACCGGACGGTGCATGTGGCGCTTGCCAAGGGCGACGTCGCCGGGGCTGCTTTGCCACTCGTGCGCGTGCACATCCAGGACACGCTCGGGGACGTTCTGGGCGTGCAGAGTCCCACGCTCGGCTGGCCGCTCGACAGCGCCATCGAACGCATCTCGCGGGAGGATGCCGGCGTGGTCGTCGTGCTGCGCGAGCAGGAGTCCTCGCGCGAGCTGATGGAGGCAGTCGAATCGCTGTCGCAGACTTCCGACGACCTTGCGGAGCGGCGGCGGGGTGAAGCAGTTATCAAGACCTACGGTGTCGGCGCGCAGATACTGCGCGACCTCGGCTTGCAGCGCATGCGAGTATTGTCGGCGCCGAAGCAGATGCACGGTATTTCCGGCTTCGATCTCGAGATCGTGGAATACGTCGAAAAATGAGGTAGTGCAGAAGAGTCGACTGTAGGAGCCCGCCGTGCGGGCGATTTCGCTGAGCGCGAATCCCGCTCGCTCGCACGGCGAGCTCCTACACTGCCTTCTTCACGCTTTCGCAGAGCTCACCAACCCGGAGGACCTGGTTCCAATCAAGATGGACAAAATAAAAACAACCGAAGGCGAAATGCTGGTGCGCGACGCGCGAATCACGATTGTGGCGTCGCGGTTCAACAGTTTCGTGGTGGATTCGCTCGTCCGGGGAGCCGTTTCGTGCCTGCGCCGCCACGGCGCAGTGGATGCGGACCTCGAACTGGTGCGCGTGCCCGGTGCCTACGAAATGCCTCTTGCAGTCGACAAGATTGCAGCGGCGCGCCGGACCGACGGCATAGTGGCGCTGGGCGCGGTTATTCGCGGCTCGACGCCGCATTTCGACTACGTGGCGGGTGAGTGCGTTCGAGGAATTTCGGAGGCAGGACGCAGGCACGGCTTGCCCATCGGGCTCGGCGTGCTGACGGTCGACACCATCGAGCAGGCGATCGAACGTTCTGGCACCAAGGCAGGCAACAAGGGTGAGGAAGCCGCACTCGCGGTCATCGAGATGGTCAACCTGCTGCGTCGCCTGTCTTGAACCGTCCTCTGCCAGCATCGTTGGCCAAAGCACTGCATAGGTGCCTGTCGGGGCTATGAGCGATACTCCCTCTCCCGGTCCGCGCGGCCGTGCCCGCGAGTTGCTCGTGCAGGCGCTGTACCAGATGCAGATCGCCGATCACGAAAAGCGCGAGCTGCTTGCCCAGTTTCGGGAACGGCCCGAGTACCAGAGGGTGGACCAGTCATTCTTCGACGAAGCGCTTGCGGAGATACTCGATGGCCGCCCGGCGCTCGAGGAGAAGGCGGGAGAATATCTCGACAGGCCGCTGTCACAGCTCGATCCCGTTGAACGGGGAATACTGCTGCTCGGGTTCTACGAACTCCAGTCGCGCATCGAGATTCCGTATCGCGTCGTGATAAACGAAGCGGTGAACCTGACGAAGCGATTCGGCGCTGTCGATGGCCACAAGTATGTCAATGCCGTGCTGGATCGCGCGGCGGGGCAGATTCGGCAGAGCGAGCGCCGCTGACATCGTGGCCGCGGACTGACGGCGTGGACGAGTTCGAGATCATCCGTCGTTTCTTTTCGCGAAAAGGGAAGAACGGCGGTGTGATCGTCGGTATCGGTGACGATGGCGCGGTGGTTGCGCCGGAACCGGGACATCATCTCGTCGTCGCCGTCGATACCCTTATTGAAGGCGTCCATTATCCTGTCGATTTTGCTGCGGCCGATGTCGGTTATCGTGCACTGGCGGTGAACCTCTCCGATGTTGCGGCAATGGGCGGCAGGCCACGGTGGATGACGCTTGCGCTGACGCTTGTCGAAGCCGATGAGTCGTGGCTCTCCGACTTTGCGAAAGGACTGTTCGAGGCCGCGGACGAGCATGCCGTGGCGCTGATCGGCGGAGACACGACGCGCGGGACACAAACGGTGATCAGCGTGCAACTGGTGGGCGACGTCGTTTCCGGAGTTGCGCTTACTCGCGGCGGTGCGAAGCCCGGCGACGCTGTTTTCGTGACCGGCACTCCCGGCGACGCGGCGGGAGGACTGTCCTTGCTGCAGGCTCGCGGCAAGGAGAGACACGACAGCGATGGCAGTTACCTCGTTCAGCGCTTTTCGCGGCCGTCCGCTCGCGTTGCGTTTGGAGCGGCCATCTCAGGAATCGCAACTGCGGCCATAGATTTGTCCGACGGCCTCGGGACCGATCTTGCGAAGCTGCTGGTCGCGAGCGAGGTGTCCGGCGTTATTGATCTCGACCTGCTGCCGCTATCCCCCCAGACGCTGCGTTTCTTCGGCCGCGACGAGGCGATAAATCTTGCGCTCGATGGCGGTGACGACTACGAACTTTGTTTCACCGCGCCGTCTGCCGATGAAAGCCGCATCGCGGCCATAGCGGCGCGGCAGGGTCTGACGGTCACGCGTGTCGGGTACGTGGAAGACGGCACGGGCCTTGCCTGCAAGAGAGACGGCAAGATGTTTCCATACGAGGATCGCGGCTATAGGCACTTCTGAGTCATGAAAAAAGCGGGAGCGAAACCCGACGCGGAATTGCGCCGGAAGGTGCTTCGTGACCCGGTGCTGCTGCTGGCGTTCGGCTTCGGTACGGGTTTGGCGCCAAGGGCACCGGGCACCGTCGGTTCACTGCTCGGGATCCCGCTCGCGTGGGGTGCCCTTGGGCTGGAGTTCCACCTGCAGCTCATACTCGCGGCCGTGCTCTTCGCCGCGGGGATATGGTTGTGCGGAGAGGCGGGCAAGCGCCTCGCCGTTCACGACCATCCTGGAATCGTGTGGGACGAGATCGTCGCCATGTACCTGGTTTTGATAGCACTTCCTGTTTCTTTCGTGTTCTGGATCGCCGGTTACCTGCTCTTCAGGCTGTTCGACATCTGGAAGCCCTGGCCGATACGGGACCTGGATCACAGACTCGGCGGCGGCCTCGGAACTATGCTCGATGACCTCTTCGCCGCCCTCTATGCCGCATTGCTCCTCGGTTTTGGCAGGTGGCTCATGTTCTGATCAGGCTAAGACGAAATGGTCCGTAGTGTTACCGAACTGAAGCGGCCGGCCGAGGTCCCGAAGAAGATCGGCAAGTACGTAATCATCAACAAGGTCGGCAAGGGAAGCACCGGTACCGTTTATCTCTCCCACGACCCATACTATCGCCGCGACGTCGCGATCAAGGTATACAACATCGAAGAGGACACGGACCAGGACAGGGCCCGTGTTTCCCGCAAGATGTTTTTCAATGAAGCCCACATGGTCGGCATGCTGCAGCATCCGAACATCATGCCCATCTACGACGCGGGCGAGGAAGCGGGCAAGTACTACGTTGTTACGGAACACATCCAGGGCGCGCGCACGCTGGCCGCTTATTGCCGGCCCGACAATCTGCTGCGTGTCGACGACGTCGTAGAGATCATCTACAAGTGCGCGAAGGCACTGCACTACGCCCATGGACGCGGCGTGATTCACCGCGACATCAAGCCAAGCAACATCATGCTGACGACCGATAATGACGTTCGCATCATAGACTTCGGCATCGCCATCTGTACTGACTCGGAAGTCTCGCGCATCGAAGGTATCGCGGGTTCACCGAGCTACATGTCGCCCGAGCAGGTGCAGTCCGAGGAGCTGACCTCGCGCTCCGACATCTATTCCCTTGGCGCGGTGCTTTACGAACTGCTGACCGGCTTCCGCCCGTTCCGCGCGGACAACCTGTCGAAGCTCTTGCACCAGATCGTTTACGCGACGCCGCCCCCGATTCATACGTACCGCGACGACTTGCCGGAGGAACTGGAGAACGTCGTCGCGATGTGCATGCAAAAGGATCCCGGAAAGCGTTGTGCAAGCGGTGCGGCAATGGCTGCCGACCTGACGAGGGTGCATAAGGACCTGCGCACTAAGTACGACAGCCTGGATAACCGCGAACACTTCGATCTCCTGCGCACCCTGACGTTCTTTCACGAGTTCTCTCATGCGGAGATATGGGAAGTGCTTCGCGCAAGCGACTGGCATGAGTACAAGAGCGGTGAGGATATCGTCCGCGAAGGCGAAATGGACGACCGGTTCTACATTATCGTTGCCGGACAGGCAGATGTAGAGGCGAACGGCAAAAAGCTCGGAGTACTGTCGAACGGCGACTGCTTCGGCGAGACGAGCTACGTGCGCGGCGCCAAGCGAACCGCATCCATTTGCGCCAGCGGCAACGTGACGATCCTTCGCGTCAGCTCGACACTGATGGAACAGGTATCCTCAGCCTGTCAGCTGCGCTTCAACAAGGTATTCCTGCGTTCCCTGATCACTCGCCTGCAGGGCGACAGCGCCAACACCTGACACGTTTCGGAGAAGTGTCGTTGCCGCGGCGGGCAAAGGGGATAAACCGGCCGCGACAACGAGCACTGGAACACAGACGTTTACATTTTTTTTTTTGCATCCGTGAGCTTTGCTTTGAACCAGGATCAGAAAGGGAATCCCGGTGCAATCGCAAAGAAAAATACATCACTGTCCGCCGCCAGCGCGCTGTTGATTTTTGTCGCCACCCCGGCAGTTGCGATATCGATGCGATACAGCTCGTCAATGCCGGCGGTGTCCTGATCGGCGATGTAGTAGATCTGCGAACCATCTTCGGTGAACTCGATTTGCCAGATAGGCGCACCTTGACGTGCCGGGTTCAGTTTCGTGGATACGCCCGGTGTCGACAGGTCGACGAGGTATAGCTCGGCAACGCCTTCGGTCTCCTGATCCGCCACGTACGCAAGCTGCAGACCGTCCGGATGGATCTGGAAGATCGACACGTCCCCGTCTGCGCCCAGCGGTTCGTTTATCTTCACGGACGTACCAGGCGTTGCAGTTTCGACGCGATACAGCTCGTTCAGGCCGTCGACTTCCTGGTCCGCGCGATAAACGATGAAATCGCTGTCAGGGCCGAAGCGGAACGTCGCAGCCTGCACATCGCCCGCGGCGACCAGCGGAGGATTGACCTTCATCGAAACGCCGGGTACGGCAAGGTCCACCAGGTATAGCTCCAGGGTTCCGATCTCGTCCTGGTCCGCGCAGTAACCCACCTTGGTGGAATCAGGGCTGAAGTGGAACGTGCAGAGATCACCTTCCGCTACGAGTGGCGGGTTGAGCTTCACGGACGTGCCCGGGCTGGCAACGTCGACCGCATACAGTTCGTCCACGCTGTTTACGTCCTGGTCCGCGATGTAAACGATCGTCGCTCCGTCCGGGCTGAACTTGTAGTTCGTGCCGGTGATATCGCCTCCGTCCACGAACGCCGGATTGACTTTCGTTGCCGTCCCGGGCGTCGCGACGTCGACCAGGTAAAGGTCGACGACACCTTCCACGTCCTGGTCTGCGATGTAGAGCACCTTGGTGCCATCCGGGCTGAAGCTGAACCCGTTGAGTACATCGCCATCGGCCGGAAGGTCTGGATTGAGGCGCGTGGTGACTCCCGGGTTGTCCAGCTCGACCAGGTACAGCTCGAACTGATCGAACACGTCCTGGTCCGCAGTGTAGGCAATCCGGCTCCCATCGGGACTGAACTTGAATTCGGACACGATGGCATTGGCGGTCATTGCGCCGCTCAGTTTTACCGACGTACCCGGCTCGGCAAGATCGACCAGGTACAGCTCGCCTTCGGTGGACGTGTCCTGGAACGCGGAGTAGGCGACGTGAGTGCGGTCGGGGCTCAGTGAGAACGGCCCCATCTCGCCTCCCGCGACGAGCGAAGGATTGATCTGTTCCGACGTACCGGGCGCCAGTGGATCCACGAGATAAAGTTCCCGGATGGTCGTCCCGTTGCTCTCCATGTACACAATCGGGTCGGCCGGCGCTGTCCCGGTTCCGCCGCCGCCGCCGCCACCGCCACCGCCACCGCCACCGCCGCCGCCGCCGCCACCGCCGCCGCCGCCGCCGCCCGGAGATGGACCACCGCCACCGCCGCCGCCGCAGGCAGCCATTGTCATTGCGATCAACGAGATCATGATGAACCTGGGCTTATTATGGAAAATATTCATTGGTCTGCTCCGGTTGATTAGTACTCCCATCTAGGCAATCGCAAACCTTCTGGAAAAAACTTCTCGCCGAAGGCAGATAGGTCGCTGCACACGCAGGCTGAGCAGCGTTTGGATTGACCGCCACTCCGGCTATACTCGGTTCACGACAGGAGCGCGCGAGACGGCAACGGCGCGACTCTCGCGGAGACAAGAACACCGGGAACACGGGGGAATTCGCCGATGGAGAGCGCGCCAGTCACCCAGTTGCTTGCGGCGCACCGTGCGGGCGATGGCCAGGCGCTGGACCAGGCGTTCTCCTTTGTCTATGACGACCTGCGGCGAGCGGCCAGCGCGCAGCTGAAGCGCGGCTCCTCGCCGACCCTCAATACCACCAGCCTCGTCAACGAGGCCTACCTGCGACTGGTGAAAGGATCAGAGGTCGCCCCGACGGACCGGGCGCATTTCCTGGCCCTGGCGGCGCGGGCGATGCGCTACATCATCATCGACTACGCCCGCCAGCGAGGCGCTGCCAAGCGCGGCGGGGCGGCACACCACGTCCAGCTCGACGACAGCCAGATAGCGATAGACGACCAGGTGCAGCAGCTCCTGTCGCTTGACGATGCGATGCAGGCGCTGGCACGGCTCGATGAGCGCCTCGTGAGCATGGTCGAGTGCCGGTTCTTTACGGGGATGACCGAAGAAGAAACCGCCGAAGCCTTAGGGGTTTCGCTGAGCACAGTGCAGCGAGACTGGAAACGGGCAAAGGCCTGGCTAAGAGAGGAAATGCGCAACCCCACGACGTGAATGAATCGCCGTTTCCGATACTCCCGGTGGGCAACGGCGATTTTCAAAGCGGAGGTTCGATGGCGAAGCTCGCCCGGGCGGAGGTCGACGCAGTGCTCAAGCGCGCGCTTGAGCTGCCGTGCAGCGAGCGTGAACAATTCCTCGACCAGACCTGCGGCGATGCAAATCTTCGGCAAACTGTGGAGCGCATGCTGCAGGAGGCCGAGTCGGACGACAACCTGTTACGGCCCGGCGGTGGCGCCTCCGGTCCCGTCTGGGAAGCATTGGCCCGGGAATTACCACCGACGGCGTTCGATTTCGAATCCGGCGACCGCATTGGCGCCTGGCGCGTGCTCCGGGTGCTGGGTCGCGGCGGCATGGCCACCGTCTACCTGGCTGAACGTGCCGGTGGGCAGTTCGAGCAACTGGTCGCCCTCAAGGTCCTGGATGTCTCCCGAAACTTCGATGCCCTGGTCGCTCGCTTCGCGCAGGAGCGGCGGATACTGGCAAGGCTGGAGCACCCGAATATCGCTCGCATGATCGACGGCGGCGCGACGCGAACAGGTCAGCCCTACGTTGTCATGGAATATGTCGAGGGCGAGCCGATCGACCTTCACTGCGATCGCTTAAGCCTCGGCTTTGAGGAACGAATAAGGCTGTTTACCCATGTCGCGAACGCTGTGCAATACGCTCACTCGCACCTGATCGTCCATCGCGACATCAAGCCGTCCAACATCCTCATCAATGGCAACGGTGAACCAAAACTGCTGGATTTCGGCATAGCGAAGCTGCTCGACCCGGAAAGCTCGGCGCCGGAAACGCGCAGCGCTCTGCATCCGATGACACCCGAGTACGCGAGTCCGGAACAGGTGCGGGGCGAGCCGCTGACCACAGCGTCGGACGTCTATCAACTGGGCTTCCTTCTATATCACCTGTTGACCGGCAGCTCTCCTTACAACGTGGACCGGCGCAACGTCGCCGCCATGGTTCAGGCAATTTGCCAATCGCAGCCGGCGCGCCCGAGCGGCTCGATCGTGTCGGAGGCGGCCGCCGCGCGCGGCACGACCCCGGAGCGCCTGAGACGGCGTTTATCCGGAGATCTCGACACGATTCTTCTCACCACGTTGCGCAAGAACCCGGCGCGGCGTTACCCGTCCGTCATCCAGTTAAATGAGGACCTGCGCCGGCACCTGGCGGGCCTTCCGGTTACCGCGCGGCCACCGACCCTGAGGTACCGCGGGCTCAAGTTCGTTGCCCGTCACACTGGCGCAGTCGCGGCAAGCGCCGTTCTCGCGCTCGCCATCGTTGGCGGCCTGGCCGCAACTGCGTGGCAGGCGCGGGCGACGGCCAGGGAGGCAATGCGGGCCGCGGAGGTGCGCGACTTTCTCGTGAGCCTCTTTGAAAGCGTCGACCCGGATACGACGCTCGGCGAAACCGTGACAGCAAAGGAAATTCTCGACCGCGGCGCCACGCGGCTCGACAGCGGGCTTAGCGAGGTCCCGCTGCTACGGGCGGAAATGCTCGGTGTGGTAGGGCGCATGTATCTTGAACTCGGCCTTTACAGGGAAGCACGCCCGCTGCTCGAAGAAGCGCTGGCAACGCTACGACTGGCCGGGCGGCAGAATGAAACGGCGCTGGCACAGGGCGCGCAGGACCTGGCGAGCATCCTTTATGAGCAGGGCGAGTACGAAGCGGCAGAGAAGACTTCTCGCGAAGCACTCGCCATACGGCGGCAGCGTCACAGGGAGGAGCCTGACGAATTATCCCGGAGCCTCTTCAACCTTGCGGCGGTGTTGAATGTACAAGGAAAGAAGGAAGAGGCGGAGCCCTTGTACCTGGAGGGACTGGATATCGTTCGGCGTACCGGGAATGAAGAGCTGCTGGCGTCCCACCTGAGCGATTACGGAGTTTTTCTTTATAAATCGACGCGCTTCGAGGAAGCACTGGGAGTCGGTGAGGAGGCGTTGCAACTGCAACGTGCACTGTACGGCTACGACCACACCCTGATCGCGTCCAGCCTCCTGAACCTGAGTGCCTCGCATGTCGAGCTTGGTGCTTACGATGAGGCGGAAGGATTGCTGCAGGAGAGCTTGAGCCTGCGCAGGAAACTCCTTGGAGAGCAACATCCACACGTTGCGACGGCGCTGAACAACCTGGGTCACCTGCTGCAGAAAGCGGGGAGGCTTACCGAAGCGGAAGAGGCGCACCTGCAGTCGCTGGCGATCCGCCGCGAGGTGCTCGGCGAGAATCATCCGGACGTCGCTAATACCCTGAACTCGCTCGGCGTGGTTCAGTATTTCAACGCTCGCTACGAGGAAGCCGCCCAGACCTTCGAGAAGGTACTGCCGATCTGGCGCAGCAGCCTCGGCCCGTCGCACCCGAACGTACTGTCTTCCCTCAACAACCTCGGCGCGTCCAGGCGCGAAGCAGGCAACCTGGCAGGTGCCGAGGACGTGCTGCGGGAGACGCTTGCGTTACGCATCGAGGTATTCGGCGAACCGCACCAGACTGTCGCACAAAGCTTTAACAACCTGGCGCTTGTGCTCGCCAAGCAGGGCAAGGATGCTGAAGCGGAAAAGCTGATTCGTGATGCAGTACTCATGTGGCGGCAGACCATGGGTGACGAACACCCGGACGTGGGCGATGGCCTGCAGTCTCTCGGGCGCTTCCTGCTGGATCACGGCCGCTGCGCCGAAGCCGAGCCGGTTCTCCGCGAGAGCCTGTCGATTCGCCAGCGCACCCTTGATCCGGGAGCGCCGCTCCTGGCGAGTGTTCAGCTTTACCTGGGCGAATGCCTGACGATGCTCGAGCGGGCCGAAGAAGCAGAACCCATGCTGGCAGAAAGCCTGGCGGTCCTGGTCCGCCAGTGGGGTGCGGATTCAGACCTCGCCCGGCGTGGGGAACGGGTGCTTGGGAACGCGCGAAGCGCCCTTGCAAGCGCGAAATAGATCGACGACCGGCTCAGGTATCCTCGGCGCTGAATTCCTCCAGCACTTCCTCACCACCGGCACTTTTCAGCAGCACCTCGACCCGTTGTTCCGCGTCCTTGAGCGCCGACTGGCATTGCCGGGTCAGCTTGATGCCTTCCTCGAACTTCTTCATGGCGGTTTCCAGCGGCAGGTCGCCGCTTTCCAGCTCATCGACGAGCGTTTCAAGCTGCTCGAGCGACTTTTCGAGGTTCAGGGGCGTCTCGCCGGACATGGGATCTTTTGTGCTTCCTGCAGGAAATTCGCGGGTACGCTACATGGACCGGGATCAGGGGTCAACGCGTTGACATCAGTGACCCCCGGGCTTAGAGTCACTGGCTCATTAGACTTAGTCTAAAGTTCTAACCCGACGCTTGTGAGGAGTGATCATGTCATTGAAGGGCAGCAAAACCGAGACCAACCTGAAAGACGCTTTTGCCGGCGAGTCGCAGGCAAACCGTCGCTACCTTTACTTTGCTGCGAAAGCGGATGTCGAGGGCTATAACGACGTAGCCGCGGTATTCCGTTCAACGGCAGAGGGCGAAACCGGGCACGCGCATGGACATCTCGAGTATCTCGAGGAAGTGGGCGACCCGGCTACGGGCCTGCCGATCGGCGCTACCGCGGCGAACCTCGCAGCCGCTATCGCCGGCGAAACGCACGAGTACACCGATATGTATCCAGGCATGGCCAAGACCGCGCGTGACGAGAACTTCGACGAAATCGCCGACTGGTTCGAGACGCTGGCCAAGGCCGAGCGTTCGCACGCCAATCGTTTCCAGAAAGCCCTGGACACGCTGGACACCTAAATCGCAGGAGGACCGGCAGCGCTAAAGGCTGCCGGTCCTCGAGTTTCCGATGCGAGATCCAAAAGATAATCGCGAGGGCAGCCTCGACGCCCCGACGCGGCACAATGTTGCCTGGCAGACCGAGGAGTACTACGACGAGCCCTCGCTGATGCAGGAACTCGAGCGGGTGTTCGACATCTGCCACGGCTGCCGCCGCTGCTTCAACCTGTGCAACGCCTTCCCGACACTCTTCGACGCCATAGACGAGTCCGAGACGATGGAACTCGATTCGGTGCCGAAGGAAGTGTACTGGGACGTGGTCGACAACTGTTACCAGTGCGACATGTGCTACATGACCAAGTGTCCCTACGTCCCGCCGCATCCCTGGAACGTCGATTTCCCTCACCTGATGCTGCGCGCCAGTGCGGTGAAGTTCAAAAAGGACTCCTATAGCTGGCGCGACCGGATGCTCACGTCGACCGACACCGTCGGACGCTTCGCCGGCATCCCGATCGTGGTCCAGGCCGTCAATGCCGGCAACCGCAGCAAGACCAGCCGCAAGCTTCTCGAGAAGACACTCGGCGTTCATCGTGACGCCCCGGTGCCGGTCTACCACGGCAACACGGCACGCAAGAGGCTGAAGAAGCACCGCAGCGAAACGGGCGAGCGGGCGGAGCCCACCACGTTTACACGCGGCAGGGTGGTCCTGTTCACGACCTGTTACGGGAACCGTAACCTGCCGTCGCTCCCTGAAGATCTCGCAGCCGTCTTCGAACACAACGGCATTCCGGTCGCACTTGCCGAAAAGGAAATCTGCTGTGGCATGCCCAAGCTCGAGCTGGGCGATTTCGAAGCCATCGCGGCCATGAAGGGGACGAACATCCCGGTACTTGCGTCGTGGGTCGATCGCGGCTGGGACATCGTGACCCCGATACCTTCCTGCACACTGATGTTCAAGCGGGAACTGCCGCTCATGTTTCCGGACGATGTTGACATCGCCAGGGTTAGCAAAGCGACGTTCGATCCATTCGAATACCTGATGTTGCGGCACAGGGACGGCAAGCTTCGTACGGACTTCAAGGAGTCCCTCGGCAAGGTTTCGTACCAGGTGCCCTGTCACTTGCGCGTCCAGAACATCGGCCTCAAGACTCGCGAGGCGCTGATGCTGGTTCCGGATACTGAAATAGAAGCCATCGAACGCTGCTCTGGGCACGATGGAAGCTATGCCGTAAAAAAGGAGTTCTACGAAATTGCGCGGAAAATCGCACGGCCGGTGGTCAACAAGGTCAACAAGGGAGACGCGGACCATTTTGTAAGCGACTGCCCGATGGCCGCGGAGCAGATCGCCCAGGGCCTGGACAAGCTCGGGCCGGAACACCCGATGGGGCTCCTGCGCCGCGCCTATGGCATCTGATCAATGAAGGTTTGAATCCATGGACAAGCTGACACGCGAGACACTCTTCAGCCTGGAGAAGTACGCGGAGGTGCGGAATGACTTTCGCGCCGAGGTGATGGCGCACAAGCGCAGCCGGCGGCTGGCGCTCGGCACCAACGCGACGCTGTATTTCGAAGACCGGCTGACGATGCAGTACCAGGTGCAGGAAATGCTGCGTATCGAGCGGATATTCGAAGCGGCGGGTATCGCCGAGGAACTGGACGCCTATAACCCGCTGATCCCCGATGGCAACAACTGGAAGGCCACGTTCATGGTGGAGTTCCCCGACGTCGCCGAACGGCGGGAGATGCTGCAGAAGCTCGTCGGCATCGAAGACCACGTGTGGATGCAGGTCGATGAGTTCGAAAAGATCAGGCCGATCGCGGACCAGGACCTGGAGCGGGACACCGAGGACAAGACTTCCGCGGTACATTTCCTCCAATTCGATCTGCCGCCGGAACAGATCGATGCGCTGAAGAACGGCGCTTCTCTCGCCGCCGGGATCGATCACGCGGCATACCAGGTTGAAGTTCGCCCGGTTCCGGACAACGTGCGCACATCGCTGCTGAAAGACCTGGATTAGCGGCTCCTACAACGCTCGATTAAGCTTGCCGCGACTTCGGAAGAGACCGCTGCAGAAGCCCGCCCCGCGGGCGACACTCGTTTCGACTCGCGCTAACGATGGTCGCCCGTGAGACGGGCTCCTACAGCGCTCGATTCACAGGTTGCCGCGACTTCGGAAGAGACCGCTGTAGGAGCCCGCCCCGCGGGCGACACTCCAGCGTAAAAACTAAAAAGTCATCCATAAATTCCATCACCCCCGCGCTTTCTCGATCCTGCTAGAATCGCCCGCGTGAATTTCGCTTGTGGCGCTAAATCCCGATGAGTAGACGATACGACGCGGCCGATATCGAGGTCCTGAGCGGTCTCGAGCCCGTGCGCCGGCGGCCCGGCATGTACACGGACACGACGCGGCCGAATCACCTTGCGCACGAGGTCGTCGATAACAGCGTCGATGAAGCTCTCGCCGGGTACTGCAAGAAAATCGAAGTGACGCTGCATGAAGACGGTTCCGTAGAGGTGAGCGACGATGGCCGCGGCATGCCGGTCGACATTCACCCGAAGGAAAAAATTCCCGGCGTCGAACTGATCCTCACCCGCCTGCACGCTGGCGGCAAGTTCAACAACGAGAACTACCAGTTTTCCGGAGGCTTGCACGGCGTCGGCGTGTCCGTTGTCAATGCGCTGTCGAAAAACCTCGAGGTATGGATCCGTCGCGGCGGCAAGGAACACAACATGAGCTTCGCCGGCGGCAACAAGCGCGGCAAGCTCGAGGTCGTCGGCACCGTCGGGAAACAGAATACCGGCACCACGATCCGCTTCTGGCCGGATCCCAGGTATTTCGACTCGGCGAAGGTTTCGGTCTCGCGCCTGAAGCACGCATTGCGGGCCAAAGCGGTGCTGTGCCCGGGATTGCTGGTCAGACTAAAGGTCGAAAAACCCAGGGAAGAGGTGGAGTGGCAGTACACCGGCGGGCTGGAGGAATACCTGCTGGAGGCGATTGGCAACGTCGAGCACCTGCCGGCGGACCCTTTCTCCGGCAGCCTTTCCGGCAAGCATGAAGGGGTCGAATGGGCCCTCGTCTGGACGGCCGAGGCAGGCCAGGTCGGCGAAAGCTACGTCAACCTGATTCCGACGCCGCAGGATGGCACGCACGTAAACGGCATGCGCACCGGACTGACAACGGCGCTGCGCGAATACTGCGAATTCCGCAACCTGTTGCCGCGCGGCGTGCAGCTTTCACCCGAAGACGTCTGGGACGGCCTCAATTTCGTCCTCAGCGCCAAACTCGAGAACCCGCAGTTCTCCGGGCAGACGAAGGAAAGGCTTTCCTCGCGCGAATCGGCCGCCTTCGTCGGCGGCGTCATCAAGGACAGCTTCTCTCTCTGGCTCAACCAGCACCCGGAGACGGGCGACCAGATCGCGGAACTCGCAATCTCCAAGGCGCAGTCGCGGCTGAAGGCTGCGAAGAAGGTCGTGCGGAAGAAGATCGTCTCGGGCCCCGCGCTTCCCGGCAAACTCGCAGATTGCCGCTCCCAGGAACCTGAGCTGTGCGAGATCTTCCTCGTAGAGGGCGACTCGGCAGGCGGCTCCGCCAAGCAGGCCCGCGACCGCAACACCCAGGCTATCCTGCCGCTTCGCGGAAAGATCCTGAACACCTGGGAAGTCGACACCGGCGAGATCCTCGCCTCGCAGGAAGTGCACGATATCAGCGTCGCACTCGGCGTGGACCCCGCCAGCAACGACATCGACGGCCTGCGCTATCACAAGATATGCATCCTCGCCGATGCCGACTCCGACGGCGCACACATCGCAACGCTGCTGTGCGCGCTGTTCCTTCGCCACTTTCGCAACCTCGTCATCGCCGGCCACGTGTACATAGCGATGCCGCCGCTTTTTCGCATCGACGTAGGCAAGGAAGTCTTCTACGCGCTCGACCGCGACGAACGGAAGGGTATCCTCGACCGGATCGAGGCGGAAAAGATTCGCGGCAAAGTCAGCGTCACCCGCTTCAAGGGACTCGGCGAGATGAGCCCGCAGCAGCTTCGCGAAACGACGATGCACCGCGACACGCGCCGCCTCGTCCGGCTCACGATCGACGCAAAAGACAACACCGACCAGCTCATGGACATGCTGCTGGCCAAGAAGCGCGCTCCCGACAGGCGCAACTGGCTGGAGACGAAGGGGAATCTTGCGGAAGTGTAGATCGTAGGGCCCGCGGCCAGCGGCGGGCGACAGGTGACAGCACGCGCGGCGCATGAACGCGATACGTTTCGGCGGAGTCTCGGCTGGGGGGAGGGCTTGTCAGGACTGTCGCCAACAGGGATGTTGGCGCAGAGCCCCCATGGATGGGTTTACGGCGTTCCTGACAAGCCCTCCCCCCAGCCGAGGCTCCGCTGACCACCGCCTCAAACCGTTCATGCGCCGTGCGTGCTGTCACCTGTCGCGACCACCGACGATACTAATAGCGCACACTGCATGCAGACACTCGTGGGCATACGCACAGAATTGACAGGAACAGGAATGCAGAATCAGCTGAACCTCGAGGGCATTGAGCAACTCGCCCTGAAGGACTACACGGAGAAGGCGTACCTCGACTATTCGATGTACGTGATACTGGACCGCGCGTTGCCGCAGATCGGCGATGGGCTGAAGCCGGTGCAGCGTCGCATCATCTACGCGATGAGCGAGCTGGGGCTCTCGGCCGGTGCCAAGGCGAAGAAGTCGGCGCGCACCATCGGCGATGTGATCGGCAAGTACCATCCGCACGGCGATTCGGCCTGTTACGAGGCAATGGTGCTGATGGCGCAACCGTTCTCGTATCGCTATGCGATTGTCGACGGGCAGGGAAACTTCGGCTCTACCGACGACCCGAAATCGTTCGCCGCCATGCGTTACACCGAATCGCGGCTCATGCCGTATGCCAGGAGCCTGCTGGCCGAACTGGCGCATGGCACCGTCGACTGGACGCCGAACTTCGACGGCACCCTGGACGAGCCGGTCGTTCTGCCCGCGCGTTTGCCCAACCTGCTCCTGAACGGCACGACCGGTATCGCGGTCGGGCTTTCGACGGACGTGCCGCCCCACAACCTGCACGAGGTTGCCAATGCACTGGTGCACCTGATCGACAACCCGAAAGCGACGGTCGCGCAGTTGATGAAGCACATCAAGGGGCCCGATTTCCCGACCGGCGGAGAATTGATTTCGCCACGCGCCGACATCAAGCAGATCTACGAGACAGGCAACGGCACGTTGAGGCTGCGTGCGTCCTACAAGGTCGAGAACGGTGACATCGTAATCAACTCGCTGCCGTACCAGGTTTCCGGCAGCAAGGTGCTCGAGCAGATCGCGGTGCAGATGCGCAACAAGAAGCTGCCCATCGTCGAAGACCTTCGGGACGAGTCCGACCATGAAGAACCGATACGGCTGGTGATCACGCCGAAATCGAAAAAGATCGACGTCGACGAACTGATGTCCCACCTGTTCTCGACGACCTCCCTGGAGCGCACCGTCCGGGTGAACATGAACATCGTGGCGCTCGACGGCCGGCCACGGATATTCAACCTGCCGGGACTCATGACGGAGTGGCTGAAGTTCCGCAATGCCACCGTCAAGCGCCGCCTCAATCACCGGCTGCAGATCGTTTCCGACCGCCTGCACATCCTCGACGGACTGCTGATCGCCTACCTGAACATCGATGAAGTCATCGCGATCATCCGCAAGGAGGATGAGCCGAAGCCCGTGCTGCAGAAGCGGTTCAAGTTGACGGCGATCCAGGCCGAGGCGATCCTGAACCTGCGCCTCAGGAACCTGGCGAAGCTCGAGGAAATGAAGATCCGCGGCGAGCAGGATGAGCTGAACAAGGAGAAAAGCGACATCGAGAAGACGCTGAAGAGCGCGGCGCGACTGAAAACGCTCATCAAGAAAGAAATCCTCGAAGACGCGGAAGCATACGGCGATGCAAGGCGCACGAAGCTCGTCGAGCGGGAAGCGGCGCAGGCGCTTGATGAGACGCTGCTCGTCGCGAGCGAGCCGGTGACGCTCGTTCTTTCGAAGCGCGGCTGGGCCCGGGCGGCGAAGGGTCACGAAGTGGACCCGCTTGCGCTGAGCTACAAGTCAGGAGACGAGTTCCTCGCGGCGGCGCAAGGACGCAGCAACCAGCTTGCAATGTTCGTCGATAGTACCGGTCGCGTCTACAGCGTGCCCGCGCACACGCTGCCATCGGCGCGTGGGCAGGGAGAGCCGCTATCCGGGCGCTTCAATCCGCCGGACGGCGCGGTCTTTTGCGGAACGATGATCGGTGATGCCGATTCAAAGTGGCTCCTCGCGAGCGATGCCGGCTATGGCTTCATCGCGAAACTCGGCGATCTCGCCTCGCGCAACAAGGCCGGGAAATCGGTCCTGAGAGTGCCTGCGGGAGGCCGGGTCGTGGTACCGGCGCCTGTTCCAGCGGATGCCGAGTGCTACATCGCAGCGGTGAGTTCCATCGGCAGGCTGTTGTTCTTCGAGATGGAGGAACTACCGGAGCTTGCGAAGGGCAAGGGAAACAAGATCATCAATATCCCGGGCAAGAAATACCAGGCCGGGGAAGAGAAGCTGCTTGCCGTGGCGGTTGTACCGGAAGGCGGTAACCTACAGGTACAGACGAACACTCGGTCGATGACGATCAAGTGGGACGATCTCGACGACTACTACGGCGAGCGCGGGCGCCGCGGCGCCCTGCTTGCGAAAGGCTGGCGCAAGGTAGATCGCCTCGTCGCCATCTAGCGAAGCCCCACTCGAAAGACCAGCAAGTGCGGGCGGCGAACTTCGCGTGGTTTCTGTCGCCCGCGGGGCGGCTCCTACAGCGCTTCTTCCGAACTCTGCAGGGCTTCTCGAGGACTCCGCTCCGGGTCAGGCGCGCATCTTTTTCGTGTCGATCAAGGCGGATTCAACCTCCACTTCGACGGATGAATCGTTTTCCGCCGCCGGCACTTCCAGCGCTATTTCTTCGTTCGCGGTATCGTCGAGCGTCATCGTCGAGCTGACGGAGAGCTGCGTGGTTTCATCGTTCTCCGCGTAACCTGTCCCCGCAGTCGGGAGGGCCGTCGTCGCGTCATCCGCTCCGGCCTCATCGCGGGCCTGGAGCTGGGACGTCTTGTCGTCGAAAACTTCGTCGAATGCTTCCCCGAAGTCTGCGGCCGCGGTCGCATCCATTTCGTCGTTCATCGTATCGGTGAGGGTGTCTCCCATCTCGTCCTTGCCGAACTGCTTCGAAAGGGCGCGCGCTGCCCGTGCGATTTCGGCATTGAGCGCCTGGGTTGCCGTCATTTCGTCTTCGTAGTCCTGCTCCAGGATCTTGTAATCGACATCCTTGTCGAGCGTGTATTCATCGGAGACGGTGTCGTCTTCCTCGGCATCGACCTCGACGGCGCGCAAGTCCTTGGTCGTGTCGTCCTCATCCTCCACCATCTGCTTCGTAGCATCGACGATCATCGACACGTCGTATTCGCCGCTGTCTTCATGCTGTGGCGGAGTCTCGCTGACGAGGATGGTCGCCTCCTCCACACGACGCGTCGGAATGATGTCCGTGCCGCCGTCGGCAGCCGTCAGATCCATGTCGAGGCGGTTCCGGAACTCCCCTGAATTTTCGGAAAAGCCGAAATCCTGCGCGACATCGATGTCGCCGCCGTACTGGAAGCCAGAGCCGTCCTCGAGGTCAGCATCCAGGCTTACCATGCGCGCAACAGAGGCCGTACCCTGCTCCGGAAGCCCCCGCATCGGCGCGATGTCGGTATCGTCCAGGTTCCTGCTATCGGTCCGGCGCCGCTCGAATGCGTCGGGCGCAAAACGCGCTTTCAGCTTGCGGCCGAACAGCAACAAACCCAGGATCAGGGCAACGCCGCTACCAGCGAGCCATATGAGCCAGGACCAGGATTCGCTCGTCGCGGGAGAGCCGGTGGCGGCAGGCGCGCTGCTTGCGACTTTTTCGACAGCCTTCGGCGCGTCCGCCCCGGAAGGAGCCACTGTCACTCCCGCATCATGGACTGGCGCGTCGATGTCGATAGGCGTCTTGAACGGTCCGTCGGATTCCGATGCGTTTTCGCCCTGCGTACCGACCTGTTGCACAGGCGTAAACTCGCCAGCATTCATTCCGGTTGCCGTAACGCTGCTCCCGGTGAGCGGAGTCGCTACAGCCTTGGCACTGCCGTCAACGCCGGGCGTCGCCGCGGGTGCTGGTTCAGCGGTAGCGGCCGGGGCCGCCTGCGTGGATAGAACAGCAGGCGTGGCGGAAGGTCGCGCCTCCACCAAAGAGTCCGGAATCAGGAGCACCGCGCCCGCCCGGAGCCGGTTCATGTCGTTGTCGATGAAGGCGTCGGGGTTGGCGGCGAAGAGTGCCTCGGCTGCCGGCCAGATGGCGACGCTGCGGTTCGGGATGCTTGCAGCAATCACTGAAAGCGAGTCGCCCGGGCGAACGCGATAACTGCCGGATGAGGTTACAGGTGCGCGAACGACCGGCCGGGCAGCGGCGACCGGCCTCCGGACATTCTGCACGCTTGCGGCGCGAACCGGCGCCGCTTCAGGCGCCGCGGCAACAGCAGGCGTTGCCGGCACCTGCTGCGAAGCCATATGCGGATCCAGGAATACGGAGTATTCGCGGCGGAGATGCGCGGTGTAAGGACAGTCCACCGTAAGCTGTAGTGACAACAGCGGTTCCCTGATCGCCGCCTGGCCCGTGAGCCGTATCGCACCGTCACGGATGGCGATCGTCGCCGTGCCAGGGGAAGGCAACCCGTCCGCGGAGAAGCCGGGTTTCAGGTAGATGCAGTAGTCATGGATCTGTTCGCTCGGCTGCAATGCGTAGGCCACGCTTGCCCGCAACGGTTGGCCGAGCGAGGAGTGAACCTTCAGTTCGCCCAGTTCGAGTGCCGAGGCAGGACCTGCCAGAAAACCGCAACCGCCTCCAAGCGCAACGAGCGCAGGCAGAAATACCTTCCTTCCACTTCCACGCCGTCCCCGCGTGTCCTGTCGCAAAAAATCGTTCTTGCTGTTCTTGTGACATCGTGACGATGCTTTCACAGAAGGTCTCCGCTTCGTTGTTCCTGTTCCGCCTGTTGCCCGGCTGACAGCGTCAGTCAATGCAATCGGTATCGCAGCGAGGGTAGGAGCGGGCCTTGATGCTGTAAACGGACGCCTTCAAGGTTTCCGCATTTTGTTGAACGGCACGGCTGTTATAGCCGTGGAATTGTGACGGGTGTCACAAGCGACGAACGATTGCGGTAAGGTTTTCGCCAGCCTGGGGCGCAACGTGGCCCATTCGCCACTACGACCCGATAGCGTCCAGCGTAGTTTGCGAGACGGCGGGAGGCTCCTGCAGGACGACCTCGGGCTCGTGCACGTAATGTCCCTGCATGTAGTTGACGCCGAGCTGGAACAGTACGGCCATGGCGTTGGCATTTTCGACACGCTCGGCGATGGTCTCGATGCTGCGGTGCTCGGCGGCTTCGGCTACCTGCCGGATGCTCTCCTGCATGGCGGTATCGGTGGTGAGCGTGTGCATGAGTTCGCCGTCGATCTTGACGTAATCGGGCCGCAGGATGTCGAGTATCTGGAAGCGGTTCTTGTCGACGCCATAGTGCTGCAGCGCGAATCCGACGCCGATGGTGCGGAATTGCTCGTCCACCTGCTTCGTCATCTTGATGTACTTGGCGGCCTCCTGCTCCGGCACCTGGATGCAGAGTTTCGAAGGCTCGACTTTTCGCTTGCCGCACTCCTTTTTCATCCAGGCGATGAGAGAAGAGTCCTGCAGGGATTGCCGTGACAGGCGCACGAACACGCGCGTCGCCCTGTTTTCGACGCAGAAGTCCATCGCGGCGCTGACGATCCAGCGGTCGATGGTCTTCATCAGGTTATTGCGTTCCGCGGCCGGCAGGAAGTCGGACGGGAGGAGGGCATTGCCCTGCTCGTCGATCATGCGTACCAGGAGGTCGTACATTCCATCGGAGTCGCTGCGCAGGCCCGCGATCGGCAACTGCGCCAGCCTGAAGCGATTCTCCATGAGCGCGCCCTTGATCATCCGCACCCAGATGGCGTCGTATTTGCGCAGCCGCGTATCGGCGTCGGTCGACTCGCTGAGGACGACGCAGTTGCCGCCATTCTTCTTGCCCTGTTGCCGGGCTTCGGCGACCGCAACGATGAGTTCCTCGAGGCTCGAATAGACGCCGCTGACCGCGCAGACGCCGACGGTGCAGGTGAGGTTTACGCTGCGGTCGGAAATCTTGAAGTCGAAGTCGTGAATGTGATCGATGAGCTGCTGCGCCCAGGCCTCGGCGTCGCGCTCGCTGCCTCGTTCCAGCAGGGCCATCAGCACCGTGCCCTCGAAGCGGCCGGCCACATCGCGTGGATGCATGCGTTTACGCATTTCCTCGGCAAGCTGAGCGAAAACCTCTTCCGTCGGGAGAATTCCGACGACCTTGCTCAGCTCGGAAAAGTGATCCGGCTTGATGTACGCGAGGATGTGCAGGCCCGACTTCGGCTTTTTCGCGATGCGTTTCGCCAGCCGCTCGAGAAATTCCGCCCGGTGAAAAAACAGCGTGGTCGGGTCGCGCTGCAGCGCCTCGTGCACCAGCTTGGTGGGTTCCTCGGCGGCGGCTTCCGGCGGCGATATCTTGATCTGGACGTGCGGGCTGCCGTCAAAGTCGGTCAGCTGCAGCTCCATCTCGAGCGTCGCCGGTTCCTGCTGGCCGAGCCGCGCCTTTGCAAGCAGCTTCTCGCTGCGGTCCCACTTGCCTTTCATCGTGGCGACAATTGCGCCCTTGATGGCCGCCTGGCTCTCGGGATCGAAATTGTCCATCAGGGGCAGGCCGGCCACGTCATTCTTGTCGTGAGTGCGGAACAGCTTGAGCCATGCCTGGTTCACATCGGTGATGATGCCCTCCTGCACATAGGCAATGGCAACCGAGGAGTCCTGCATGTAGTCGTTCAGCTGCTGCCGGTACGCGCTGGCCGAACTGATCGTCGCGTTCAGCGCGCGCTCGACCCGGTATGCGCGCAGCTCCCGCGTTACGACGGCCTGCAGGCGTGCCTTCTTGCCCATTGAAACCAGGTCGCAGGCGCCCTGTTTCATTGCCTCCTGGATCGTTGCCTCATCCACGGACTTGCTGACGGCGACGACGGGAACTTCCGGCATGTAAGCGTCTTTTTGCTCGATCACCTGGCGGATGGTGTCGGTGTAGCTGTCCTTGTTGATGATGATCAGCTCGACCATCCGCGACTCGAGCGTATCGTCGAGCGTATTCGGGTTCGCGACCCAGTGACAGTGAGCCGCATGTCCTGCATCCCGAAGGGAGCGGTTTACGAGTTCAACGTCATCCTGGTGCGCGGTCAGGACGGCAATTGAAATGGCCTGTCGGTCGTTCAAATTATTTCCCCGGAACAGGCTGCCAGAAGTCGGCGTGGCCCTAAGCCTGGCTCAGTCGAGTACGAGTGGATAACCGAAATGAGTCTATACAACAGGTTCACAGTAGTCGCGACCGGACCGGCAAAACCGTGACGAGTATCAAATTAACGGGCGTGACGCGATCCACTTTATGCAAAAAGAGGAATGTGCAGAACGCCGCAGGTATCATAGCGCGTCCCGCGATTGGCAGCACGCCGCTCCAGCCGGGAAGTGTATGGCAATTCAAGGAGTTCCGGTCGACCGCCGGCACAATACATCGTATGGCGAACTACAACACAAGCGAGTTCCGTGGCGGACTCAAGATCCTGATGGACGGCGACCCCTGCGTCATCGTGGAGAACGAATTCGTCAAGCCCGGCAAGGGCCAGGCGTTCAATCGCGTCCGCATACGCAATCTCCGCACCGGGCGGACGGTGGACAAGACATTCAAGTCCGGTGACAGCGTCGAGTCCGCTGACGTCATCGACACCGATATGCAGTACCTCTACACCGACGGCGAGTTCTGGCATTTCATGGTCCCGGACACCTACGAGCAGTACGCAGCGGACGAAAAGGCCGTGGCGGAGGCGAAAGACTGGCTGAAGGAACAGGACATGTGCCAGGTCACGCTGTGGAACAACGTGCCGCTCCTGGTTTCGCCGCCGAACTTCGTCGAACTGCAGATTGTGGAGACAGACCCCGGAGTCAGGGGCGATACCGCCAGCGGCGGTGTGAAGCCGGCCAAGCTCTCGACCGGCGCCGTGGTGCGGGTGCCGTTGTTCGTGGAGCAGGGCGAGGTGATCCGCGTTGACACGCGAACCGGGGGCTACGTCTCGCGCGTCAAATGAACACCCGGCCGTTTGCGGCCGCTTTTTTCGACATCTCGGCTGTGAACGTGCCGCACAGCATCTCGATGCCCTGCTGGTCGCGCTCGCTGAACCGGTTCGGATGGGGGCTGTCGATGTCGAGCACACCTGCGAGAGCACCTCGGAACAGGAGAGGCACCACGATTTCCGAGCGCGAGTCAGGGTCGCAGGCGATGTGTCCCGGGAACTCATGCACATCCGCAACGCGCAGGGTTTCGAGCCGGCTCGCGGCACTGCCGCAAACACCCTTGCCCATCGGCAGGCGCACGCAGGCGGGCTTTCCCTGGAACGGGCCGAGCACCAGCTCCTGTTCCCGCAGGACATAAACGCCGAGCCAGTTGATCTGCGGAATGCCGTCGTACAGCAGCCCGACGAAATTCGCGGTGTTGGCCAGAGGATCCGCTTCATCGGCAATCAGCGCGACGAGTTGCAGCTCCAGCAGGGAGAAGTCAGTTTCCGCGGTCGTCATTCGTCCTCCTCGTCGAAAGGGAAGCTCTGTGCCTTCCTGATATCGTCGGTCATTTCATTGATCATCAACAACCGCTCGAAGCCCACTGCGACGCCGGCGCACTGCGGCAATCCGGATGCAAGCGCGGCCAGGAGGCGCTCGTCGGGCGGGTGCACGGTTTGGTTTCGGCTGGCACGTAACCAACGGTCCGCGGCGAAGCGCCGGGCCTGCTCCTTCGCGTCCTGCAGTTCCACGAAGCCATTTGCGAGTTCGAGATCGCCGAAAAAAATTTCGAAGCGGTCGGCAACCGAGTCGTCATCCGGGCAGCGACGCGCAAGCGCCGCCTGGCTGGCCGGGTAGTGATAAAGGACCGTGAGCCTGCCGGCGCCAAAGTGTGGAACTACGCGCAACGACAGCACCAGGTCCAGCCAGGCATCCCGGTCGTCACCCAGCGATTCGATCAGCGTATCGTCGGCACCGGCGGATTCCGCCAGTGCTGCCAGGGAAGCTTCCGGCGGATCGATACCGGCAAGCTCGCGGAAGGCGCTTCGATAGTCGATGATTTCCGTCGGTGCCGACAGGTGCTGCGGCTCGACCAGCGCCGAGATGAAGTCGGCGGTTTCTTCCATTATCCGGGCCAGGTTGAAGCCGTGGCGATACCATTCCACCATCGTGAACTCCGGGCTGTGCCGGCGCCCTGCTTCTCCTTCGCGGAACACCTTGCATACCTGGTAGATGTCCGGATAGCCGCTGCAAAGCAGCCGCTTCATGAAGTACTCCGGTGAAGTCTGCAGGAAGTACGGTTTGCCGGGCCGGTGAGCCAGGGCTACTTGTACACTTTCAATGTGCGGGTCGCTCACCGTGGTGGAAGAGAGGAGCGGTGTGTCTACTTCGAGAACTTCCCGGTCGGCGAAGAAACTTCGTGCCTGCGCCAACATACGCGCCCGCCGTCTCGCGCTCGCCACGTCCGACGAGGGACGCCACCGCTCAGCGCTCATGAACGGTCCGCGTCCAGGCTCAACGTGCCGATTGCCTCGCCCATGCGAAGGCGGGTGCCGTTTACCAGGCCTTCGCGCCATGAACAGGCGCCGGGCGGCAGGAGCACGATAACGGTTGATCCCATGTTGAACCAGCCGATCATCTGGCCCTTATCGACCTCGACGGAAACGCCCGCGGCTGCATACGCGAGATCGTCAACCACGCCTTTCTTCCGCACCCGGATGCGCCCGGTCCAGGGGGTGCTCACGCTGCCGACATTCAGTGCACCGACGAAGATGAGCGCAACAGGGCCTACGGCCGTGTCGAAATGACAAACCAGCCGCTCGTTTTGCGTGAACAGGCGCGGCAGCAACTCGACCGTGGTCTGGTTCACGCTGTACAGGTGCCCGGGTACGTAACGCGCGGCAGTGAGCCGGCCGCCCAAGGGACTGTGGACACGATGGTAGTTATAGGGTGCCAGGTACATCGTGGCGAAACTGCCGTCGCGAAATCGGGCGGCCTGGTCCAGGTCCGTCGCCAGCAGGTCCTCGAGCGTGTAGTGAATGCCCTTGGCCTGCAGGAGGGAGTTGCCGTCGATGCCCCCGGCAGCGCTCAGGATGCCGTCCACCGGCGACACCAGCGCTGTTGGGGCGCCATCGACCGGCCGAGCGCCCTCGGCAAGCTCGCGCGTGAAGAAATCGTTGAAGTCCCGGAAGCCATCCGGCACTGCACGGGCACATTCTGCCGTTTCTACGTCATAGGCGCTGACGAAGGTGCGGATCAGGAAATTCTTGATCGCAGGGATACGAATTCCCGCCAGCCAGCCCACCAGCGCCATCAGCAGGTGCTGCGGCAGGATGCGCTGCATCAGCAGGAAGGCCTGCGACTGCACACTTTTCATAAAACTGCGCTGCATATCAGCGGGACAGGAGCGGGGTACGCACGGTCAGGAGTCCCGGGCCCTCGCCGTCCAGGTCGCCGTCGTAGTCATAGTGAAACTCGAGCGTCACCTCATCGCCGGTTGCAAGTTCCTCGACCGGCTCCATTAGCATCAGGTGCGGGCCGCCCGGGGCGAAAACGACCACCGACTCCCCGGCAATCGTGAGCAGGTCGAGCGGAGTCATCCGCGCGATCCCCTCGTCCATCAGCGTCGTGTGCATCTCGACGCTCGAGTATTCGGGGCTGCTGACCTCGCGCAGGGTCACTGCCACAGGCGTGCTGTTCTGCAACGAAAAGTAGGCAACGCCTGCCGCCTGTCCCGGCAGCGCCGCGTATGCCGTCACGCCGGACACGTCCAGTGGCGGCGACTGTTCCGCACTGCAGGCGCCGAGCATGACCAGGACCACCGCGAGCCGCGTGCAGGTGCTCACTGTGCCGCCATCAGGAGCGGGATATCGTGGACGAAGTATTCCGTCTTGTGGGGCGCGCTGAACAGCGCGCGGAAATTGGCATGGCCGTCGACGACGAGAACCGCGGTGGAGTGGCTGACGGTGTAGTCGCCGCCGTCGAGCGGCTGGCGCTCGAAAAATATGCCCAGTGCCGAGGTGAGCGGCAAGAGCGACTCGCGTGTGCCGGTAACCCCGGTAACATCCTCGCCGAACGCAGACACGTACTTGTCGAGTTTCCCGGGGGTGTCTCGCTCCGGGTCCACACTTATCAGCACGATTGCCGGCAGCGGGTCGCCGGGCGAGGCCTCAGCGATCTGCTTGCGCGCGAGCGACAATTGCTGCAACGTCGCCGGGCAGATGTCGGGGCAGTGAGTGAAGCCGAAAAAGAGCAGGCTGGTTTGCCCGCGCAGGCTGTCGCGGGTAAATGGCTCGCCGTGCTGGTCGCTCAGGCTGAACTCCGGTAGCGGCAGTGGTTCGGGGAGCAAGGTGGCAAACTCGGGCTCCGGGTCGGCACCGTCAGCGCCCCATAGGAACAGGAACGCGACAGCGATCGCGGCAGCGGCAAGTGCAGCTGCCACTAGATATCCGGGGATTTGTCTGTGCCGGGGCATGAACCGGCTATTTTAACCCGCTTTCAAAAGGCGAATGAGAAAGTCCCGCATATGACCAGTCCCGTGCCCCCACTGCCGACAGTTGGCGATTTCATCGAGCGAACGGCCAAACGCCTGGACGCGGCAGGTGTCGTCTTCGGTCATGGTACGGACAACGCGATCGACGAAGCCGCGTGGCTGGTGTTCGCCACGCTGAAGCTCGATCACGCAGACGCGGAACCGGCTTACCGGAGATTATTGACGAGCGAGGAGATGGCCGAGCTCGAACAGCTGACAGAACTGCGGATCCGCGAGCGCATCCCGGTGGCCTACCTCGTTAAGGAAGCCTGGTTCGCCGGAGCGCCTTACTTCGTGGACGAGCGGGTGCTGGTACCCCGTTCGCCGATCGCGGAACTCATCGCCAACGGATTCCGCCCATGGCTCCGCGACGTGCAGCGCGCTCTCGACCTGGGGACGGGCAGCGGGTGCATCGCGATCGCAGTGGCGCGGGCATTTCCCGGCGCGCGGGTCGACGCCGTCGACATATCGGCGGATGCACTCGAAGTCGCTTCCGTGAACGTCGAACGGTATGAGATTGAGGAGCGGGTCCGCCTCATCCAGTCGGACTACTTTGCAAACCTGCCGCAGCCAATGGCGACGGGCGAGGCAGGTTACGATCTCATCGTCAGCAATCCTCCCTACGTCGATGCGGACGAGATGGCGGCGCTGCCTGCCGAGTTTACGCACGAGCCGGCGCTGGGCCTTGCGGCAGGTGAAGACGGTCTGGATTCGGTTCTGGCGATACTGCATGATGCGTGCGCATTTCTCTCGGACGACGGCATACTCGTGGTTGAAGTGGGCATGAGCGAGCAAGCGCTGCAGGAAAAGTTTCCGGACGTACCGTTTCTCTGGCTGGACTTCGAAAGCGGCGGCAGCGGGGTCTTCCTGCTGACCAGGAAGGAGCTCGCGAGCCACCGCGAAAAATTTGCCGCGGCGATCCGCGAGCGCATGCATGACCGGTCCGTTTAAGAGTCCCGCCTGATGTCCGGTAACAGCTTCGGCCTTTTGTTCTCGGTGACGACCTTCGGCGAAAGCCATGGTCCCGCGATGGGCTGCATCATCGATGGCTGCCCGCCCGGGCTCAAACTCGAAGCAGCGGACATCCAGGCGGACCTGGAGCGGCGGCGTCCCGGACGCTCCCGCCACACGACGCAGCGCAACGAGCCGGACCAGGTGCAGATCCTGTCCGGGGTCTTCGAGGGGATCACGACCGGCACGCCGATCGGGTTGCTAATCGAGAACAAGGACCAGCGCTCGCACGACTACGGCGGGATCAAGGACAAGTTTCGTCCCGGCCACGCCGACTATACCTACCAGCAGAAGTACGGTATTCGCGACTACCGGGGCGGCGGCCGCTCATCAGCGAGGGAAACGACCATGCGCGTGGCGGCCGGTGCGATCGCGCGGAAGTACCTGCGCGAGCGCCTGAACGTCGAAATAACCGGCTACCTGGCGCAACTCGGCCCGATCGCACTCGAAGCGGTGAGCCTGAGCGCGATCGACGAAAACCCGTTCTTTTGCGCCGACCCTGCCAGGGTGCGCGAACTCGAGCAATTCATGGATGAACTGCGGGAAGCGGGGGACTCTATCGGCGCAAAGCTCAGCATTCTTGCGCAAAACGTCCCTCCGGGACTGGGCGAGCCGGTGTTCGACAAGCTGGAAGCCGATCTTGCGAAGGGCCTGATGAGCATCAACGCGGTAAAGGGCGTGGAAATCGGCGCTGGTTTCGCGGCGGTCAGCCAGCGAGGCAGCGAGCACAGGGACCAGATGACGCCGGATGGATTTGACAAAAACGACGCCGGCGGTACCCTCGGCGGAATCTCGTCGGGGCAGGACATCCTGGCCAGCATCGCCCTGAAACCGACCTCGAGCATCGCCATCCCCGGCAAGACAGTGGATAAGGCAGGGCAGCGTTCCGAGATCGTCACGACCGGCCGGCATGACCCGTGCGTCGGGTTGCGCGCTGTTCCCATCGCCGAGGCGATGGTCGCGCTGGTGCTGATGGACCACTACCTGAGGCACCGCGGACAGAATGCGGACGTGGCTTCGGGCACCCCCGTAATACCCGGGAAATAATTTCTTAAAACACCGTCAACAGGCCATTCTTCCGGCCTCGATTAGACAATAATTGCCGGAACCGTCGACTGATCGTTATTTTTATGCGCGCGTGCTGCCGACAATCACCCTGATTGAAATGCGAGAGACGCGCGGAAACGCGAGCGAGGAGGACCGAAAACCCTGATGGCAGAGCGATACGATGTTGCCGTGGTTGGCGCGACCGGAGCAGTCGGCGAGGCAATGCTCGAGATTCTGGCCGAGCGCAAGTTCCCGGTCGGGAAGGTGCATGCCCTGGCCAGCGAACGTTCGGTGGGGAAGGAAGTAAGGTTCGGCAGGCAGACGCTGCCCGTGGCGAACCTGGCCGACTTCGACTTCTCGCAGGTGCAGATCGGGCTTTTCTCCGCGGGCGGCTCCGTTTCGGGCGAGTTTGCGCCGAAGGCAGCCGCGGCGGGCTGCGTCGTCATCGACAACACGTCGAGGTATCGCCTCGAACCCGACGTCCCGCTGGTCGTTCCGGAGGTCAATCCGGAGAAGGTAGCGGACTACCAGGCAACCGGGATTATCGCGAACCCGAACTGCTCCACGATCCAGATGGTTGTGGCGCTCAAACCCATATATGACGCGGTCGGCATCAAGCGGGTCAACGTCGCGACCTACCAGGCGGTCTCCGGGGCAGGTCGCAGCGCGGTCGAGGAGCTCGTTCGCCAGACGTCCCTGTTACTGAACGGCCGGCCGCTCGACATGAAAGGTAGCGCCCGCCAGATAGCGTTCAACGCGGTGCCGCACATCGACGATTTCCAGGACAACCGCTACACGCGTGAAGAAATGAAAATGGTGTGGGAGACCCGGAAAATCCTGGGGGACGAGAACATCGCAGTAAACGCGACGGCCGTCCGAATTCCGGTGTTCTACGGGCATTCCGAAGTGGTGAACATCGAGACGGAAAAAAAGATTTCAGCGGCCGAGGTGTGTGATTTAATGCGCGGTGCTCAAGGGGTCGAACTGATTGACGGGACGAAGACGGGAGAATACCCGACGGCTGTCACTGACGCGTCCGGCAAAGATGCCGTATATGTTGGCCGGGTGCGGGAAGACTTGAGTCATCCGCTTGGCATCAACCTGTGGATAGTTTCGGACAACATACGTAAGGGCGCCGCTCTGAATAGTGTCCAAATAGCTGAAATATTGGCCAAAAACCATTTATAAGCTATAGTTCGCGAGCAAATCGGGTGCCGTCTGCAACTCATTAATTAACCTGAAAATTTAACTGCAAAAAATCAACTGCCAGGTGGGGGTCCAAATTCAGGCCCGGGCAATTGGGGAGCTGGAGAAAATAATTATGTCGCTAAGACACAATCGCGGGTGGCTCGTGCTCGGGCTGCTCCTTGCAAGCGATGTCTGGGCGCTGGGTCTCGGAGACATTCGGCTCAGTTCGGCCTTGAACGAGCCGCTCAGGGCCGAGATCCAGTTGCTGTCCGCAACGCCTGACGAACTTTCGAACCTGAAAGTCGAGCTTGCGCCTGCCGCGACCTTCGAACGTTATGGCATTGACAGGCCCTT
>DATGQI010000099.1:0-10442 GCA_035304285.1 Woeseiaceae bacterium
ACGTGGTAGCGGCCTTCGGCTTTGATGATGCAGGGATCATGCACCGGGGCGAAGTCACCGGACATGCGTTCGTTGATAGAGCCCACGGCATCGGCCCATGGTGAGCCACAGCTCGAGAGAAGCCCGCAGCACACCATCGACTTGAGCACGCCTCGACGACTGACCAGTGGTGTACCTATGACTAGCGCCCCCTCATGTCGCCGCGGAACGAGGATGATCGCCCGGTTCAGCGCCGCGGCGGCCGCATCGATCCGAGACACCCTATTACTCTGACAAATTGATGGTATAGGGCCCCGGTTCGCCCGGCAAGCGCCCCCAGGCGCGGAAAAATAAAGCCTTGCAAGCTCTGCTTGCCACTCCAGCATTTGTTGGACAAACTGCCACACGGCACGCCCTGCGGCGTGCACGTTCGTGAGGCTGGACAATGAAGCGCAAGAAATCCGGAAAGAAGATGGTGCGGCCAACGGGCTCGCAGCCCGCCGTTACACGACTGCCCGCCGCTTCGACCAAGTCCAACGCGCGGGTGAGGCGCCGTTCCCTTCGTTTACATGGGTCGATTGCGCGGGACCTCGGCGTCCTGATCGTCTCGGGCCGTTACAAACCCGGTGAGCTGCTGAACGGAGAAATCGCCGCCAGCGATCGCCTGCAGGTATCGCGCGGCGCCTACCGCGAAGCCGTACGAATTCTAGCGGCGAAGGGACTTGTCGAATCGCGGCCGAAGGTTGGGACGCGCGTCAGCCAACCGGGACGCTGGCACTTGCTCGACCCCGACGTCCTGTCATGGATTTTCGAGTTCGAGCCGGATGAAAAGGTGCTCAAGGATTTGTTCGAGCTTCGAAAAATCGTGGAACCCGAAGCGGCCGCACTTGCAGCCCTGCGCCGGACGGAAGAAGACGTCGATGCGATGGCAAGGGCACTCGATGCGATGGCGACGCACACGCTCGCTACGGAAGCGGGCCGGCTCGCCGACCAGGAGTTCCACTCCGCGCTGCTTCGTGCGAGCGACAACGCCTTCATCGTATCGCTGACGAGCGGCGTAGCCGCGGCCATTTCCTGGACCACCCTGTTCAAGCAGCGCGACAATCCCCTGCTGCGCGACCCCATGCCGGACCACAAGAGCGTCTACGACGCCGTCAAGTCTGCGGACCCCGAGGCCGCGCACGCGGCGATGGCGAACCTGGTGGACCTGGCCTTCCTCGATACCACGAACTCACGCAGGATCAGGAAGAAAGGGACCTGATTCTCCTTCAGTCCAGCCAGAAACTGAAGTACAGGTAAATCGCCGCTACCAGGACGAGGATGGCGGTAGCCATGAACTTGTTACCCGCATCCCAGCTAGCGCGGATCTCATCGCCGTGCATGGCGCGTATCGAACGATAGGTGAGACCGTCGATTTTCTCTGCCGGCGGCGGCGCGCTGGTGAGAGAACCGATGATCATCAGCGCCGCACTCGCGACGAAGAGAACGCCTGTCGCATAGAGGAAGTTGAAGTCTCCGATGGCCGCGAGGATCGCCGGGCTTTCGATCTTGCCTTCGCCAAACAGCGCCTGGCAGGTCAACTTGCCCATGCCGAGCACGAAGCCGCCCACCAACGCCCAGACCGCTCCCCTGCCGTTGAGGCGGGTCCAGAAGAGTCCGAGCAGGAACACGGCGGTGATCGGCGGCGCCAGGTAACCCTGGACGCTCTGGAGGTACTGGTACAGGCCGCCGCCTGAAATCACCTTCATCACCGGGATCCACAGCATGCCCAGCCCGACCACCACCGTCGTGGCGATGCGGCCGACCATCAGCAAATGCCTTTCGGTCTGGCCCGGCCGGAGCTTTTCGTACACGTCCACCGTGAACAACGAAGCGCTGGAGTTGAACAACGAGGCGAGCGAACTCATGAGCGCTGCGAGCAGGCAGGCGACGATCAGGCCGCGGACACCAGAAGGAAGAAGTGTCGAAACCAGGGCAGGAAACACCGTGTCTCCGTTGATCTCGGAGACGCCGTTCACCATGCGCATGGGCAGTTCGATGAGCCCTTTCTCGTGTAACGACCAGCCGATCAGGCCGGGCACCAGGAAGATCAACACCGGCCAGACCTTCAGCAAGCCCCCGAACAGCGCGCCGCGCCGTGCCGTCGTCAGGTTTTTCGCGGAAAGCGCACGCTGCACGATGTACTGGTCGGTACACCAGTACCATATGCCCACGATGGGCGAGGCGATCATGACGCCGAGCCAGGGGAAATCCGGGTCGCTCAAGGGGCGCCAGAGGGCGAACTGCTCCTTGTTCACCTGTACTGTCGAGACGAGTTCACCCCAACCCGCGACGATGCCTGCTCCCTCGCCAAGCGTACTCAGGCCCAGCCAGGTGATAGTAAACGCGCCGAACAGGATGATGACGGCCTGCGGCGTGGCTGTTGCCATGATCGCGCGCATGCCCCCGAAAACGGTGTAGAGACCGGTGAGGATCACGGTAGTGAATGCGCCGACCCAGAATGCGTTGTCTGGCGTACCGAAGGTGTCGGGCAGCAACGTCTGGAACACGATGGCACCGGCATAGACCGTCACGCTCACCTTGGTGAACACGTAGCCGACCAGCGAGACCACCGAAAGAATGGTACGCGCACGGGAATTGAAACGGCGCTCGAGGAATTCCGGAATCGTCTGGACACCGGCCTTGTAATAGAACGGGACAAAGAAGCCTGCGAGCAGGATCAGGATCCAGGCATGCAGTTCCCAGTGAGCCATCGCCATGCCGGTCGATGCCCCCTGCCCGGCGAGTCCGACGATGTGTTCGGAGCCGATGTTGGACGTGAATATGGAGGCGCCGATGGCGATGAAGCCCGCGTTCCGGCCGGCGAGGAAATAGTCGACGCTGTCCTTGTTGTCACGGCCGTACCACCAGGCGATGAAGCCGATGATCGCGAAATAGATGCCGATGACGTACCAGTCGAGTGTTGTTACTAAAGAAGTTTCCACGTTGCTTGTCTCCCCCTCGCTTGGTGTAATAATGTCTGAGTTATTATTGATTGTCCAAACTGGCTTCGCGCCTGGAACACGCGCACCCGTAGTTGACCCCCGACCCCGATCGATTCGATAGGCGATATTAACGGAGAGCCCATGCCGGTTTCCGGAAAACTTTTCATCGGCGCACGGCGAGTGGCGACCGGTGACAGCTTCCACGCCGTAAACCCGGCGTCGGGAGATGCCCTGGAGCCCGCGTTCAGCGCCGCCGGCCTGCCCGATGTCGAGCAGGCGTGCGAGCTCGCGTGGTCGGCCTTTCACGAATACCGCCGGCTCGACCCGGACGTGCGTGCCACCTTCCTCGAAACGATTGCAGATGAAATCATGGCGCTCGGCGACGAGCTGCTGGAGCGCGGCCACGCCGAATCGGGCCTGCCGATCGCCCGGCTGACCGGAGAGCGCGCACGCACGACGGGCCAGCTGCGACTGTTCGGCGACGAGTTGCGCAAGGGCGGCTGGCTCGGCATCCGGATAGATCCGGCGTTGCCGGACAGGAAGCCGTTGCCGAGACCGGGTCTTAGAATGCGCAAGGTCCCGTTAGGTCCCGTGGCGGTGTTCGGGGCCAGTAATTTTCCTTTAGCATTCTCCGTCGCGGGCGGTGACACGGCGGCGGCTCTCGCGGCCGGCTGCCCGGTTATCGTGAAGGGCCATTCGGCGCATCCCGGCACGAGCGATCTCGTGGCGCAAGCTGTCATCGAGGCTGTGCGCCGGTGCGACCTGCCCGACGGGGTATTCTCGCTGCTGAACGGCAATTCGCATGCACTGGGTGGCGCGCTGGTAGCGCACCCGCACGTAAAAGCCGTCGGTTTCACCGGCTCGCGCCGCGGCGGGCTTGCTCTCTTGAAGATCGCGAGCGAACGCCCCGAACCGATCCCGGTGTTCGCCGAAATGAGCAGTATCAACCCGGTGTTGCTGCTTCCTGGGGCACTGGCAGAGAAGGCCGATGCGCTCGGCGCCGCGTTCGTCGGCTCCCTGACGATGGGAGTCGGTCAGTTCTGCACCAATCCTGGCCTCCTGTTCGCGCTCGATTCGCCTGGCCTCGATCGCTTTATCGCAGCGGCGCGTTCGGCTCTGGGAGGAGCAGCGCCCGCCGTAATGCTTACCGCGGGGATACATGACGCGTACGAGCAGGGTGTCAAGCGGCTGCTCGAGCACCCGAAGGTGGAAGTGCTGGCGCGCGGTCCTGAGGCGCAGGGGAAGCACTGCGGGCGTGGAGTCTTGTTTGCCGTTACGAGCGGGGATTTGTTGCAGCACCCGGAAGTGATGGAAGAGGTGTTTGGCGCATCCTCGGTCATCGTTCGCTGCACCGGCGAGGAACAGCTGCTCGAGGCGCTGGAAAATGTCGAAGGCCAGCTTACCGCGACGCTGCACCTCGTCGATGAGGATCACGAGCTTGCGGCACGCCTCATGCCGGTGCTCGAGCGGAAGGCAGGGCGCCTTATCGTGAACGGATGGCCGACCGGGGTGGAAGTGTCGCACGCGATGGTGCATGGGGGCCCGTACCCGGCCACCTCCGACGGCCGGAGCACCTCGGTCGGCACGCTTTCCATAGAGCGTTTCCTTCGCCCTGTATGCTACCAGGACTTTCCGGATGACTTGCTGCCGCCGGAGTTGCGCGCGGATGCGCCGGCGTGGCCACATCGCTTCGGCGGCGCGTATCGCGCCGGACAGGAGTGAGCCTGCGCCTGGTGCAGATACGAACTTCCGGCGGCGCGCGGCAGCTGGCAGCGTCGCTCGGTGAAGCCCATGGCGACATCGCGCAGCTCATCACCGGAGCAACCAGCACCTACGAAGTCGCGCGGATAGCGCTCGAAAGCGGTTCGTCGCTGCGCGAAACAGTAGCTTCGCGGCTGTCCGGCACGACAGTGGATCTCGCACAGCTTGCGCAGGAAGGCCGCGTACTGCCGCCGATAGATCATCCCGACAGCGCCCACCTGTGGCTCACCGGCACGGGTCTCACGCATCTCGGCTCTGCCGAGGGACGTGACAGGATGCACCGGGAAGCTGCCGGCAAAGCCGTCACCGATTCCATGCGCATGTTCATGCTGGGAGTGAAAGGCGGCAAGCCTGCCGAGGGAACAGTGGGGGCGCAGCCGGAGTGGTTCTACAAGGGGAATGGCTCGACGCTGGTCGGTAGCGGCGAGCCCCTGCTCTCGCCTGAATTCGCGCTCGATGGCAGCGAGGAGCCGGAAATCGCGGGAATATACGTGATCGACGACTCTGGAAATCCGCGGCGCCTCGGCTTTTGCCTCGCCAACGAGTTTTCGGACCACGTAACGGAACGTGGAAACTACCTGTGGCTCGCGCATTCGAAACTTCGTCCGGCGGCACTCGGACCCGAGCTCCTGGATTCCATCCCTGGGGACGTGCGGGGAACCAGCCGAATCGTGCGCGAGGGCAAAACCATCTGGGAGAAATCGTTCCTTACCGGCGAAGCGAACATGTCGCATTCGATCGCCAACCTGGAGCGTCACCATTTCAAGTACGGCCTGTTCCGCCGCCCCGGAGACGTACACGTGCATTTTTTTGGCACCGCGACGCTTTCGTTTGCCGACAGCGTTCGCACCCGGCCAGGTGACGTCTTCGAGATCGAGGCGCCTCCATTCCACCTTCCGTTACGTAATCCCCTTGCGGTTGTTCCCGCACTGCCTGTCGCAGTGCGGCCCCTTTAAAACCAGGCCGTCAATCACATGAGCAGAATCCGCATCGCGATGATCGGCATGGGCAAGATCGCGAGCGACCAGCATGTGCCGGCGCTGGCGCGCAACGACGCTTTCGAACTGGTGGCCGCGGCCAGCCCGCACCAGCGCCTGGAAGGCGTGCCAAACTTCAAGAGTCTCGAAGCGCTGGTCGAAGAGCTGGCTCACCTGGACGCAGTGGCGCTCTGCACGCCGCCGCAGATCCGGTATCAGCTGGCGCGATACGCGTTGGAACACGGCCTGCATGTGCTGCTCGAGAAGCCGCCTGGCGCAACGCTGAACGAGGTGTCGGCGTTGGTCGAGCTGGCGGAAAAAAAGAACGTCGGTCTCTTTGCTGCCTGGCATTCGCGTGAAGCTGCAGCCGTCGAGCCGGCGCGCCGCTGGCTGGAGACGCGAAAGATTTCGGATGTCATGGTGACATGGAAGGAAGACGTGAGGTTCTGGCATCCGGGCCGGGCGTGGATCTGGAAGGCAGGCGGCCTCGGGGTATTCGACCCTGCTATCAACGCGCTTTCCATTCTCACGGAAATCCTCCCCGGAACGCTGGTTCTGACCGATGCGAAACTTACCTTCCCCTCAAATTGCGAGACGCCGGTCGCAGGTCGCGTGCACCTGCGGAACGAGTTCGGAACTGAAGTCCGCATGGAACTCGACTTCCTGCAGGCGGGCCCACCGAGCTGGGACATCGACATCCATACCGATGCCGGCCGCCTGCTGGTGTCAAAAGGCGGATCGATCATCAAGATCGGTGACGGAGAGCCGGTCGAAAATCCCGACAACGAGTACCCGAACCTTTATGCCCATTTCGAGGAACTGGTGCGAAACCGGGCCATCGACGTCGACGTTGCCCCCTTGCGACTGGTAGCCGATGCGTTCATGTGCGGCCGACGAACAGTCACGGAACCTTTCGTTGAATGAAACGTTGAGATACTACGTAGGCTGTAATGGTGGTCGCGGTAGAAAGAGTGAGTAGCAGAGCTCGGAACGCGCGCTCTAGGAGCCGGTCCCACGGGCGACCTCAGTCGTAAAAACTCGGGCGTTTGCTTGCCCGTAGGACAGGTTCCTACAGCTCTTTTACCTATCCGTCGAAAAGATTTGTGAGCAGCCCCCGCGCACCCGGATCGATCTCGAAGAGTACGCCCGCGAGCGGCTCGTCCTCCCGCTTGTCTGCCGCAGACGTCACGAACATGCGATCGAGGTTGTCACCTGCGAAGGTGCAGCTCGTGATCTGCGACGCCGGCAACCGCACGTCGCGATCGAGCGTTCCCTCCGGCGTAAACCGGCTGACTCTTCCCCCGCCCCAGTGTGCGATCCATAGCCCGCCCTCGGCGTCCGTCGTCATTCCGTCGGGGTTTCCCCAGTCGCGGGGAAATTGGATGAAGGGCTTGCGGTTTCTTACTTGGCCTTCCGGCGTCAGTTCAAATCGATACACGATGCCGCGTCCCGTATCGGAGTGGTAGAACCAGTCGCGGGCAGGGCTGAAGGCGGGACCGTTCGTCACCATGTAGCCGCTGTCGTGCCGGGTAACCCGGAAATCCCGATCGAGGCGGTATAGCGAGCCTAAAGGCTCCCGTACTTCGGAATCCATCGTGCCCGCCCAGATTCGACCGAGGTGGTCCGCTTTCGCATCATTCATGCGGTTGCCCGGATATTGCGGCTCCGGGTCCGCTATGTGCCGGCACTCGAAAGGCTCGAGCGTGAGCTCGGTGAAGCCGCTCTGCAATCCCCCGATGAAGCCGGGTTGGGCCCGGCGCTCCACGACCCAGCCGGTTTTCTCCGGCATCGGCCAGCTGCGTATATTGTGGTCGTCCAGGGAGATCCGGTGCAGGGCGGGCGCAAGAATGTCGACCCAGTAGACCGCGTTCTCGCGCTGCGACCACAGTGGACCTTCGCCCAGCTGGCAGCGGATGTCGCAAGCTACCTTATAGTCTCCTGTCACCAGCAACCTCCTACACCCTAATGGCTGTGTCGAGGTACACCGATTCGTTGCGCGATTTTCTGGTACTTCGGCGCACCCTCGAGAACTGCGCCGGTGTCGGCCTGCCCGATGGTGGCGCGCTGGATCTCCTGCCAAGGCGTCTGGCTTTCGGGATAGGGAAACCCGCCGGCTTCCTCGAGCGCCCGCCTTCGCGCCTCCAGTTCTTCGTCGCTGACCAGCATGTTGGCCTCACCGCGCCGCAGGTCGATGCGGACCCGGTCGCCGGTTTTCAGCAATGCGAGTCCGCCCCCGAGGGCCGCTTCCGGCGATGCGTTCAGGATGGAAGGCGAACCGGAGGTGCCGGACTGGCGACCATCGCCGACGCAGGGAAGATTGTGGATCCCCGCCACGATCAGGCTCGCTGGCGGACGCATGTTCACCACCTCCGCGGCGCCCGGATAACCGATCGGTCCGGTGCCACGCATGAACAGAATGGTCTGTTCATCGATCGCAATGGAGGGATCGTCAATGCGCGAGTGATAGTCCTCCGGACCCTCGAACACCAGCGCCGTTCCCTCGAACGCTTCCGGGTCGTCCGGGTTCGAGAGGTACTGCGCCCGGAACTGTTCGGATATGACGCTGGTTTTCATGATCGCGGAATCGAACAGGTTGCCGCGCAGTACCGTGAACCCGGCGTTGTCCTTCAGTGGCCTGTCGAACGGCCGGATAACGTCTTCATCTTCGATGACCGCGCCGCGGCAATTCTCGCCGATGGAGCGCCCGTTCGCCGTCAGGGCCGCCTCCGCTATTAACCCGTTCTGCATCAGCTGCGCAACCACGGCCGGCACGCCACCGGCATGGTAATAGTCTTCGCCCAGGTACTCGCCTGCCGGCTGCAGGTTTACCAGTAACGGCACGTCTAGCCCCAGTTCCTGCCAATCGTCGATGGTCAGTTCGACGCCGATGTGCCGTGCGACCGCGATGAGGTGAATCGGCGCGTTCGTCGAGCCGCCGATCGCAGAGTTGACCCGGATGGCGTTGACGAACGCATCTCTGGTCATGATGTCCGATGGCTTTCGATCCGCGGCGACCATCTCCACGATCTGTTTACCCGTGAGATAGGCGCACTCCTGGCGGTCGCGGTACGGTGCCGGGATCGCTGCTGAACCCGGCAGCGACATACCGAGCGCTTCTGTCAGGCTGTTCATCGTCGTAGCAGTACCCATCGTATTGCAGTAACCGGTGGAAGGCGCGGACGAGCCGACCAGCTTCACGAAGCCCGGATAATCGATTTCACCCGCCGCCAGCAGTTCCCGTGCTTTCCAGACGATGGTCCCGGAGCCGGTCCGTTCGCCCTTGAACCAGCCGTTCAGCATCGGGCCCACCGACAGCGCAATCGCGGGAATGTTCACGGTTGCGGCAGCCATGAGGCACGCGGGAGTGGTCTTGTCGCACCCGATCGTCAGTACGACGCCGTCCAGTGGATAACCGAACAGCACTTCAACGAGACCGAGGTATGCGAGGTTGCGGTCGAGACCTGCAGTGGGACGTTTGCCGGTTTCCTGTATCGGATGAACCGGAAACTCGAGCACGATACCGCCCGCTTCACGAATTCCCTCCCGCACCCGTTCTGCAAGAACGAGGTGATGCCGGTTGCATGGCGACAGGTCGCTGCCGGTCTGGGCAATCCCTATGATCGGCTTGCCCGACTGCAGTTCTTCCAGTGACAGCCCGAAGTTCATATAGCGTTCGAGGTACAACGCTGTCATGTCCACGTTGGATGCATCGTCGAACCACGCGCGGGAGCGAAGGCGTGGTGCGGCCGGCGGAGATTTCGGTGCATTCATAGGCAAACTTCAGTCAGCAAGAACATCCCGGCAGCATGCTTCACCGACCGTCGGTCGAGAAGCGAAACACCATCCTGTTCACGTAAGTATCGCCGGGATTGAGACGCGCGGAGGGAAACCTGGGCTTGTTCGGTGAATCGGGAAATACCTGGGGCTCCAGGCAGAACGCATCCCCCTGGCGATAGACGCGGCCATTCTTCCCGACGGTCGTGCCATCGAGAAAGTTGCCGGAATAGAACTGCACGCCAGGCGCGGTCACCATGACCTCCATGATCCGTCCCGATTGCGGGTCTTCAACGCGCGCTGCAGGTCGCAATGTTCCGGCAGCACCGTTGACGACGAAGTTGTGGTCGTATCCGCGCCCGAAGCAGATCTGCTCGTCGCCGCCATCGCGGATGCGAAGCCCGATTGGCTCACCGTCGCGGAAATCGAACGCGGTGCCGGCGACCTCCCGCAACTCGCCGGTAGGAATAAGCGTCTCATCGACGGGTGTGTAGCGATCCGCAAGCAAGGTCAGCCTGTGATCCATGACGTCGAAGCGCCCTGCCTCGCCAGCGAGGTTGAAGTACGCGTGGTTCGTTATGTTGACGATGGTCGGTTTGTCGGTGGAGGCGCGATACTCGACCGAAAGCTCGTTCTTGTCGTTGAGTGTATATGTGGCTGTGACATCGAGCGTGCCCGGATAGCCTGCTTCGCCATCGGGACTGGAATGGCTGAGGGTAACCGAGGCCGGGGAGCCGCTGCTCACGGATTCAACCGTCCACAGCATCTTGTCCAGTCCCTGCGGGCCCCCATGAAGATGGTTAGGTCCTTGGTTCGCCGGCAGCGTGTACTGCTTCCCGTCGAGCGTGAACTTTCCGCGTGCGATGCGATTCGCGTACCGTCCGACGGTCGCGCCGAAGTACTGGGGATTCTCGAGGTATTCATCCGCTGTTGCGTAGCCGAGGACGATGTCCTCGCTCTTGCCGTT
>DATGQI010000100.1:0-19867 GCA_035304285.1 Woeseiaceae bacterium
TCGATGCGCAACAATGGATTCGGCAGTTTCTCAGGCGGGCGCAGGGAAAAGTGAAATGGTGAATCGACGTGCGCCGGCGCAATCATTTCCATGCGCTCCAGGGCCTTGATGCGGCTCTGCGCCTGTCGTGCTTTGGATGCCTTGGCGCGAAAGCGGTCGACAAAGGATCGCATGTGCGCTATCTCCCGCTGCTGCTTGCGGTACTGCGACTGCTGGAGAGCCAGGCGTTCTGCGCGCAAGCGCTCGAAGGCGGAGTAGTTGCCTGTGTAGAGCGTTGCGCGCCGGTTGTCGAAATGAATGATGTGCTCCGCGACGGCATCAAGGAAATCGCGATCGTGCGAAATCAGGAGCAGCGTGCCCTGGTACGCGCGCAGCCAGTTTTCCAGCCAGATCACCGTATCGAGATCGAGATGATTGGTGGGTTCGTCGAGAAGCAGCAAAGACGACCGGCACATCAGGGCGCGAGCCAGGTTCAATCGCATCCGCCAGCCGCCTGAAAATTCCGTCACCGGGCGCACCTCGTCGGCCGTCGTGAAGCCGAGACCGTGTAGCAACTGCGCCGCCCGACTCCGGGCCGTGTACCCGTCGATGAGTTCGAAGTCGCCGTGAAGGTGCGCCAGCGTTTCGCCATCACCGCGAGCCTCGGCCATGGCAATCTGTTGCTCGGCCCGCCGCAGCTCGGCATCGCCGTCCAGCACGTATTCAATTGCCGGGCGAGGGTCGGAAGGAGTTTCCTGGGCGACATGAGCGACCACCCAGTCACGCGGAAACCGAAGGTCACCTGCGTCGGCACCGATCTCACCCAGGATCAGTGAAAACAGGCTGGACTTGCCACTGCCGTTCGCGCCGGTGATGCCGACCTTCTGACCCGGGTGGATCTGCAGGTTGACGTCTTCCAGCAGGAGCTTTGGACCGCGCCTCAATGCGAGTTGTGTGAGCTTGAGCATGGGCCGGGATTGTACGGGCAAACGGCCGAAAGCGAAGCGCGCCGGAGCAATCGGGATGCACCGGCAGCCATGAGCTGCCGGCTGCACCGGCCCCATATGGTGCGGCAGGCTGCGAAACAAGCCGCACAAATCTATACAATGTCCGGCTCACGCGAGGAACCGAACATGAACCGCCCAGCCAATATTGTCGATACCGGCCAGCACCTTTCCCGTTTGCACGACCTTCGCGCCGCCGGCGGCGGAAGCGTCGAGACGACAGGGTTGTCCGATGATGTCATCCTGGAATTCCTGGCAGTCGACCCGGCCCTGGTGGTCGCGATCGACCGTGCCGAGGCTGAATTCCGCCGGATCGCGGCGGAGTTCCCGGACCTCGTGGGCCTGGACGAGGCGGAACAGGCGCGGCGCGTTCAGGACGGCTACGTCAATTTTTACGCCGCGGACGCGGTCAATCCATACGTCGCCATCGCTGCCCAGGGTCCCTGGATCGTCACCCTGAAAGGTGCGGTCATCTACGACTGCGGCGGCTACGGCATGCTCGGCATGGGACATGCGCCGCAGGCAGTGCTCGACGCGATGAACAAACCGCACGTGATGGCCAACATCATGACACCGGCCGTCAGCCAGATGAGATTCATCGACGCCCTCCGCGGCGAAATCGGGGCAACTCGCGGCGGCTCACCTTTCACGCGCTTCCTGTGCCTGAATAGCGGCTCCGAGGCCGTCTCGGTGGCGGCGCGCATCGCGGACATCGCCACCAAGCAGATGACGGACCCCGGTGCCCGCTACGAGGGCTGCGTCGTACGCGGTTTGACGCTGGAGGGAAGCTTCCACGGGCGCACCGACCGTCCCGCGCGCCATTCGCACTCTACGCAAAAGAACTACCGCAAGTACCTGGCGTCGTACCGCTCCACCGAATACCTGCTGACGGTCGAGCCGAACAACATCGCACAGCTCGAAGAGGTTTTCGCCAAGGCCCGAGGGAATCGCATCTTCATCGAAGCGTTCTTCATGGAGCCGGTCATGGGAGAAGGCAATCCGGGCCAAAGCGTGACACCCGAGTTTTATCGCCGCGCTCGTGAGCTGACCGAAGAGCACGGTTGCCTGTTCCTGGTCGACTCGATCCAGGCGGGGCTGCGTGCTCACGGAGTCCTTTCGATCGTCGACTATCCCGGCTTCCGCGAGCTGCCACCTCCGGACATGGAGGCGTGGTCGAAGGCACTCAACGCCGGCCAGTATCCGCTATCGGTGCTCGGCCTCTCCGGTCGCGCCACCACGCTGTACCAGCACGGCGTTTACGGCAATACCATGACCAGCAATCCGCGTGCCCTCGATGTGGCCGTGTCGGTGTTGCAAGGCATCACTCCCCAGGTCCGCGAAAACATTCAGAGCGCGGGGGCGCGCCTGGTCGAGCGGCTCGAGGAAGCGGCTCGCAGCCTGGATGGCGCGATAACGAAGGTCCAGGGAACCGGGCTGCTGCTGAGTTGCGAACTCGACGCGCGATACAAGTGCTATGGCGCGAACAGCACGGAGGAGTACCTGCGCCGAAATGGCCTCGGCGTGATACATGGCGGTACGAACTCGTTGCGCTTTACGCCGCACTTCCGCATGACCGAAGCCGAAGGCGAACTGATCGTCGATCTGACGAGAGATGCGCTTCTGAACGGGCCGAAGAGGCCTGGATAGAAGACTGTAGGAGCCCGTCTCACGGGCGACAGTCCGGCTGGCTTCTCGCTATCGATTGTCGCCCGTGAGACGGGCTCCTACAGCGCTTTGTTCCATCGCCGCGCGCAGGCTGTTACCGCACGTGACCTTCCACGCCGGTCCCGGCGGCGGACGGCTGCGGGTGCGGGACGAATTCCGGTTCTTCATCTGCATCTGCCTCTGCCCCTCCCGCTATCCGCGTGCCCGATGGATCGGTGTAGCGGTCGTTGAGCTGCTGGACCGCCGCGTAGGCGTCGTTGAGTATGGCGTCCAACCTGCGGCGCGCCCACATGCCCCAGCCGCGTGGATTCGAAAACACGAACGGCCACAACGAGCGGACGTTCCGGTCGAAAGCATCGGCGACCGACTCCGCCTGGGCACCGAGGGTCTCATCGTGGCGCAATTGCCTGGCTATGCGGCGTCCTGCAACCCTGCGCAGCACGCGATGCAACTGCCAGGCCGCGAGCAGGAGCACTATACTTCCGCCCCACAAAAGAACTGGAGAACGCTCGATGGTATCCAGCCACGGCGGCTGGAAACGTAATCCTTGCCACCAGTCGAGCATGTTGCTCAAGACCAGGAATGCAACGAGGATCGCCCCAAACGCGAGCGCGTCGTACAGCAACACGCGCCGTCTCCAGGCACGTCGTGCGGCTGTCAGTCGCGGCACGACCACATCACGTATGCGTTTTGCCAACTGCTCGAGCCTGCCCACCGCGCGGTATGACCGCTCCACTTCCAGCTCTTCAATCCGCCGCGCGATTTCCGCCATGTCCTCATCACGCTTGGATTCGAAGCGCTGCTTCAGGTGCTCGTCCTCGATAGGGACAGAGGCGAAAGGATCATAGATGCGGTAGAACCGTCCTGCCGTCAGTCCCTGCTGCGAGAGTGCACGCTGCCATGCCGCAAATACCTCCTCGGGATTGTCTTCGCGCGCGGCGTTGTCGATCTGGTTGAGAATGTGCATGAACTTGTTGAAGTCCGGCCTTTGCAATGTTCTCGATACGAGGTACTCGAGCGTGTCGCGCATGGCGCCCGGCTCCGGGTGCCGCGCATCGAAGAACACCAGCACGAGGTCCGACAGGTCGATGATGTGGTCGGTTATCCGCAACGTCGATGTGCGCTGCTCATCAGCGTCGAACCCCGGCGAGTCGATAACGATCTTTCCCCGTAGCCGCTCGCTGTTGCACGTTTTCAGTTGCAGGTAGGAGTCGAGCCGCGCTCCTTCGCCTTGCATTACCTTCTCGATTTCCCGGCTTATCTTGTAGAACGGGAATCGCGGATCGCTATCGAGCGCCAGCCCCGGCAGTACGCGCGGTGTCTCCTCGCGTCCGTAACAAATCACGGTGAACTTGTCGTCGACGGCCTGGTTTCCGGTCTTCTGCAACGGCTGACCGAGGAGGTTGTTGATGAACGTGGACTTCCCGGATGAATAGGTGCCGAGCACGGAAATCAATGGCCACCACGGAATCTGGGTGGCGTACGATCTCGTCGGGTCCAGCAGCCCCAGCTTGTAGGCAACCCTGTCGAGGCGCCGGAAGCTCTGCACCACGCCGAGCAGTTCGGGGCTCTCCACTTCTATATGGCTGACAAGCTGGCTGACCTGGTCTCTCAAAGTAGCCTTGGTGTTCTCGGTCATCACGGGTCTCCGCGAAATGCGACTGGTCACAGGTAAGGTGGAATGTAGGGGAAGCCCGAAAGGGGCGCCCTGCGGCCAAGAACCGCAGCGGCATGGCTGGACAGCCCGCCGTTGCCCCTAGGGTAGCATCGCGCACACTCAAAGATAACTGCGAGTCCTGCCGGGGCACCGGGAGCCGGTTATCCGGCGGATGCTATCATCCCCGCTACCCGAGCCCGGTGACCCACAGGAAAACATAAATGCCTCGATCCGCTTTTCGTCACGCTGCCAATACTTTTGCTGCCGTTGCCATCGTTTCCATAGCAGCCTGTTCGCCTCCCGCTGAAGATCCGCCTCCCGCGTCGCAGGCAGCCATCGGGACCGAAGACCACTTCAGCTCAAGCCTGGCCGTCATTACCCGCGAAAACCTGCAAGAGCACTTGAACTTCCTGGCGGACGATGCACGAGCCGGACGCATGACGGGCACTCGGGGCTACGACGAGGCCGCAGCGTACGTGGCGCAGCAGTTCGAGGCGCTTGGCCTGACCGCGGGCGGCGACGAAGGTTGGTACCAGAACGTGCCGATGCTGGGTCGGCGGCTGGACATAGAGAGCGCGGCAGTCACGCTGCACAGGGACAGTGGAGACTCGGAGCTCCAGTGGAAAGAGGACTTCGTGATGGGCGGCGACGAGATGCGTCCCGAGACGAGCGTTACCGCCGAAGTCGTCTTCGCCGGATACGGTGTGCATGCGCCGGAAATGGGGTACTCGGATTATGAAGATATCGACGTGCGCGGCAAGATCGTCGCTGTCTTCGGCGGGGCGCCCCAGAATTTTCCGCATAATGAGCGGGCCTTCTACTCATCGGGGCGGACCAAGGCAGAAGAGATGGTGAAACGCGGCGCCGTCGGCCGCATCGGGCTGCGCTCCCGCGTGGACCAGAAGCGAGTACCCTGGGAGCGGCTGACCCTGAATGCGGGAATCCTGCAGGGTATGTCGTGGATCAATCTTTCCGGCCAGGTCGCGGACTACCACCCGGAGATCGAGGGCGAGGCAGCCTTCAGCGTGCCGACCGCGGCCGAACTGTTCGAGGGTGCACCAATAACTTTCGAGGAAGCACTCGATGCAGCCGAGGCCGGCCGGCCGTTCTCCACCCCACTCGGGACAGAGGTAACGCTAAGCCAGAAGACGCGCCATGAGCAGGTCGAGAGCCCGAACGTCATCGGCATCGTTCCGGGAAGCGACCCCACGTTGCAGGATGAATACGTCGTTTTTTCCGCTCATCTCGATCACCTCGGCATCGGCGCGCCTGTTGACGGCGATGAAATCTACAACGGCTACTATGACAATGCCATGGGCGTGTCCCTGCTCATCGAAGCAGCGCGCGCCTTCGCAGCCATGCCGGAGCCGCCTCGCCGTTCAATCCTGTTCATCGCCCTGACCGGCGAGGAAAGGGGGCTCATAGGCTCCGACTACTTCGCCCATTACCCCACCGTTGCTTCGGATTCGCTGGTTGCAAACGTAAACCTCGACATGCCGCTGCTGTTGTACCCGCTCGCGGACGTCATCGCGTTCGGCGCGGAGCACTCTACCCTGCAGCAACTGATCGAGCCCGCTGTCGCGGCCGAGGATTTCGCCTTGACCCCGGATCCGGTGCCTGAAGAAGTACTTTTCATTCGCAGCGACCAGTACTCCTTCGTGCGCCAGGGCCTGCCATCCGTGTTCCTCGTTCCCGGTTTCACCTCCATGGATCCGCAGATCGACGGGGCTGTCGCGTTCCAGGAGCACCTGGCGACGCACTACCACCGGCCGAGCGATGACAGCTCGCGTCCGGTGGACTGGAACTCGGCCCTGCGCTTCGCACGTGCCAACGTCCGGATCGGGTCGGCGATCGCCGACGCTGATGAGCGTCCGCACTGGAATGAGGGAGACTTCTTCGGTGAACGCTTCGCCAGGCCGGCGACGACCTCACCCTGACGGCCTGCGCTGGTTCGATAACACCGTCCCTGCGCCACGATTGGATGCCCGCTGCATGACACATACCCGTCAAATTATTGCCTGCTGTATCGCCCTCCTTTGTTCTTTCGCTTTTGCCGCGGAAGAGGATCGCGACAAGGACGACAGGAACGACTGGGACGTAAACGCGCCTCCGGGCGATTCCCGGCAGATCCCCATCCGCACCTCGAGCGGCACATGGATGAGCCTCGATGTAAGTCCCGACGGCCGCACGATCGCGTTCGACCTGCTCGGCGACATTTACCTCCTGCCGATAGAGGGCGGCGATGCCAGGCCGATAGACAGCGGGCATTCATGGTCGATACAGCCGCGCTTTTCTCCCGACGGTTCGGAAATCGCGTATACGAGCGATGCCGCCGGAGGCGACAACATCTGGATCATGCGAACCGACGGCAGCGAGAAGCGACAGCTAACAAAGGAAGATTTCCGGCTTCTCAATAACCCGGCCTGGTCACCGGACGGCAATTACATCGCTGCGCGCAAGCATTTCACGACGACACGTTCGCTCGGCACGGGGGAGATCTGGCTGTATCACCGCAATGGCGGCGCAGGCATCGCGGTAGTGGAGCGGCCGAATGAGCAGCACCAGAAGGAACTGGGCGAGCCGGTCTTCTCTCCCGATGGACGTTACATCTACTTCAGCGTCGACAGCACGCGCGGCGGCACGTTTATCTATGCACAGGATTCGAACGACCAGATTTTCGAGATACGCCGTCACGACCTTGAAAAAGACAAGACCGAAAGCTTTGTGACCGGGGCCGGTGGCGCTATTCGCCCGGCGCCGTCCCCGGACGGTAACTACCTCGCGTTTGTGCGCCGGCTGGAAGGAAAGACGGCGCTGTTCGTCAAAGACCTGACCAGCGGCACTGAAACTCCGCTTTACGACGAGCTCGACCAGGACATGCAGGAAGTCTGGGCCGTACACGGCGTGTATCCCAACATGGACTGGACGCCCGATTCGCGAAGCATCGTCTTCTGGGCGGGCGGAAAAATCCACCGTATCGATCGCGAAAGCCGCGAGGTCACGGAGATACCGTTCGAAGTCGACGATACCCGTACTGTCTTCGACCCACCCCGGCCGGCGATCGACGTGGCGCCCGACAGTTTCACTACGCGCATGGTGCGCAACGCCCGGCTTTCACCTGACGGCGCGCAAGTCGTGTTCGAAAGCACCGGCAGGCTCTACATCAAGTCCGTTCCCGATGGCGAGCCTCGCCCTCTCACGCGCGACGGCAGGGATCACTTTGAATATTTCCCGTCGTGGTCCCGGGACGGGAAATCTATCGTGTACGTCACCTGGAGCGATGCGGGACTTGCGCACATCCACCACGTGCGGGCGAATGGAGGGCGCAGCACACGCCTGACACAGAAGCCGGGGCATTACTTCAATCCCCGCTTTTCTCCGGATGGCGCGACCGTGGTCTACGAAGCGACTGAGGGCGGATTCCTGACTGCTCCGGAATGGTCGGTCGACACCGGCGTCTTTTCCGTTCCTGTCCGCGGCGGCCCGTCACGGAGGATTACCGACAACGGCTCCAATCCTCACTTTGGCGCGGGCGCCGACCGGCTGTACGTCACTCGCGATCTCGACGACGCAACTGCGCTCGTCAGCATTGATCTGAACGGGGAAGCAGCGAGGACCCATGCGAGTGGAAAGTACGTGACGGCGTACGAGGTCGCGCCGGATGATCGCCACCTGGCGTTTCGCGAGAACTACCACGTCTACGCGCTGCCCTTCCCTCCTGGAGGCAAGCCGCTGGAGATCAGCACCGCCGTAAACAGCGTCCCGATGACCAAAGCGAGCGGCGATGGCGGCAACTGGCCGCACTGGAGCGGCGATGGTGAGACCCTGAACTGGTCGCTGGGTGCTAGCGTATTCAGTGCCGGTGTCGGCGAGCTGTTCGTCGTGGTGGAGGAAACCGATGAGGACGACGCTGACGGCGCCGGTGGCTACGAAGCACCCGCAGAGGGAGTCTCTCTAACCCGTCGCGTCCAGGCAGACAAGCCATCCGGACTGGTGGCACTGACCGGCGCCAGGATTATCACGATGAACGACGCTGACGGTGGCGTCATCGAGGACGGCGTCATCGTGACGGACGGGAACCGCATTCGTGCGGTTGGTGCTCGAAGCGACATCGACATACCCGGTTCTGCCAGGCGCGTGGATGTGAGCGGCAAGACGATCATCCCCGGGATCATTGATGCGCATGCTCACGGACCGCAAGGAGTCGGGATCATCCCGCAGCAGAATTGGGCAGCGTACGCGACGCTGGCGTTCGGCGTTACGACAGTGCACGACCCGTCGAACGATGCGACCGAGGTATTCGCAGCCGCCGAGATGCAACGTGAAGGCCTGATCCTGGCGCCGCGAATCTTTTCCACGGGTGACATCGTCTATGGCGCGAAGTCGACGTACTTCGCCGATATCAATTCGCTGGACGATGCGCGCGAGCACGTCCGGCGCCTGAAGGCGCAGGGCGCGATGAGCGTAAAGAATTACAACCAGCCCCGGCGCTCGCAGCGGCAACAGGTCGTCGTCGCGGCGCGCGAAGAGAACATGCTGGTAGTACCGGAAGGCGGGTCGCTCTTTCACATGGACCTGTCCATGGTGGCGGACGGCAACAGCAGCGTGGAACACAACCTGCCGCAATCGATGCTCTACGACGACGTGCTGCAGTTCTGGGGACAGACAGAAGTCGCTTACACGCCTACCCTCGTCGTCACCTACGGCGGGCTCGCTGCAGAGACTTGGTGGTACCAGGAGACGGATGTGTGGAAGCACCCGATACTGTCGAACTTCGTACCGCCACATATCCTGCGTCCGCGGTCGGTGAGAAGACTGAAGGCTCCCGAGAGCGAGTATCACCATGCACAAAGCGCGGCTACGGCCAAGTTGCTGGCCGACGAGGGAGTGCTCGTCAGCATCGGCGCTCACGGACAGCGGGAAGGTCTCGCCAGTCACTGGGAAATATGGAGTTTCGTCCAGGGAGGCATGACCCCTGTCGAGGCGCTTCGCGCCGCCACCGCCTCGCCGGCACGAGCTCTCGGGTTCGAGCGCGACCTCGGCACTCTGGAGGAAGGCAAACTCGCGGACCTGGTGGTAATCGACGCTGATATCCTCGACGACATTTTCCAGAGCGACCGAGTCGCGATGGTGATGCTGAACGGCCGCCTCTATGACGCGGCAACGCTCGACGAAACCGTCACCGGCGACCGGAAAACCGAGCCGTTCTTCTGGCAGCGTTAGCAGGCGGCCCCGAACGGCCTCGATTGGCACCTGTAGGGGCCGCCACGCGGGCGAGATCGATGTCGTATATCGATCGCCCGCATGGCAAGCTTCTGCAGGTTCATCTTGAAAATTCCGCGATCCGCACAGACATCCCCGTATCGCTTTAGAGGATGAATCGATGAAACAGGTCACAGGCGTGCAAAGTGCCCCGGGGCAACACTGGGTTGGCGACGGTTTTCCCGTCCGTTCGCTTTTCTCCTACCAGACTCACGGTAGTGAACTGAGCCCGTTCCTCCTGCTCGACTACGCGGGACCCCGGGACTTCGCGGCCGCCGAGCGGCCGCGCGGCGTCGGCCAGCATCCTCACCGGGGATTCGAAACGGTAACGATCGTCTACCAGGGCGAGGTCGAACACCGCGACTCGACCGGTGGTGGCGGCATGATCGGACCGGGCGAAGTGCAGTGGATGACTGCCGGAGGTGGGCTCCTGCACGAGGAATTCCACTCCCGGGATTTCACGCGGAAGGGTGGCACGTTCGAAGTTGTCCAGTTATGGGTCAACCTGCCGGCGCGGAACAAGATGACAGAACCGGCATACCAGGCGATAGGCCGTGACAGCATCCCGGAAGTCAGTCTTCCGGATGACGCCGGCTCAATGCGCATCATCGCCGGCGAGTATGACGGCCATAAAGGTCCCGCGCGAACCTTCAGCCCGATGCATGTCTGGGACATGCGTCTTCGCCGGGATGCGACCGCGACGTTCGAGGTTCCGGAAGGATGGACTACCGCCATTGTCGTACTGCACGGTACGGTGCTGGTTAACGGCGCCGAGGTGGTGCGTGAGGCGCAGTTTGCGTTGCTCGATCGTTCGGGCACGGCCATCTCGATCGAGGCGAATAACGACGCTACCTTGCTGTTCCTGTCGGGCGAGCCTATCGAAGAACCAATCGTGGGTTACGGTCCGTTCGTCATGAACACACGGGAGCAGATTCACCAGGCGATGGAAGATTTCAACAGCGGCCGCTTCGGCAGCATGCCGGGCTGACTGCCGGTGCCGGGAAGCGGCACAGGCATTATTGGGTGGTCTCAGCCCGTCGACGCAAACCGCGGGATGGCCGCTTCAGACTGTCCCTCGACCAGCGCCTTCAGGTTTGAAAGCCCTGTCTCGAAATCCTTACCTACGATGCGATCCATGCTGAACAACAGCTGGATCATTTTCGCGATGTACGGATTGGCGCCTCGCATGGCCCAGGTCACCCTGGTTGTGGAGCCTTGCTCCTGCAGCGTGAATTCCACGATGTTGTGCGTTTCGAACGGTTTGACGAAGTCGAGGCGGATGACCACCATGTGAGGCGGCGAGGTATGCGCGATTTCCATACGCCCCTTCCCGGCGGCCGACTTGCCGTGCCACTCGTACACGGCACCTTTGCCTCGTTGCGGTCCGCTGAAGGTCCTCACCATCGCCGGATCCAGCTTTTCATAAGGCGACCACAGTGCAAACTGGCGGAAGTCCTCGATGAAGGGAAAAATCTGCGCAGGCGGCGCATCGATGACGGCCGAACGCTGCACGCGAAACGTATCCGGACGCGTCGACACATAGCCCAGGAAAAAACCCGCCAGCAGAATGGCTGATATGGCTGCGTATACGATCATGGCTATCTCCGTGTTCCTGTTCAAAGCCCGGATCCACGGCAGCAGGCTCCGTTTCGGCCTTTCCACCGTTACATGTCCGTGCTTACTATGATGTCGAACGGGCGCTAATGGTTTCGACGCAGGAGTGATTTATTTTTCGCTGTCGCCATGTGGGGACATGCGCGAGACCCGGTTGCGAGCGACGCAGTTGGCGGACGGAAAGCGGGATTACGTGGTTAAATGCGGCCTTCCCGGAGGGTATGATCTGCGAAGTGCCGCAGGTGGGGGACCTTAAACAATGACCAGACGCTACGCGACCAGGCACGTTGCCGCCAGCTTCCTGGCCGGCACGCTTTGCCTCGCGCTCGCTGCCTGCGGCGGTGGCAGTGGAGGAACAAGTGGCGGCGGCGGCGGTGGTGGCGGCGGCGGCAGTACGTGGACGCCCCATGTCTTCCTTCCCTCCAACTCCTTTGCGGCCCAGTGCAGCGCACCGCGCAGCGGCATCAATCCCGAGACTGGCCAGGCCTACCCGGACGTCCAGGGCAGCGTCCTGGACGAGAACAACTTCCTCCGGTCCTGGAGTGATGAAACCTACCTCTGGTATGGCGAGATAACCGACCAGGATCCGGCCGGCTTCAATAATCCTCTCGTTTACTTTGATGAACTGCGGACTTTCGCCACGACGCCTTCCGGAGCGGACAAAGACCAGTTTCATTTCACCTATCCAACAGACGAGTGGTTCAAGCTCTCGCAGTCGGGAGTATCCGCAGGCTATGGCGCAGCCTGGGTCATCGTTACTTCCGTTCCGCCAAGAGAAGCGGTAGTCGGCTACATCGAGCCGGGTTCACCGGCTGCGACTGCTAATCTTGCGCGTGGTGCACGTGTACTTTCCGTAGATGGCGCGCAGGTTCTCGATGGACCTCCCGCAATACTGAATGCCGGCCTGTTCCCCGAAACAGTCGGAGAGACTCATACGTTCGTCGTCGAAGACTTGAGCTCCGGAGGGAACACCCGCGAGGTCACGATGACTTCGGAGGAGGTTGTCTCGATGCCGGTGCAGAACGTAAAAACGATAGCTTCACCCATCGGCACGGTCGGCTACCTTTTGTTCAACGACCACATCGCACCGGCGGAAGAGGCACTCGTGAACGCGGTCGAGCAGCTTGCAACCGCCGGCATCGACGAACTCGTCCTGGACATCCGCTACAACGGCGGCGGCTACCTCGCGATCGCGAGCCAGATCGCTTACATGATTGCAGGCGATGCACAGACTGCCGGGAGAACGTTCGAGGAGGTCCAGTTCAACGACAAGCACCCGTCTACGAATCCGGTGACCGGGCAGCCGCTGCAACCCTACCCGTTCCTGGACACGACAGCCGGATTCTCGTCCCTGCCGTCCGGGATGCCGCTTCCGACGCTTAACCTTCAACGGGTAGTGGTTCTTACAGGCCCCAATACCTGTTCCGCGAGCGAGGCGATCATGAACAGCCTGCGAGGGGTCGACGTCGAAGTCATCCAGATCGGCTCGACTACCTGTGGCAAACCGTACGGCTTCTATCCCACGGATAATTGCGGCACCACGTATTTCACGATCCAGTTTCGCGGCGTCAACGACAAAGGCTTCGGCGAATATCCCGATGGATTCTCGCCGGTCAACACGGCAACGATCGAAGGCGAGCCGGTGCCGGGCTGTTCCGTGGCCGACGATTTCGAGCACGCACTCGGCGACCCGCTCGAGAAACGGTTCCAATCCGCGCTTGCCTACCTGGAGAACGGGAGCTGCCCGGCGCCCTCCGGCGTGGCTGCACCGGGATTGAGCAAGACGGCGGCACCGTTATCTGCGACCGACGGTCTCATGCCAAAGTCGCCATGGCGGGAAAACCGCATTCTGCGGCCTTAAGGTATGAACACAGCAAACGTATTGCTGGTCCTGTACTTCTTGCTGACACTGGCAGGGTGTAACGTGAACGCCGTACATGATGAACGTCCCGCCCGGATTGTCGGACCGACCGAAGAAAGCCGGGCGGAGCTCGCGCGCGCGGTGAGCGAGATGCTGTTTGGCGCCGATGTCATGCTGGCTGAGGATGCGCTGACTGAGTCGAGCGTGCTGATCGTGGAGCGGAACAGGATTCGGAGCATCGAAAACCGGCCGCTATCCGGAAGGGACCTCGGCCGTCCCGAACGCTTCCGGCTGGTGACGACCGGCGATCGCTGCGTATTGATCCACGAGAACGACGAGGCACGATACGAACTGCTCGAGACCAACTGCGTTCCTGAATAGAAGGCTGTAGGAGTCCGCCTCGCGGGCCACAACCTCACGGGTCCTCGAGCGCCTTGTCGCCGTAAGACGGGCCCCTACAGCTGTTCTTTCCGGCGTTTGGCGATTCCTTACGCCATCGGCAATGTATCGACGTACTCGATCATCCGCTGCTGGGTCGCCTTGTCCGGCAGCCGGCCAACGGCGCCGCCGATGTTGTCCAGCATGTGATGCGGCTTGCTCGTTGCCGGCGTGATCGCGGTAACCGCGGGATGCGCAGCGACGAACTTGAGGAAGAACTGCGCCCAGGAGGAAGCATCGAAGTCTCCCGCCCACTCCGGTAGTTCCTTGCCTTCAACCCGGTTCCACAGCCTCGTGCGGCCGAACGGCAGGTAGACGAGTACTGCGATGCCGCGTTCCTGCGCCAGCGGCAGGATGGTTTGCGCCGACTCGCGGTTATCGACCGCGTAATCCACGCCGATGAAATCGAGAGGCTCGTTACGCATTACCTCGGCGAGATAATCATAGCTATCAGAATTGGTCGACGTAGTGCCTATGTAACGCACCCGTCCCTCTTCCTTCAGTTCCTTCAGGATCCCAAGCTGCGTCGGAATGTCCGCCAGGTTGTGTACCTGGATCAGGTCGATCGTCGGCGTACCGATGCGTTTGAAAGACGTCGCGATCTGCGCCCGCGCCGCCTCCGCGTCAGCCGAGCCGCCGCCCCGCGGAGCGACATTTACCTTGGTCGCCCAGAAAACGCCTTCCTCAACACCGAGGTCGTTGACGAGTTCGCCGGCAACCTCTTCCGAATCGCCATAACTCGGAGCCGTATCGAAAACCGTGCCACCATTCTCGGTCAGCGTTCGCAAGACCTCGCGCAGCGCGTCGATGTCCCCGCTTCCAGCCAGGCGGCTGAACGTCGCGGAGCTGCCGAGCCCCATCATCGGCAGCTCTTCTCCCGACGAGGGGATCGTGCGCTTGATCATGTCGCCAGCCGCTGCTGCAAAAAGCAGTTGCGGATCCAGCCACATGGCAGTCCCGGCGGCGCCGGTGTACCTGAGCAGGTCACGTCGGTTCATGTTGCTTCCTTTTCCTTTGCCGGTGAAAAGTCTAGCACAGTAAATATGCCGCCAAGGACGCCCGCGACCGCGACGGCCGCTCCAGAAATTGTCCGCCCGGAACCCCGGCCTCCGGTATCATCCTGTTCGCCTTCCATATTCTTTTTTCGCAGATACCTATGTTGGACCTTAGCCAGCCTGGCGCCTCCGTCATCTTCGCTGTCACCATTGCTGTCAGCCTGCTCGGCATGTACCGTGCGCCCGCAATCGTGGAGCGCTCTCTCTTCCGCCCATACGCGTTCGCCCGCAACAGACAATACGCCACCCTCATCAGCAGCGGCTTTGTTCATGCCGACCTCGGCCACCTGATATTCAACATGGTCACGTTCTGGTTCTTCGCGTTCCCGCTGGAACGCCACATCGGAACCGGCGCCTTTCTCTCCGTCTACCTGCTGGGACTGGTACTGAGCCATACCTGTACCTGGTTCAAGCACAAGAACGATGTTCACTACGCATCACTCGGGGCGTCCGGCGCGATCTCTGCCGTGCTGTTCGCCTACATCGTTTACTTCCCGACTACAAAGCTGATCATTTTTCCCATTCCGCTACCAATCCCCGCCGTGATCTTCGCCATCGGATACGTCGGCTATTCCTACTGGGCTTCGCTGCAGAAGCGGGGACGCATCAACCACGACGCGCATCTCTGCGGCGCGCTCAGCGGGCTGCTGTTCGTAGCCGTCACCGATCTGCAGGCTTTCACCGAACTGCTTGCAATGATTCACTGATGCTGTTTGAGTAGAGGTGCCGGGGGCTTCGGGGAGCGACGGATGTCCCGGGAGGCGTCATGCACACCGTCCGCACCACCTGCCGCACCGCACGCGCCCTCGGCGCGGTCCTCCTTCTCGCAGCAGCTGCTTTGGCTGCGCAGCAGGAAGACCCGGCGTATGCGCGGGCGCGAGCCGCGATGGTTGAAGAAGTGCAAACTTACGCCCGCGCCGCGCGCGAATCCGGAGCAGGATTCGACAGCGACATCATGCGCGCTCTTGGAAAAGTGCCACGCCACGAGTTCGTTCCCGACCGTCAGCAGCCATCAGCCTACGAAAACCGGCCGCTTCCGATAGGCCACGGCCAGACGATCTCTCAACCCTATATCGTCGCGCTGATGACGGACCTCAGCGAACCGCAAGCGGATGACATCGTGCTCGAAGTCGGCACCGGTTCCGGCTACCAGGCCGCTGTATTTTCCGAACTGGTCCGGAGCGTCTACAGCATAGAGATCATCGAACCGCTCGCAAACGATGCAAAGAACAGGCTCGAACGCCTGGGCTACAGCAACGTATCGACCAGGCTCGGCGATGGATATTACGGATGGGAAGAGCATGCGCCCTTCGACGCCATCGTCGTTACCGCCGCCGCGAGCCATGTACCACCGCCCCTCATTAAACAGCTGAAGCCGGGCGGGCGCATGGTCATACCGGTTGGCGGCCGCTTTCTTACGCAGCAACTCCTGCTGATAGAAAAGACGAAGAACGAGGAGATCATAACGAGGCAGATTGCCGCGGTGCGATTCGTGCCGCTGACGGGTGAGCGATAACGGCGCATCGCATGAACCGGCCCTTTCATTTGACAGCGACGCGGCCTTGACCACGCGCTGGGTCTATCCCGCCGTAGCGCTGGTCTCCACTGCGGCGATCGCGTACGAGATCTTGCTGATGCGGGTGCTGTCGATCGTGCACTGGCATCACTTCGCGTACATGATCATCAGCCTGGCGCTCCTGGGCTATGGCGCCAGCGGAACGTTTATTGCGCTTGCCAGGAACGTGCTCACTCGCCACTTCGCGCTCGCATTCAGCCTGAGCGCGCTCGCTTTCGGCCTCACCATGATCGCCTCGTACATCCTGGGCCAGCGAGTGCCGTTCAATGCGCTCGAGATCGTGTGGAATCCGCGCGAATTCCTGCACCTGGCCGCGATGTACCTTGTGTTTTTCGTACCCTTCTTCTTTGCCGCGACGTGCATCGGACTCGCGTTTACCTGCGGCGGGGAACGGATCAGCCGGATTTACTTTGTCGATCTCCTGGGAGCAGGGATTGGCGCACTCGGTATCGTGCTCGCACTTTTCGTGCTCTGGCCGCAGGATGTGCTGAGGCTGCTGGCTTCTGTGGCCCTGGTGGCGGCCGCGCTGCCAACGCTCCGGCCTCCCGTCCGCTACGGTCTTGGTGCGCTCTACGTGCTCGTGATCGCGACGCTGCTGGTTGCTGTTCCGCAGAGCTTGCTGGAATTGCGCATGTCACCGTACAAGGGGCTGAAGCAGGCACTCGAGGTGATGGATGCACGGGTCCTTCACGAAAGATCCAGCCCGCTCGGCCTCCTGACGGTGGTTGAGAGCCCCACGATCCCGTTCCGGCATGCGCCCGGCTTGAGTTTCAGCACCCGTTTCGAACCCCCGGAGCAGCTCGCAATTTTCGCCGATGGCGACGCCATGAGCACCATGACGCGGCACACCGGGAGTGAATCTTCGCTCGGTTACATGGACGACGTGACGCAGGCTCTGCCCTACCGGTTGCTAAAAGATCCGCGGGCGCTGGTACTGGGTGCAGGTGGCGGCACGGACGTATTGTTCGCCTTGCACCACGGCGCTCGGCGCGTGGACGCCGTTGAGCTCGACCCGCAGGCAGTCGAGCTGGTGGCACAAACCTATGGTGACTTCACGGGACACCTGTACGACGACCAGCGTGTCCGGGTACACATTGCAGAAGCCCGCGGTTTCGTACGAAGGAGCGAAGACAGGTTCGACCTGATCCAGGTATCGCTGATGGATTCATTCGCCGCGTCAGGCGCGGGAGTACAGGCGCTTGGAGAGAGTTACCTCTATACCGTCGAAGCTATAGAGGAATATTTGCAGCACCTGGAGCCCGGAGGCTTCCTCGCGATCACCCGGTGGATCAAGCTGCCGCCCCGCGACAACTTAAAGCTCGTCGCAACGGTACGGGCAGCGCTGGAGCGCGCCGGTGTCGACCAGCCGGGACGAAGACTTGCCATCATCCGCAGTTGGAACACCGCGACGCTTATGGTCAAGAACGGCGAGATCTCCGCCGCCGAGGCCGCACGAATCCGTAACTTCGCCGGCAGCCGGTCATTCGATGTCGCCTGGTATCCGGACATGCCGCGCAGCGAAGCAAACCGTTTCAACGTACTGCCTGACCCCTACCTGTACGACGGGACGGTGAGCCTGCTCAGCGGTGATCGTGACACGTTTCTCGAGAGGTACAAGTTTGATGTCGCTCCGGCTACGGACGACCGACCGTACTTTTTTCACTTCTTCAAGTGGAGCGCCTTCGAGGAAATGATGTCCCTGCGTGAGCAGGGAGGCGCCGGGCTGATCGAGTGGGGCTACCTTGTGCTGGCAGGGACGCTGGTGCAGGCGGCGATTGCAGGTGCGGTCCTGATTCTCTTGCCCCTTTCCGTGATCGAGCCCACGTGGCGTCGCGGCACGGGGCGCTGGATGGGGAGTTATTTCCTGTTGCTGGGACTGGCCTTCCTGTTTGTCGAGATGGCATTCATCCAGAAATTCATCCTGTTTCTCAGTCATCCCCTCTACTCCATTGCCGTAGTGCTGGCTGGCTTCCTGCTGTTCGCTGGGCTCGGCAGCGCCTGCTCCGGGTACGTCGCACGACTCTCCGGTGCACGGAGACGCTCGCCACTGGCCATGGTGGTAGCGGCAATCGTGGCAATCGCACTGGTCTACCTGCTGCTGCTGCCGTATGTATTCGATCGGTTCGCCGGTGTCCGCGACATATACAGGGTCGCGATGTCGCTGGTGTTGATCGCGCCCCTCGCCTTCTTCATGGGCATGCCGTTTCCGATCGGGCTTTCGCGAATTGCAGGAACGGCACCAGCGTTCATCCCCTGGGCGTGGGGAATCAACGGCTTCGCATCCGTCGCAAGCGCATCGATGGCCACATTGCTCGCGATCGAGTTCGGCTTCCGCGCGGTAGTGGTGCTGGCGCTGGTCCTGTACGCCCTCGCGGCCCTGGTGTTCCAGGCGTGGCCTGGTGGCTCGCGCCACCCGTCTCAGCGCGCGTAGCCAGTCAGTTCGACGTAGCCGCGGCCGGCGACGGGCTTACCCGCGCTCTCCGCCGTGACATCGACGGCACCTTCCCAGTAACGCACGTTCGTCGCGAGCTCCTGCGCCTCGAGCACCGGTTCTACCTTCAGCAGCAGATCGAGACGCGGCACCGTGATGGTCCATCTCATCGGGTAGCGTCCGCCCAGCGGGCTGTCCCAGTAGTCCGTCACGTCTACCGTTACGTCATCCCGCGACAGGGACACGATCTCGCCCTCACCCGGAATGAACGTCCCCGCGCTGTGCTCGTCATTGCTTCCGTCGCTTCTCCTCAGGTTGTAGTACATCAGTTCACTGCCATCGTCGAGTTGCAGGGCAAACCAGTCCCAGCCCTCCTGCCCGGCAGAAAGCGCACTGCTGCCCCATTCGCGGTCCACCCACGCGAGACCGGAAACCTGATGCGCCTTGCCCGCAACGGAGAGTTTTCCGTCGGCTTTCAGCCGCGGCAACGAATAGTAGTAACTCGCATTGCCACGTTCGGATGATTTCTGTGAGAGTCCGTCCGTGCCGTTCAGTACCGGCGGCTTCTGCGCCTCCAGCGACAATGACAGGTCGATCTCGCCATCAACGGCGTAAAGCTCCCAGCGGTTGCCGTCTCGACGGGATTCCTGCAAGTGCCAGTCTTCCACCCAGACCCGGAACGGTTCTACCTGCCCGCCGGCGAGACCCAATGCGTTACGCGCATACCGTTGCGCAACGTGGAAGCGCTCCGCTTCGACGTTGGTAAGGGCGAAATGCCCGATGTAAACCTGGTCTGTCGCCCATGCCGATTCCGCCTGTCGATCTTTATCGGGCGGCACCAGCGCAAAGCGAAAAATCGTCAACTCGAAACCGAAGCGTTCGCCGCCGGCTGCATCCAGATTGCCGGTCACGTACCACCATTCGTTGCGGTACTCCGGGTGCGGACCGTGGTCCGCCGGAAAGGAAAATTCACGCGGCTCGAGTACAAGCGGATAGGCGTTGAGGTCTTCAGGGCTCAGCAGTTCCGACAGCCGGGACGAGGCAATCGGGACCTGTTCTCGCGCGTCGTTGTCCGGAATATCGCATCCACCGAGCAAAGCTGAAACCGCAATAAATGTTGAATTAACAGTTGCTAACAAAACCTTCTTCATGTCACTCCTCGCGCATCGCCAGCGCCGGGCTGGCCTGAGCCGCCCGCCATGCGGGATACAGGCCGGCAAGCGTTGCCGCCACGACCGCGAGGAGGACGGCCTCGATGAGTGCCCCTGCCGAAATTGTCATGTCGAGCTGCCAGCCAAAGGCGCGACGATTGATGACGTTGACCA
>DATGQI010000101.1:0-10794 GCA_035304285.1 Woeseiaceae bacterium
TATACCGACCTGGTCGCGCTAGAGCCAAATCCCGATCCCCGGCCGCCGTCGAGATCGCTGGAAATCCACCTCACCGGCAACATGGAGCGCTTCATGTGGTCCTTCGACGGACGGAAGTTCAGCGAAGTGGTCGAGCCGATCCGTTTTGCGCGCGATGAGAGAGTGCGGGTGACCCTCGTCAATGACACGATGATGCAGCACCCGATTCACCTGCACGGTCACTTCTTCGAACTGTTGAACGGGAACGCCGGTCACCATCCGATGAAACACACGGTGAACGTGCTGCCGGGGAGCAAGCTCACCTTCGACCTGACGGCGGACAATCCTGGTGACTGGGCTTTTCATTGCCACCTGCTCTTCCACATGCACGCGGGCATGTTCAATGTCGTCACGGTACGTCCGCTCGACGGAGCTGCGGCATGAGGCGGCCCGTCACCATGCTGCTTTCGATATTTTTATCAGCTCCCGTACTGGCGCAGCATGAGGGTCACGGTACGGAAGCTGCAGCGCCGCTCGTAACAGATCCCCACGCCGGCCACGACATGGGTCCTGAGCCCCGCGAGGAGCATCATGATGCCGAAGCCCACGAGACTCACCACCAGGATTCCCCACGTGACGAAACCGAAGCGGCTGGGAAAGCAGCCCCTCCGCCCGCAGCTTTCTCGGGCCCCGCTCACGCTGCGGATGCCTTGTTCGATCCTCGCGAGATGGCAGAGGCTCGCGAGCAACTGCGGCTGGAGCAGGGTGGGGCGACGCACTACCTGGTTCTCGCGGACCGGCTCGAGGGCCGCTTCGGCGATGGCCATGAATCATACCTTTGGGATGTTCAGGGATGGTACGGCGGAGACATCAACAGGCTATGGCTCAAGAGCGAGGGTGACTTTGGCGACGGTCCGGACGGCGCAGAGTTGCAGGCGCTGTACAGTCGAGCCATAGCGCCGTTTTACGATATCCAGGCCGGTGTTCGCCAGGATTTTGCCTCTGAGCAGGATCGGGCTCACCTGGTGCTGGGGCTGCAGGGACTGATGCCGTACGCCTTTGAACTCGATGCGGCGGCGTTTCTCTCGCACGAAGGCGAGCTGACGGCTCGTGTGGAAGCCGAGTTCGACCTGCAGGTGAGCCAGCGAGTTCTCCTGCAGCCGCGGCTCGAGGCCACCTTCGCGGCGGAGGAGATGCCGGAACTCGGGATCGCTTCCGGTCTCGGTTCCGTCGAAACAGGGATCCGCCTGCGCTACGAAATCCGCCGGGAATTTGCCCCTTATGTTGGTATTGGCTGGCACCGCAAGCTGGGCGGCACAGCCGACTTAGCCCGTGCCGCCGGTGAGGACCGCAGTGACTGGCAGCTTGTTGCGGGAGTGAGGAGCTGGTTTTAGCAGCTGAGCCTCGCCGAACACCTTCAAACCGCGCATTCCCACGCCGGTTCCCACGTTTGCTCCAACGTTGCGCTCCTACGGTTCGGCTCCCGGCGGCGCGCATTTCGTGTGCCGCTCAATTTGCATACAGGAGCAAGGAAATTGAACACCCTACGATTACTGACGGGTCTGGCCGCGACCCTGTCCCTGGGCGCGTGGGCCCCGGCGCACGCCGATGCGGTCACCGACTGGAACGCGATCACCGTGAGCTGCGTGCAGGGAGGACCGCATCCCGCGAAGCGTGGCGGGCCAGCTGGCCTGCTCGATATCGCGCTGGTGCAGGCCGCCGTGCACGACGGCGTGCAGGCGATCCAGGGAAGATTCAAGTCATATGAGTACGAGAACCGCGCCCTGCGCGGGAAAGGCTCGCCCTCGGCCGCGGCCGCGGCGGCAGCATACGGGGTACTGGTCGGCCTGTACGGCGCCGACGATGCGTGCCTCGGGAACGTAACCGATCCATCCGTGACTTACGCAGGCGACGCGGGCTTGCAGGCCGGAATGGAGGCGGCCGCCGCCCTGTTGCCCCTGTATCGCCCGACGATCACGCTGCCGACGGATCCTTTCCTGGGCAGCGATGAGCCGGGCCAGTGGCGGCCGACGCCGGGCGTGACCCAGGGTGCGGCCACGTTCATGGCCGTTACGGCACCTTTCGCGATGAAGCAGCCGAAGCAGTTCCGGCCCGGGCCGCCGCCGCGCCTGAAGAGCTTTCGCTACGCACTGGACTACCTCGAGGTGAAGGTTCGCGGCTCGGCCGCAAGCACCGTCCGCACACCCGCGCAGACCGAGGCAGCGCACTTCTGGAAAGTCAACTTCTTCGCGCAATGGAACGAGGCGCTGCGTGCGATCGCAAACGAGCATCTAAAGGACGTGGGTGACACGGCCAGGCTATTCGCGCTCACGGCTTTCGCCGCGGCCGACTCGCAGATCAGCGTCTACGATGCGAAGTATCGGTACAACTACTGGCGGCCGATCACCGCGATCCAGGAGGGAAATCTGGACGGAAACGCGCTGACGATCGCCGACCCCTCGTGGACGCCACTCGTGCAGACACCGCCGTATCCCGACTACAGTTCGGGCGCAAACTGCCTGACCTCGGCAATCGTCACGGTGCTGCAGAAGTTCTTCGGCACGGATCGTATGTCGTTCTCCGTCTGGACGACCAGCCAGGACACCACGGTGAACCCGCGGAAGTACCGGCGCTTCTCCGATGTTGAGCGCGAGATGGTGGAAGTCCGCATCTGGCAGGGCATTCACTTCCGTACAGCCGAAGAGGTTGGTCGCCGTCAGGGCGCGCATATCGGACACTGGACGTTCAGCAAGTATCTGCGGCCGCTGAAAAAGCAAAAGTAAAGCCGTCTCCCGGGAGCACCTGAACAGTGCTCCCGGGTGATCCAGCCATCTCTCCTCGGCCTGGAGAAGCATCCATCTCAGCGCTCAAGCGAGATGTGAATGTTTCTCATTCAAAAAATCCCTCCGCGGAAGCGCGATGTCAGTTGCATCGTATTAAGATGCTCGGGCGGATTTGTCACAGGCCGCGGGGAGTCTTTAATGGAACAAGAATCGACCGAGCTCGAGACAGGGACAGAACGCTGGCCGCTCATACGGGACGTGCTCGTGTTCCAGGGCAAGCTGCTGGTCGACGGTCTTCGCGACCTGGTCCTCCTGCCGGTGTCCCTGATCGTAGGCATAGTCAGCATCATCGGCACGGGCAAGGGATCGCCGCCGGGGCGGGAGTTTTACGATTTGCTGCATGCGGCGCGCCGGAGCGAGCGCTGGATCAACCTCTTCGGGGCTGCCGGGAAGAGAGTGGAAGACGATACGGATACTGGCCAAAGCTCCTCCGCGACGACACCGGACCTTGATGCCCTGGTAGGACGCGTCGAGACATTCCTTGTCGAGGAGTACCGCAAGGGAGGCATTACCGCGCAAACGAAAGCACGCATGGATGCGGCCCTTGATTCGCTGCAGGGAGCGCGCGAGCGGATCGGCCGTCGGCGATAACATCCCGAAGCGAAAGGTAACGCCATGATGCGCGCTTCCTGGTCCTCCTGGGTGCTGAGACGCGTCCGAGGTCCTCTGCAAACCTGACCTGGATCAATGTGACCAGGCTCGGCGCGGTGCAAGCTTTCCGTTTCCTGACCGTGCAAGGCTCTCATCATGAGTGAGGCATTCGCATCCGACGCGACCCACCGGTGCGAGGCCGGGGGTATCGCTCGTGCCCGGGCTGCGGCTGCACCGGCACCGTTGCGCCCGCTCTTGCGCTGGCTGCTGCTCGGCACCGGTTGGCTCAGTGTCGGCCTCGGTGGCATTGGCATAGTACTGCCGTTGTTGCCGACCACGCCGTTCCTGTTGTTGGCGGCTACGTGTTTTGCCCGCGCCTCGCCGCGGTTTTACGACTGGCTTCTCGGTACGCGGGTGCTGGGACAGTATATTCGGGACTACCGTGCCAGGCTCGGCGTTCCGCTCCGGGTAAAAGCTATTGCACTGTCGACCCTCTGGATCACCATCCTTGGCAGCATCTTTTGGCTGGTGCCTCCATGGCCGGTGCGGGCGCTCCTGTTCCTGATCGCTTCAGCCGTCAGCCTCCATTTACTGCGCCTGCCTACGCGCAGGCGCGACCGGCCTAGTAATCAGCAGTGAGCATCAGCCAGTATTTATTGGTATCGACGAATGGTGGCTCGTCGGCGTTGAAGATTGCTGTCTTGAGCATCACTGCATAACGTTCGCCGAAGTTCCGGCTCACGGAAAAATCGAGTTCCGTCCCGTAATCCGCACCGCCGGTCTCGGCGGAGAAGTCGTGGAACGCGGCCTGCCACTGCCACTGGCCGCGAGCGTAGCCGAGCTTCGCCTGCAGATCGTTGACGCCGGCATCCGGCGTCACGAGGAACTGATCCGCCCAACCCTGGAACGCGTGCAGCGTGGCAAAGGGGGTCCGGAACGCACCTCCGGAGATCGTGTCGTCGCCGCCGAGCGATTCGGCGCTGACGCTCAACGACAAGCCGCTCGGACCCGTCCATGACAGGTCGAAGCGCAGGTAGTCTGCTTCGAAGTCGACCGGTGCATTCGCCGCATCCACCTGCCTCGCTGCGTCTGCGAGATAGCTCAGTGTGCCTCCGGCGAGGGAGTGGCTTAACCCAAGCCTGACGCCGATTGTGGATGTGGACGCGGTGGGGTCATCGTGGTTGTCAATGAAAAAACCATACGGGGTGACGCTGAGGCGCTTGCTCAAATTTATTCTTGCGTGCAGCAAGTGTGTGTCCATGCTGTGGTCACCGTCGGGCACCGTGTCACCGAAGACGCGGTTTACGTTGGTCACGAATCCGTAAAACAGTTCGGTTCTCGGCAACCTGCTGGTGGTGACGCTCAGCGCGTCATAGGTTTGCTCGTTCTGGCGCCAGCCGACATTGCCGACAAATCGATGATCGTCGATAAGAATTCGCTGCCGGCCCAGGCGCCATCGCCAGCCCGACAGGCCGGAATAGTCGGCATAAAGCTGGTTGAGATCTGCACCCTTCGGATCCGCCACTACCGGGTATTGAATGCGCCCCGGACTGGTGCCCGCTCCGCTGTTGAAGTCATTCGCCAACACCTCGCCGACGTAGTCGAACTCCGCCAACATGCGCAATTCCCGCCACGCGCCTGTCGTGTAATTGAGGCGCAGTCGTAGCGTGGAGGCGTTCGCTCGCTCGGCAAAATTGTCCTGGTCCACGCGTTCGAAGCGATAGCGAAGCGCGACATGCGCCTCGCCGGCTGTCAACGCATCGGCAACGGTGCTCGTCGCGGCTCCGGCCACGCCGCCGGCTGCCATCAAGGTTATGGCAGCCAGCAGACGCGCCAGGGAGGTACCCGCTCGCTCAGTAAACGTCATGTACCGTGTTGAAGATATTGAACTTGCCCGTCGGAGTGACAATGTCCGGCCCCTTGATCACATGCTTCAGCTGCCGCGTGCGGTCGTCGACAACGACGATGGCAGACTCCTCTTCCTTGCCGCTCCAGACCGAGAACCACACTTCATCGCCAGCCTGGTTGTATTCCGGCTGTACCACACGCTTCGGACCTTCACCCAGCTCGGCCCATTCGGCGATTGGCAAAACGTCGTAACCTGCATCCAGGTCGTCGATCGCGAAAACTGCAACGCTCTGGCTGATGGCTTCGTCGGGATTGAGCGGCGAGTCGACCCACAGGTTATTCGACTTGGGGTGCGATTTTACGAACAGCGAACCGCCGCCCTGGCCCTGCAGGACGCGCACCACCTTCCATGCGTTCTCCGGGTTGCCCGCTGGATCCGTTCCCAAGAACGTGACATTCGCGTTGCCGAGGGCGCTGGTGATCCAGGCCGGACCATGGTTTGGATCGTCTATGTTTGCGCCGCGTCCGGGGTGCGGGATCTTCTCCACGTCGACCAGCGCCGCCAGCGTGCGATCCCTGGAATCGACGACCGCGATCTTGTCTGACTGATTGGCTGCGGTCATGAAGTAGCGCTTGCTCCGGTCCCACCCGCCATCGTGCAGGAACCTGGCCGCTTCGATGTCTGTCACAGTCAGGTTGTCGATATCACGGTAGTTGACCAGCAGGATATGGCCGGTCTCCTTCACATTGACGATGAATTCCGGATGCTCGTGTGAGGCGACGATGGCCGCGACTCGCGGTTCCGGGTGATATTCCTGCGTGTCGACGGTCATGCCGCGAGTGGAGACGATCTTGAGCGGCTCGAGAGTGTCGCCTCGCATAATTACGAATTGCGGCGGCCAGTACGCTCCGGCGATCGCAAGCTGGTCTTCGAAGCCCTTGAACTTCGAGGTCTCGACCGACCGGGCTTCCAGGCCCACCTTGATTTCCGCAACGATCGCCGGTGGATCCATCCAGAGATCGATCATGTCGACCTTGGCGTCGCGCCCGATGGTGTAGACGTAGCGCCCGGATGCGGACGGCCGTGAGATATGGACGGCATAGCCTGTCGGGAGGATGCTGATCACCTCCTTCGTGTCGCCATCGATGATCGCTACCTGTCCCGCGTCTCTCAGCGTTACGGCAAAGAAGTTTTCGATGTTCCTCTCGTGCCGGGGCGCGTCGGGCCGGTCTTCCGGCGCAACCATTACCTTCCAGCTTCCCCTCATATCCGCCATGCCGTATTCCGGCGGCTCCGGCGGTTCCTGCTGCAGGAACCGCGCCATCACGTCGATCTGCTCTTCAGTCAGCTCCCCGGAACTGCCCCAGTTAGGCATACCGGCCGGCGATCCGTAGGTGATCAGGGCTTCGAGGTATTCGTGCCCCTTCGGTCGCGTGACATCCGGCGTCAACGGCTTTCCGGTAGCGCCTTTGCGCAGCACACCGTGGCAACCCGCGCACCGCTCGAAATATATCTGCGTCGCCATCGCATACTCTGTTTCGGAAAGCCGCGGCCCCTCGGAGGTCTGCACCTCCCGTGTCGACCCTGCTTCGATCGGCGATGGTGTTCCACGGTAGCGAATTTCCGTTTCAGAGGTCCCTACGTGCGGCTGTTCCCCGGCACGGGCGAGGCTGCCTTCTTCCACTCGGAGCGCCGCCACTTCGTCGGGACTGACTGCAGCGAGGTCATTGCCCCAGGAGTTGAAAACATAGGTGAGCGCGTCCGCCAGCTGCTGGTCGGTGAGATAACCCATGCTCGGCATCACGCCGTTGTACTCTTTGCCGTTGACCATGATCGGTCCCGACAATCCGAACAGCGCCGTCTTCAGCAGATCTTTGCGATCGTGCTGCTCCAGGTAGTCGGAGTTTGCGAGCGGCGGAAACGCGTTGCCTAGTCCCTCACCGGACGGTTGGTGACAGGTACCGCAATTCGCGAGGTAGACCTCCTCGCCGCGCGCCATGATTTCATCCAGCTGTCCTGCTGACACCTCCGCCTGGTGAACGGCGGTGTCGCTGGTGGCTTGCGCGTTCGCCACTCTATGCGCGCCGCCGTCGTCGGGGGCGCAGGCATGCAGCAACACGGTTGCGAAGAGTAGTGCCAGTGCACGGAATTCGCCGGCCGGGGATGCGCTCATGTCGTTTCCTCTTGTGATCAGGTTTCGGTTCATTGCCATTTCATGTTCATGCCGATGGTAAGGCTGCGGCCGGGCTGTGCGATTGCGGCAAGCACGGGATCGTCAGGTGCCAGTCCGCGTACACCGGACCAGTTCCACCACGTAGTGTCGGTGAGGTTCATGAGTCCCGCACGAAGCGTCGTGCGTTCGCCGAGGCGTTTTGTTAGGTACAGATCGAAGACAGCATAGCCTGCAGGCTTGAAAAGTTCGCCCGCAGTCTCGTCGCGCTCGGACCAGCTTTCCGACAGCGTGGCTTTGAGACGTACCTCTGGTGCGCGCTTTCCGCCGTCCCAGCTCACTCCCAGTACAGCTTGCCCCGGCCCCACTGAGTTCAATGGCTCACCGTTATCCCGGTTCTCGCCGCGCGCCTTGTAGAGCGAGCCGTCGATCGTGAATGCTCGCAGGGCGCCGGGCAGACGTGAGTGCCAGCCGGCTTCCAGGCCGTGGATGCGAGCCTGGCTCAGGTTTCGCGACTGGAACAGAATGCGACCGCTCAGTGGGTCGAGCCCCAGTCTTACCTTGGTTTCGATGAAGTCGTTATAGCGGGTGCTGAATATGCCGAGGTGCAGACTCGAATCTTGCCCCTTCCAGCGCAAACCCACATCCAATCCGTCTGAAGTCTCGGACCGGAGGTCCGGGTTGGGAATCGCCCTGATGTTGAACAGGGGTATGTCGAGCCCGATGTTGGCATCTTCAAACGGTGGAGCGCGGAAGCCACGCGCGTACTGTACGTAGACATCCGTCGCGTCGGTAAGGCGATACACGACACCCAGCTTCGGCGACAGGTCGGTTTCCGTCAATGCCACGGGTTCCACCGCGGGGTTGGCCCGCGCAAAGATCGCATCCTCACGCACCGACAGTTCATAGCGATCCACCCGCAGCGCGGCGATAATTGTGACATCGCCGAAGGTCATGGCGTCTTCGATCCACGCGCCCCATTCGGTCGTCTCGCTGACCGGGAAATCCCGCAGTGGAAACGTCTCGCCGAGAATGGTGCTGGTCACGATGCCGTCCAAGAGACCCTTCTCCGAACCATCGCGCAGCTCTTCGGTGCGCTTGCGGCGATGTTCCAGGCCTGCGCCGATCCCGTGACGTCCGCCGGCCAATTGCAAATCCTTTCGCAGGTTGAGTTCGAGGCTGCGAACGTCTTGTTCGAACAGGAACCGGCGATCGATGGCCACGGGCCGCGCGGCCAGTGCCCGCTCGTCGTAACTACGCTGGTCCACCTGCGTTCTGCCGAAAGAGGCGCGCAACATACCCGCATCGACCAGGCCACCGGGCGCACCGAAGTCGACCGCAAGATTCAGGAGATCAAGCTGGTACTTGTCATCGCCACGGAGTGCCGTGGTCGAGACGAAGCGATCACTGCCGAGCATCGACTTCAAGTCACTGTCGACTTCTGCGTCGTGATGCAGAATACCCGCGCGCCAGCTGCGTCCGCTGTCATCGTCGGCGACCAGCTTCAACAGGGCAGAGCGGTTCCGGTATGCGCGCGCATCGACCTGCGTCGGCAGCGCTGCCGAATCGGATGCGCCACCATCTTGCAAGCTTCCTCCCAGCAATACTCCCGCATGCGCACCGGCCGCCGCGGCAATGCCGGTGCCCTGCCAGCTTTCATCGGCGCCCCGCCACGCGGTCTGCAGGCCGAAGCCAAGGCCGTCGGTTGCGACATCGGCGGGATCCGGCGTTTGTGCCGCAACGACGCCGCCGATCGCGGAACTGCCATAGAGGGCAGAGGCCGGCCCGTGCAGGATCTCGATGCGCTGGATGAGGCCGGCGTTGAGAAACTCCCGGGTGGCGTTCGAGAAGTTGCCGACGTCGAACTGGTCGCTCAAGGGTACGCCGTCTATGAGCAGGGCAACCCGGTTGCCGCCGATACCGCGAATGTTCAGGCCTTCGTCACCGAAACGCTGCCCGGCTCCTTCGGCTTCGATTCCCGGCGAATAAAGGAACGCATCGCCCACCGACATGGCCAGGCTTCGCTCGATGTCGTCGTGGTCCAGCACGGTGACGTTGGCCGCAACGTCGCGGAGGCGTCGTTCCGTCTTGTGCGCGACGACGACAATCTCATCGATCGGCTCGTCGACCGATGCGCGGCCTGTTTCAGCGGCGCCAGTCGCTGGCAGAACCATGAGTCCCACCAACGCCAGGCCAGTCGTACCATGCATTAGGAGATTCGCCATCGCTCGTCAGCCTATCAGCCCGTCCCGGCGAAGCTGACGGACGATCGCCCTGGCCTCGTCCGCCATAACGGACTCGAGCTCCGCCTTGTCAACGCAAGTGGACTGGATAGTCCAGAGACGGGTGCCGGTGTCAGCACGGTACAGATTGCTCACTACGACAACCTCATGCGCGAACGAGACGGAATCAGGCTGGCGCAGTTCTTCGTGATCGTAGAGGAAATAGTCCGCAGGATTTCCACCGCGGCATTCGGACTTGATGTCCACGCGCCCCTCCTGGACCTCTGCCGAGGTGCTTACGCTGACCACATGCGTGATCAGGATCGCATCGGCCTCAGCGGCTTCCGCCGCCATATCGAGTGCGTCCTGCGTGATGACCGATGCAAGCCCCAGTCGCTTGTATGACGGTATTGCCGAGTCAATCCGTTCAGCGAGTTCCGAGGACACCAGTTCCTCCATCTGCCGGCGCTCTCCTCCATCGCTTGCTACGCTGACCACGAGGATGCGGTTGAAAGTCAGTTCGCGGGCCGCGGGATCCTGGTAAAGCTTTTCGACCGTGGTGCTGCCGGCGCAGGCGGCGAGCGCAACGATGACCCCGACCGTCATCATCCGGAACGCAACGGATACCACAGAGAACATGCGTAAAAGACTCCCCGGAGCTCCGGGCCGGTACTTTTTACAATGCCGCCTGTTGCTACCACGAAGCAGTGCTCCTTGCTGGCCGGCAAGAGCGAAGGCGGCCCGGAATGGCTTGCGGTTCGATCTGGTCATGATATCTCCCGCTGGGTAAATGTCAGCTCCGGGTAATGTAGCAGGGGCAGTTCTGATATAGGGGGAACCCGTAACATGACTCCAGGCGGCGGGCTTTCTCTTGCAAATTCTAGGTGGAGGGCAACGAATGACATTGATCTTGATCAAGAGGCGAACGGCGGGATCGTTGCCGCGTGCGCCCGACTGTCTTTCACTTGTATTTCGACTATTCTCGTATTATCGTAGAGTCCATGAAGACAACTGAGATCGTCGCGGCGCTTGCCGCCCTCGCCCACGAGCACCGGCTGGCTGTTTTCCGCCTCCTCGTCGAGAAGGGACCGGAGGGACTGCCGGCCGGGGAAATTGCGGAGCGCATCGGGTTGGTGCCGT
>DATGQI010000102.1:0-19275 GCA_035304285.1 Woeseiaceae bacterium
AGCAGGATCAGGAGGTTGAGTACGAGCACCAGCACCGGCCTGCGGATGCTCATGCTCGGCAGGTCGTTGATTACCTCGACGGGGACATCGTCACCGGAGTCGTTCAGCGCGTCTGGTTTGTCCTCCCGTTCCGCCATCTCAATCGTAGGCTGCGGAGCCAGGACCACCCGTGTTGTGGCTTGTTTCGGCGAGACTGGCGGGCTGGTAACTCACCTCGACTCCTTCACGGACCCGCTGCACGCCCTCGACCACGATCAAGTCGCCTTCCTCGAGTTCCGCATCCACCAGTATCTGCCCTTGCTGGCGCTGGATGATGGTTACCGGTACACGGTGCGCCCGGCGTTCCTCGACCGACCACACGTAAGCACCGTCCGCGCCCCATTGCACGCCGGTTTCGGCAATCACGGGATATGGCGTGCCCTCGAGGTTGAGCCCCACCCTGAAGCTCATGCCCGGACGCAGCTTGTCCGCTTCGTTCTCCACCCAGGCACGCGCGACGAACGTGCGGGTCACGGGATCGATGCGGCTGCCTATATCGACGACCACGCCGTAGGCTGTCGGCTCCCGGCTTTGCCAGGTCGCGACTTCCACCTCGTCGCCGACGGTCATATCACCGACGAGAACCTCCGGCACCTCGAAACTTACGAGGAGCGCGCTCCTGTCGTCCAGCGTGGTGATCATGGTGTCAGGATTGACCCTGTCGCCGGGGTCGGTGTCCGTTGAGCCGACGTAGCCGCTGAAGGGCGCCTCGATGGTGCGATATTCGAGCGCCACCTTTGCACGGTCGAGTTCGATGCGCGCGGCCTCGACGGCAGTACGTGCGGCATCGAGCGTCGTCGGGAGCACGGCACCGGTGTCGCCCGCGCGCTGGTAGCGCTCGTACAGGCGCTCAGCATCCTGCAGGCGCACCTGCGCGAGCTTCACGGCGAGTTCCTCGTCGCGCTGGTCTAGGGCGATGAGTACGTCGCCGGCTTCAACAGGTTGCCCGGGCTGGAAATTGACGGCAACGACTTCGCCCGATGTTCTCGGATGAACGGCAACCGACTGCACCGCCCGCGACGTCCCGACCGCCTCTACCCGGGTCAACGCCGTGCTGAACTGCAACGGCTCGACGATTACCCTTATTGTCCGGTCGACAACCTCCGGACTATTGGACGAAGGTTCGGAGCAGCCCGACAGCGCAAGCGCAAAGACAGTTGCAGCGGCAAGCGATGCATATGCACGTCCCTTCATTCAGCAATTCCGGAGCTTTGATGGATATCCATGAAAAACCTGGTTGTTTCACTCGAGTTTTGGGTACATGGCGCCCGGAAAGCAGGAAGAAATTGCCAATCCGTATCGGGGCGTGAGCCAGACAGAGCATTCTGACAGGCGAGCGTCCAATTTTACTGCACTTGTTCACATTTAACTGCAAAGTTTCGTCAAATTTTCAGTCGCTTGCCGTGGTTGCCGCTGCTGTCGCAAGCCGCTACATTGCACCGCAGACCTGAAGTTTCCCTGCAGCCTCCACCCGGTTAGGTTATGACTGAGATGCTCTTTCGCGACGACGCTTACATGAAGCATTGCGATGCCACCGTCGCTGGGGTGGATGAAGATTCCATCGTCCTCGACCGCACTGTTTTCTATCCCCAGGGAGGGGGCCAGCCGGGTGACGTCGGCAGCATCACGTGGGACGGCAACAGCACCGCCGTAATCGACACCCGTTACTCTGATGCCGGTGCGATCCGTCATATTGTGACCCCGGGGTCACCCCGCCCAGCCGTCGGCAGCACCGTCCGCGCGGCAATCGACTGGGAGCGGCGATACAGGCACATGCGTATGCACACGGCACTGCACCTGCTTGGCGCGGTACTGCGCTACGGGGTCACCGGCGGCAACATTGGGGCGGCCCGCAGCCGGCTCGACTTCGACATGGAAGACACCATTGACAAGGAAGCGGTGTCAGCCGCGATACAGTCGCTCGTCGACGCGAACCACGCCGTACGCTGCCGGTGGATCAGCGATGCAGAGCTCGAGGCGCAGCCGGAACTCGTGCGCACGATGTCGGTAAAGCCGCCCAGGGGTGCAGGCCAGGTGCGCCTGCTCGAGATCGACAACGTCGACCTCCAGCCCTGCGGCGGCACCCACCTCAGGTCAACCGGCGAAGTCGGCCGCGTGAACGTGGCAAAGGTCGAGAAAAAAGGAAAGAAGAACCGACGCGTTTACATCGAGCTGCCGTAAAGAGGCGTAAAGGGGACAGATTTATTTTTCCGTAAAGGGGACAGATTTATTTTTCATCGACGCCTGACGCTTCCACGGCGCCTAATGTAGAAAAATAAATCTGTCCCCTTTACGCCTTTACGCTTTCAGGCGCTGACGATGCCGTGGCGTATGGCCATGCGCACCAGGTCCGCCATCGAGTTGCAGCCGAGCTTGTTCTTCACCTGGGTCGTGTAGTTCGCGATCGTTTTGTAGCTCAGTGACAACCGCTTGCCGATCTCATTTGCGCTCAGGCCCTCTGCGAGCAGGCAGAAAATCTCGAACTCGCGGGTGGACAGGCCCATCAGCGCGGAATGCCGCTCCCGCACTTTCTGGAACACGAGTTGCTGCGCCAGGTCGCTGTCGAGGTGCGAGCGGCCTGCGGCCACCTGCCTCACTGCGTCGACCAGCACTTTAGGCGCGCTGCTCTTGGTGATGTAGCCGCGCGCGCCGGCCGCGAGGGCCTGCTCCACGAACATCGTGTTCTCGTGCATGCTGAATACCAGGATTCTCGCTTCACGGTCTCGAGCCATGATGCGTCGAATGGCTTCCAGCCCGCCGATGCCCGGCAGGGAAAGATCCATCACCACGATGTCCGGGTTGTGCTCAATGTACATCCGGCACGCCTGCTCGCCGGTTTCGGCCTCGGCGACTATCTCGATGTCCGGAGTGTTCTGGAGCAGCAGCCGGTAGCCCGCGCGAACCACCGCGTGGTCATCGACGAGCAACAGCCTGATTCGCTTTGTGCCGCCGCTCATGCCGCGCGGCCCGGTTCGGCCGCCGCCCCGTGCAAAGGTATGCATACATTGACGTTCGTTCCCGCTCCCGTGCTCCCGGTAACCTCCATGGTCCCCTTCAGCGCGTCCACCCGTTCCCGCATGCCGAGCAGACCGAGTCCCCGGCGGGTTCCCGGCGCGAGACCGCTGCCGTTGTCGCGGATACTCAGCTGGACGTAATCGCCTTCCGCCAAAGCCTTGCGCTCGAGTTCAACGACGACCTCGCTGGCTCCCGCATGCTTGCTCACGTTCGTCAGGCACTCCTGCACGATCCGGTAAAGGTGAATATTCAGAGCGTCGCCGCCGATTTCGTCCAGGCGACCTCGCGTTTCCAGCCGGCAAAAAGCATCGGGGTGTCGCTCGTTCCACCCATCCACCAGTTCCCCGAGAGCGGCGACCAGGCCGAACTCATCCAGTACCACTGGCCGCAGGCGGCGCAGCATTCTCCGAAGCACCGTGTAGATGTGACTGGAGATCTCGGCGATAGTGCCTGCGGCAGGATCCGCCGGTCCCGCTGTAACGCGGTCCGGGTCACTCATTGACGCGGCAACCGCGTTGATGGCGCTGATCGACTGCCCCAGCTCGTCATGCAACTCCCGCGCCAGCAGTTGCCGCTCCGCTTCCTGTATTGCGAGGCTCTGCTGTGCAAGGTAGCGGTTTTCTTCCTGGCTGCTCTCGAGCGCAGAGCCAAGGCGGTTTACCTTTGCGGCGATGATCGAGAGTTCCGGCAGCGCGAACTTGGGCAGTCGAGCCTTGAAGTCGCCGTGCTCGATACCTTCGAGCGCCTGGACAATGTTTTCCACCGGTCTGAGCCAGCGGCCGATGGTGAACCACAGCAGGCCGTTAGCAATGATCGAGAACAGCAGCAAAAGGCCAAGAACATCGCGCGACGACCTCCATGCTTCCGCCATCTCATCGGCAGGATCGGCGCGTACGATAATTTCGGTATAGGGCGTAAGCGTCGCGCTCAAAGAGTGGCTCATCTCCATCGGCTCAGGCTGCACCAGGCGAACGAACCATGCGGGCGCCGGCGCGTCGCTTACGCCGGACGGGGTACTCAACGGAAGCTCACGGTCCCCCTCGCGCAGGATCATGTGCAAGTGGCGGGCGCTGTCGAATGCGCCAATGCGTTGCAGGAGGTGGTTGCGCAGTTCCTCCTGTTGCAGCGGCTCGGCGCCTGCAACCGCGATCTCGAGCAACTGCATGGCGAGTCCGGCCGTGGATTCCACCTCGGCCGAAACCGCCCTCCGTGCATCGTAGATCACGACGGCAGTGCCGAGCAGCAGCATGGCTACGAACGTGGCCGTAATCAGGATGTTCAGGCGAAAGCGCAGGCTCATAGGCAGCGCTGACCCGGAGCGGTCGGGAGGGCGGTGTTCATCTGCAACATGATAGCCCGCGAAGTCGTTTGCCTGCGCCCCCGCCGCAGGACGGGAAAATTTCCCGATTTGTCCGGGATAAGGCCGCGAGCGGCGTGATCCCGGCGAATAACCCCGGCGCGGGTGATAGCTTGATGCCCGCGCGGCGCCATCCGATGCCGCCCGATCCTGGAATGGGGACCAAACCTTGAAGCACTCTCTGTACATTTGCCTCCTGGCGGGCGTTGTCATGCCAGGTGCCGGCAGCGCCGTGTTGGCGCAGGAAGCCGTGAGCGGACCAGACGGCGAGAGGCCGATACCGAACATCGAGGTCCGCGAGATACTGCCGGACAGGGTGGAGCAGGCGCCGGGTGCGACCGGCCTGCTCACCGAGGCGCAACTGGAACAGCTGCGCCCCTACACGCTGCACGACGCGTTCGACTTCATCCCGGGGGTCCGCGCCCTCGACGACGACGCGCTGGGCCGCCGCACCGGCATCGGCATACGCGGCGCCCCGTCGCGACGTTCACGCAAAGTGCTGTTGCTCGAGGATGGCACACCGATCAACGCCTCTACTTATCTCGATCCGAGCGGACACTACACGCCGCCGATGGAGCGACTGGAGCGCATCGATGTGCTGAAGGCGAACGGGCAGATACTGCACGGCCCCCTCAATAACCACGGCATCATCAATTTTCGCAACAAACGCCCCACGGAGCAGCCGGAGACGTCTGCCGAATTATCGTTCGGCAACCATGGCTTCTCGAAGCAGCACCTGATGCATCGGCGCACCGACGGTGCTCTCGGCACCGTCCTGTCCTACACAAGGCTCGAGGCCGACGGTACCTTCGATGTCGAGGACACGGAGTTCCAGGACTTCTACGCGGCTTTAAGCTGGCAGATCGACGAACGACAGAGCCTGTCCGCCTCCGCTTTGTACTATCGCGAACGTTCCCACTACGACGAGAGCAATCTGACGCCGGCCGAGTTTGCCGTCGCTCCACGCACCAAGCTGGGAAGGTTCGGCCAGGAATACAACACGATTGCGGTCAACTACCAGAAGTACGACCTGACGCATAATTTTGACGTCACCGGTGACTGGTCGATCTCAAGCAAGGTTTTCTTTACCGATCTCGACCGTCCCCGTTTTACGGTGGACCCTGGCGAGTACGACGTCGCCTCACTGCCCGACCTGGTGCTCATGGATGGCGACGGTACGTTCGTGCCCGGCCCTGACGGCAACGGCCGGATGTTGAGCCGCGATCGCCATTACCGGACCTACGGCGCGGAGACGCGTCTCGAGTACGCAGGCTTGTCCGGTGAACGGGTGGACCACGTACTACAGTGGGGCGTGCGTGCGGAGCACCACGAACTGCTCGACAGGCGAAGCGAGGGCGACATCGGCGAGATACTCACCGAGAGTAATCGTGGCGTAGTGACTCGCGATGAGCCATACGAAGCGCAGGCATACTCGGTGTTCTTACAGGACGTGCTCCGTTTCGGCGACTGGACCGTGATCCCGGGCCTGCGCGCCGAAACCTACAAGCAGCAGAAGCAGCGCGTATTCCCGACAGTGGAGCCGCTGGAGGAATACGACGATTCCATCCTGCTTCCGGGCATCAGCGTGCTCTATAGCGGACTCGGGGACCTTGGCCTCTTCGCGAGTGTGCAGCGCGGGTACACGCCGGCGCTAGCACGCGGCAGCGATTTCCCGCTGATTCCGGAGATCGGCCTGAACACGCAGTTCGGCGCTCGCGGGCGCCTGGGCGAAGGCATAGCCTTCGAGGTTGCCGCGTTCTACAACCGCCTGAGCAATACGCTGGTCCAGTTGCCTTTCATCGATCCCGCCACCGGCTCGGATATTTTCATCAACGCTGTCGACTCGCGAGCCATGGGAGTCGACCTGGGACTGCGTGTGGATTCCGATGCGTATACCAACTCCGCGCTGAACCTGTTCGGCATGCTGGCGTACAACTACACAAATGCCACCTTCACGGAGGGCCTCAGTGACGGCAACCGTGTGCCGGAGATTCCTCGCCAGTCCGGAAGCCTGACGTTGGGGCTCGAGCATGCGGAGGGTTGGCAGGTCAGCGCCAGTGTCAGCCACCAGGCCAGCTTTTTCACCGACCCCGCGAACACGCGAGAACCGCTGCTCGCAAACGAGGACGGGGAGCCGCTCGGTCCCGGAGACCTGCTGGACATGCGCGAGCCGATCGTTCTCGGCCTCGTCCCTTCCAGGACGACGGTGTCGGCGCGGGCCGGCTACGACTTCAGCGGGATGACGAGCATCTGGATCCAGGGCCGCAACCTGACGGATAAGGAATACATCTCGGATTACTCGAACGGCCTGCGCCCCGGCGCGGAACGCACGGTGATGGCAGGAGTGTCGCTGCAGTTCCAGTAAAGAGGGAGTTAAAGGGGACAGATTTATTTTTCAAAGCTACCGGCACCATGGAACCGGCAATGCGAGGAGGAAAAATAAATCTGTCCCCTTTACATCAGGCGGCGGCGCGGCCCAGGACGTTCGGCGGCACGTAGTCGAAGATGAAGGTGATGCGATCTTCGCTGCCCTTGTTCGCCACGCTGTGGGTCAGCTGGTTGTTCAGTTCGTAGGCCTGGCCTACCTCGAAGCGGTACGGCGCCCCGTCGATGATGAAACGCACGCGCGGGTTGGTCGTAATCGGCACGTGGATACGGTGCCCGTGGTGAAACGAGGGATGGGAGTCGCGGTGCGGCCGGATTTTTCCGTTCACCAGCAGTTTCGCGGCCATGGCGCGGATGATCGTGCCGCCCTTCGGGTAGCAGCGATCGATGATATCGTGCATCAGCGGGATCGCCGCGCCGGCCAGCCTGTCCCAGCCTGGTTCCTTGCGCACTTCGATGTTCGGCCAGCCGTGGCCGTCGGTAAACACCATCACGATCGACTGCGTCTGCCGATGCACCTCGTAGGAGACCTGGCGCTTCTGTTCCTCGTGCCAGGCGACTTCTTCTTGCGCAAGAATCGTCTCGGCGAGTGCGCCGACGTCCACAGGACCGAGTTCGCGCATTGGCCTTTTGATATCCACGGGCGGTCGGCTATTCGAAGTATTTGCGGTATGTAATACCGCGTCTCAAAGAAACATGAACTATTCGAAATACTTGCGGTATGTAATACCGAAAGACATCGGGCGATTGATCGACAGGCGAGTTTGCGCCCAGCGATCGTTGAAGAACTGTTCCGCCCTTTCGTCGAAGACGTTGTCGATGAACGCGGCGGCGCTCCAACCCGGCGCATCAATGCCGAAGCGGAGATCCGTGATGCTGTAGGCATCGTGTACTCGAACCGGGTTGACGAAAATGATGGACTGGATGCCTTCGAGGGAACTCGTCGACTCGCCGTTGTAGTTGTGGTCCAGTCGCAGGAACGGCGTACCTCCCAGCAACTCGTTTTGCCAGGTGTACTGAACCGACAGGCTGCCCTTCCAGTCCGGCATGATCGGCAACTCGGTGCCTTCCGTTACGACTACCGACTCGTCCGTCTCCGCAAACAGAACCGCGGTCTGCGAAATCTCCGCTTCGTTCCAGCCCAGGGTCCCCGATACCTCCCAGCCTTCGCGCGGCAGCCAGCTTGCATGCGCTTCGAGGCCATTAAGCTCGGCTTCGGGGAAGTTGACGATGCCGAGAGTGAAAATCAGCGGATCCGGATCTTCCACCTGCATCTGGATGCCGTCCCAGACCATGTGGTAAGCCGTTGCGTTCAGGCGGAATCGTCCGTCTGCCACGGTTGTCTTGATACCGACCTCGTAGTTGGTCATCGTGTCGGAACGATAGGCATTGGACGGCTGTCCGGGACCGAAGATCGATGTCGCGCGGGCGGCATTGGCGCCACCGCGGCGGAAACCTTCGGAGTAGGTTCCGTACACCATGGTGTCGTCATTCAGATGATAGTCGAGGGTCAGTTTCGGCACGAAATCGGACTCAGACGAGGTTCCGACGGCATCGGCAAAACAGAAATCGACGCTGCAATCCGGTCTTTCCCCCAGCGGGAACAACGCTCCCTGCCGCAGGGTACGATCAAGTTCAAGATCGAAGAAGCGACCGCCAACCGTGATATTGAAGTTTTCCGTGACTTCGAAACCGACCTCGCCGAACAGCGCCGTCTGCTCGATGGTCGAATCGTAGACTCCGGTGAACCAGTTGCCGCCTGAAGGGGGCGCCGGGTTCGGGAAGTTGGGGTCATAGTACACAGCGAGGTTGTTCAGGTAGACGAATGCCGGCGAGCCGTCGAACTGCCGATTGCCGGCGTAGAAAATCGTATCGCCTTCTTCCTTGTTGTAGAAAAAGCCCACGATGCCGTTCCACCGGCTGGTCGAGTCGGCCGGGGTGCTGAGCCGTGCTTCAAAGGTCCAGCGGTCTTCCTTTTCGTTGTTGAAGGCGAACCCCTGTGGATCGCCGCCAAAGTCGTAAGCAATATAGTAAGGGCCGTATACCGCCTGGTTATATTCCGCGACCTGGTTGAAGCCGAAGTGATAGGACGTCGCGTCAGCCTCGTAGACGGTCTCGCGGCTGAAAAACGACCCCGTTACCATCAGGTCGGCGAACCCAAGGCTGCCTTCGGCCGTCAGCGCAAGCTGGTACCACTCATCGTCCCAGCTGTCCCTGCCGAAGCGTACCTGCTCCAGGTCGCCGATGTTCCGTCCCGCAAAAAACTGGTCATTGAGGTCGACGTCGCCGAAACCGTCCGATTCCTTCTGCTGCCAGATTACCGAACCATCGACGATCCAGTTGTCGTTGAAAACCGAGCGCAAAGCGACGCGGGCGCCGCTGTTCGTCGAGGAATTGATATCTTCTTCCACGAACTCAGAATTATCGAACGTACCGCCCGGGCTCTCGGCCAGGATGTTGTCGATGTAGCCTGCTTCCTCCTCGACGAAACCAACCAGGCGCAACGCAACCTTCCCCTCGACCAGCGGCACGTTGACCATGCCGCTGACGTTGTACCCGGTGTCGCCTTCCGTGACTTTCGTAGCACCGACGTCAACCCAGCTCGCGAACTCCGTGCTGTCCGGCTTGTTCGTGATGATGCGCAACGAGCCGCATTGCGACGCGTCGCCGAACAGCGTCCCCTGGGGCCCGCTCAATGCCTCGACCCGCGCGATGTCGATCAGCCGCGCATCCGGATTGCGTCCTGCCGCCGTGATCGGCTGTTCGTCGAGATAGATCGAAGTCGTGGTGCTGCCGCCGAAGGACAAGCCGGAGATCGTGCAGCCGCGCATCAGGACGGTAGTGCCACCAGGTTCACGACGACTGAAGGAGAGTCCCGGGATCTGCCCGATATAGTCGTCGAGGGATTTGAAGCCCTGCCTTACGATGTCCTGCTCGCTGAAGGCGGTGACGGCTAACGGTACGTCCTGCACGCTCGCTTCGCGCTTGGTGGCGGTAACGATGATCTCTTCGAGCGCCTGCTGGGCCTGTGCCACCGAGGTGCCGCCGCACGCGGCCGACACTGCAACGGCCAGTGCACTGCGGCCAAAGTACGGCGAGGATTCCTTACTTTGCATCATGCTCCCCCTGGTTGAGCAACTCGATGATGTCACATTGTGGAACTTGGCTGTCGTGGATAATACACCGGGCTTTCTTCTGACTATGGTTCGATTCTAATCCGGACGCAGTTTACAAAGCCAGAGCAGTTCTGAATATGTATTCATTCACTTATCGCGAATTCGCAGCGGGCCAAAAGTGACCACATTGATCGCAACCTCTGTGGTTCGCGGCAGCCAGCAGGGCGAAAGCCACGGCGGCGTTTACCTCATCGACCTCGACAACCGGCGAGTCGCACAGCCGATCGACTGGAACACCGCCGACATAGACTGGCAGGGTCGCGGCTGGGACAGGGGGCTTCGGGGCATTGCATTCGATGGGGAGCGCGTGTTCATCGCCGCCAGCGACGAATTGTTCGTGTACGACAGCAACTTCGCGCGGCTCGCTTCCTACCGTTCGCCTTACCTCAAGCATTGTCACGAGATCAGCCGCTTCGGCAGGCGGCTTTATCTCACGTCGACCGGCTTCGATTCGCTGTTGGGGTTCGATCTGGACCAGAACCGGTTTTCCTGGGGCCTGCATGTCTCCGGTGGCATCGGCAGCTTGCAATGCACGGCTTTCGATCCCGGCGGCAGCAACGGTCCCGCACAGTCGAACAACCTGCACTTGAACAGCGTGTGCTGTCTCGACAGGGGCATGTATTTCAGCGGACTCAGGACCGGCGGACTGCTGAAGTTCGATGGACGGAAGGTCAGTCCGGTCGTAACGCTGCCGGAAGGTACTCACAACGCGATGCCGTTTCGGGACGGTGTGCTGTTCAACGACAGCAAGGCCGATGTCCTGCGCTTCGTCTCGCCTGATGCCGGGCAGGCGTTCCCGGTACCACGGTACGAGGCGGAACAGTTGACGCACACGGCGTTCGGCGACTCGCGGATCGCCCGGCAGGCGTTTGCGCGGGGGCTTTGCGTGGTGGATGCGGGCGTCGTGGCGGGCGGGTCGTCGCCGTCGACGATCACGCTGCACGACCTCGACCTTGGCAAGAGCACGCTCCAGGTGACCCTGTCGTTCGACGTGCGGAATGCGATTCACGGGCTGGAGGTTTGGCCGTTTGCGTGAGAGGTCGGGGCTTAGGTTCAACGAGGTCGCCCGTGGGACGGGCTCCTACAGCCCGCGAATAAGGCTGCCGCAGGAGTCCGACGTCAGCCCACGATCAGCACGAAACAGCTGCGGCAGGAGCCCGACGCGAGCCCGCGATCACGGAATTGTCCGCCGCAGGAGCCCGACGCGAGCCCGCCATCACGGAATAGGCCGCTGTAGGAGCCGACGGGCGACCCCTTCGACGAAAGCTAAAGGAATCGCTCGTAGCGCGCGAGCGAAGGCGCCAGCACCTCCTTCAACTCGTCGAGCTTATCCTCATAGTTCCTGTAAAAGCCGATCGAGCTGTCGTAGATCGGCTGGCGCACCTGTTCCGAACTTGCGGTGCGTACCGGCCGGTCTGTTTCGTAAAATTTCAGGCAGGCTTCCTCGAACGGCAATCCGCAATGCTCGAGCAGGCGCCTCACCTGGGGCTCGAAATCCCTCACGACTTCCTCGTACTGCATCGTGATCACCTTGCCGGGCAGGACCGAGTGCCAGTGATCCATCATGCGTTCGTATTCCAGGAAGTATTCACCGATGTCGCTGAGGTCATAGGTGAACGTCTGCCCTTTCGCAAAAAGCTGCCGGTAACAGCTCAGGCAGGCATCCAGAGGATGTCGCCGCGCGTCGACGATTTTCGCGTTGGGCAAGACCAGGTGCAGGAATCCCACTGTCGGGAAATTGTTTGGCATCTTGTCGATGAAACGCGGCTTGCCTTCCGTACGATGCACCTCGGCAAGCTCGAGATAACGGTGGCCGAGTTCCTGCAGGTGTTCGCCGCGGAGCTCACGCACCGCCTCCGGATAATTGACGCCGTCCGCCCTGTTCCGGTTGAGCGACGTGGCGACGCGACCCGCGTACGGCAACTCGGAAGTGCCCTCCACCATGCTGTGACTCGCGAGAATCTGCTCGATCAGCGTCGAGCCGGAGCGCGGCAGGCCTACAACGAAGATCGGAGAGGGATCGGGATTCCCGTCCGGGGTAAAGTCCGTGAAAAACTCTCCGCTGAACACCTCAATGATGGCGTCATGCATGACTTCCGTATGCACCGGATCGTACTTCTCGAGCATCCGCTGCGTATCGTTGCCTTGCCTGTAGTACGTCCACGCTTCCTCGAAATCGCCGCGGTCTTCGTAGGCCTTCGCAAGCGCGTAGAGAAAGTTCACCCGCGACTGGTTAGTAAGGTCTTCCTTCTCCAGGGCCTTCTGCATTGCGGCGGTGTCCTCGCCTGTCAAACGGTAGGTCTTGAGATTCGCGAGGCTCCAGTAGCTTTCGCCATTGTCAGGCCGCATGCGTATGCATTCGCGGTAGGCCGTTATCGCCTCCTCCCGCCGGCCAACGGTTTTCAGCACATGACCCAGCCCGAGCAGCGCTCCCGGAAACTTCGGCCGCAGTGCGAGCGCCTTCCTGTAAGACTCTATGGCGCGAGTAGTCATCGCAGCAGGCGCAAGGGCGCTGGCCAGCTGGAAATGCGCATGCGGGTTGTCAGGCTCGAGCCGTATGACCTCTTCGAAGCACTTCACCGCTTCCTCGAGCTGGTTCTGCTCTTTCAGGACGTGACCAAGGTCCGTGATGGCGCCGGCGAAATCCGGCGCGAGCGCTACCGCACGCCGGAACAGCCGCTCCGCATCGCCGCTGCGCCCGGCGCTCAAAGCGACGCGGCCGAGCATGCGCAGCGCGTCGACGTTCGCGGGATTATCGCGAACGACTTCTCGATAAAGCTTCTCCGCTTCTTCTAATCGGCCGTCTCGGTGATGTTCCGCGGCATAGGCGAGCTTCTGGCGCTCCGGGTTGAGGCTGAACGACCTCTCATACGCCTCATCCGCCTCCTTGCCGAACCCGAGCATGGCCAGCGCCTTGCCAAGGTTGAACCAGGCAAGTTCGAGCTCCGGGTCCAGGCGCACAGCGTTGCGAAGGATGTTGGCGGCCTCGGCGGGGCGCTTCAGGCCTATCAGCACAAGTCCCAGGTCCTCGTGAGGCTTGGCGAACGTCGGCGCGATCCTGATGGTCTGCCTCAGCGATTGCTCGGCCTCCTCCAGGCGATTGAGCTTGAACAAAACAGCGCCACGAAGCCCGAGCACGTTGACGTCGTTGGGGTATTTCTGCAGCAATGCCCGACAAAGGCTTTCCGCGTGGCCATACTCGCCGCGGCTGACCAGCTCGAGAATCTCGTCGAAGCGGCCTTTTGCTGATGATAGTTTCGCCATGTGACATTCATTATGAGTTGACGGAGATTTCTGGAAAACTCGCTGGCGGCATAGAATGCCGCAAAACGAGCAGCAACTCCGCACCCATTCCATCTCCCTACGGGACAGACCCAGTATGACCATGACGCCACCGCACCGACTTTTGCCGTACCTGGTCATTGCGACTGCCAGTATGCTCGTTGCGTGTGGCGAGCAGGATCCCCCTCTGAACGCAGGCGTTGCGCCGGAGCGGAAGCCTGCCGAGGCGAGTGCACCAGCCGCCGACCTGGTATTGCGAAACGGCAGCATCTATACCGTCGATGGAACGCGCTCCTGGGCGAAAGCGGTTGCCATAGATGACGGCCGAATCGTCTACGTCGGCTCGGACGAGGGTGCCGAAGAGTTTGCAGGTGCTTCGACACAGGTCGTCGATCTCCGCGGCCGAATGCTGCTGCCAGGCTTCCAGGACGTGCACATCCATCCGATCGGCGGCGGGATCGAAGCCGCGGCCTGCGACCTGAACGGGCTGACGACGCTGGAGGAGTACCTCGAAAAGATAAAAACGTACGCGGCCGAAAACCCAGACGAGGAGTGGATCCTGGGCGGCGGCTGGTCGATGTCGGTTTTCGGTCCCGGTGCCAATACAAGTCGCAAGCTCATTGACGAGATCGTGCCGGATCGTCCCGTGTTTTTAAGCTCGGCAGACGGCCACTCAGCCTGGGTGAACAGCAAGGCACTGGAGGTCGCGGGCATCACTGCCGAAACGCCGGATCCGGCCGACGGCATAATTGACCGCGAGCCCGGCAGCCGCGAGCCGATGGGCAGTCTCCAGGAAGGAGCTGTGTCGCTCGTGCGCGCGCACGCACCGCCCGTCGACCTGGAAACGCGCATGTCCGGCTTGCAGTACTCGATCGAGATGCTGAACAGTTACGGCATCACCTCGATCCAGGACGCCAATGTCGACGAAGAGGACCTGAAAGCCTATCGCGCGCTTAACGATCGCGGCGAGCTGAGCCTGAGGGTAGTCGGCTCGCAATGGTGGGCGCGCGACAAGGGCACGGAGCAGATTCCAGGCTTCAAGGCACTGCGCGAGCAGTACACGAATGGCCGCGTCCGCGCCACGACCGTGAAGATCATGCAGGACGGCGTGATGGAAAACTACACGGCGGCGATGCTTGAACCCTATATCGGAAAGGGAGACTCCCGCGGGATACCCATGGTGCCGCCGGAAGCCCTGAAGACCGCTGTGACCGCACTCGATGCAGAAGGATTCCAGGTGCACTTCCATGCGATTGGAGATGCCGCGATTCGCCAATCGCTGGATGCGGTGGAAGCGGCGCTCAATACGAACGGCAATCTCGGGCATCGGCACCACATCTCGCACCTGCAGCTGATCCACGAGGCGGATGTGCCGCGCTTTCGCGAGCTTAACGTGGTCGCGAACTTCCAGCCGCTTTGGGCGTTCGCCGACAGCTACATCACCGACCTTACGATTCCGTACATCGGACCTGAGCGTACAGAATGGCTTTACCCGATCGAGAGCGTGCATCGAAGCGGTGGCATGATCGCCTTCGGCAGCGACTGGTCCGTATCGACGGCCAACCCGTTCCACGAGATCGAGACCGCTGTCACCCGCATGGGCTCCGATGGCGAAACGACAGAGCCGTTCCTGCCGGAGCAGCGCATCGACCTGCCGCTGGCGCTGGCCGCATTTACCATCAACGCAGCTTACGTGAACACGCACGAGCGGGACACGGGCTCGGTGGAGGTCGGGAAGTACGCCGACCTCATCGTTCTCGACCGGAACCTGTTCAATATCGACCCGCGGGAAATTTCGGATACCAGCGTCCTGCTGACGATGGTCGAGGGGCAGGTGGTACACGGCGACGTTGCGTCGCTGTAGCGCGCACGCACCGAATGAAACTGTGACGCAGACGATTCGTATTGCAGGAGCCGCATCCAGGGCCTTCGCACCTGTTTGTAATGCTTCAGCCGCCATGCATAATGCGACCGGACATCCCTTCCCTCCTTCACGGCCCGGTGCGTGGCTGACGAAAAAAAAGCGCTTCCTCTTTGTCTCGATCCGGGCTCTGATCAGCGATGCTGCCTGGCAGGTCGTCAGGAAGGTTATGACGTCCGCTACTTTATCGAGAGCGAGTCCTAGAAAAGCATCGGCGACGGCTTTGTGCTTTGCTGACTGAGCAACACGGCGTTGCGACACTGGCGACCGAGCGGCTGACGCTTCGGCCACTGACGTTCGAGGATGACGCCTTCATCCTCGAACTCGTCAACGAGCCATCCTTCATCGAACACATCGGCGACAAGCGGGTGAGGACACTCGAGGACGCCAGGGCCTACATCAAGTCTGGGCCGTTAGCCAGTCACTCCATGCACGGCTTCGGACTCGACCGCGTCGAGATCAGTTCGACCGGACAACCGATAGGCATGTGCGGCCTGTTGAAGCGGGACATCCTTTCGGACCCCGATGTAGGCTACGCATTCCTTCCGGAGTTCTGGTCACACGGCTATGCCAGCGAGGCCGTGCGCGCCGTGCTTGACGATGCGAGGCAGAGACTTCTGTTCGATCGCATAGCCGCGGTGGTCAGCAACGAAAACCCGGCATCCATCCGGCTGCTCGAGCGCATGGGCTTTCGTTTCCAGCGAATGTTCGTGTTCCATGAGGGCGAGCCTGCAGTCCGCCTGTACCGGATCGACCTGTAGAACCCCGGCCTCCCGATCCGCAAGGGACACGAGACCCCGCGGCAGGCCACGGTATACTCCTCGAACGGGGGGAACTTCACGCAAAGGAGTTCGCTATGGCAGATCGAGGAGATACTTCGCTGGTCGTTTCCGCCCTGTGGATGCTGGTTATCAGCATGCTGCTGTTTTTCCTGCCGGCCTTAAACGGCCTCATCGGCGGCGCCGTCGGTGGCTTCAAGGCAGGCTCGGTGAAGCGCGGACTCACAGCCGCGTTGCTACCGGCACTTGCCGCGGGCCTTGGTATCTGGGCCCTGCTGGCCGTCTTCAACGCACCGATCATCGGCTTTCTCTCCGGACTTGCGTTCGGCATTTGGGCGCTGATTTCGAGTATCGGCCTGCTGATAGGCGCGATGGTGGGCGGAGCGATGGCGCCGCCCCGGCCGGCGGAAGTACGCTAGCAGAAGCCGGTTCAACCGATGCCGATGAACAGCCGGCGTCGCTTGTTGGCCAACTGGCGGCGCGCAACGGTATGATCGCCCGCTTTATCTTTACTTGAAGGTTACCCAATGGCATTAACGCCCGAAGAGTTCGATGAACTCACGGAAAGCTTTGACTACAACGACTCCGACAAGGACGGGATGATTGAATTTCCCGAATTCCTGAACATGCTGCAAGCGCTGGAAGCGGGCATCGCCCCGGCAGAGGCACGCCTGGGGTTCAACGAAATCGACAGCGACGACGACGGCTCCATCGACCTCGACGAGTTCATCGAATGGTGGAGCGACAGATAGGAAGCTTGTTACTCCGTGCCGCGTCGTCGCACACCCGTACCGTCGCTCAACATCTCGCCGGGATACAGCACCACGGTATCCCCTTCGCTGAGCCCGGAAATGATCTGCGCGGTCCGGCCGTTGTCGCGGCCAACCTCTACGGCCGTGAGGTGAGCGGCATCGTCCTCCACGCGGAACACCGCCCACTGGCCGCCGCTGCGAAACAGTGAAGCGACCGGCGCCTGCACGACGTCGTTTGCTTCCCACGTTACAATGGCGGCCTCGACACGGTAGCCGTGTCCCAGCGAAGGCCATTCCTCCCGGGGCCCGACAAAGTCGACGATGACGTTCACGCGCTGCTCCTCGACTCCCAGCGCCGAGATCTTCAGGAAACCGTATGGTTCGACGAGTCGCACCCGGCCGCGCAGGGGATCGTTCTTCCGTCCCCAGTTCTGGATGATGACTTCGGCCTCGGGCTTTACCTGCACCGCATCCGTCGACAGCATCTCGACCACCACTTCAAGGCTGTCCGGGTTGCCCAGCGAAACGATCTCCGCGCCAGCGGCAATCACGCTCTCGCTCTCCATTGCAACCCGCAGCACCCGGCCCGACACGGGCGCGACGACATCTACGATCGCGGTATCGTCGCCCTGTCCTCCCGGCTGCGTCAGCCTGATGCGCGCCGCGTCGAGGTCGGATTCGCGCATGCGGACGCTTTCGCGCGCTGACGAGAGAGCGCTCTCCGCCACGCGCAACTGGAGGCGCGCGCGGTCATATGCCTCGACGGCGATGAGCTCACGCGCATGCATCTCGGTAACCCGTTCCAGCTCAGTGCGTGCAAATCGTTCCTGCGCTTCCGCCCGTTCCAGCTCCGATTGCGCGGCAGCCAGCGCTGCGGCGGCGGACTCGACGCCAGCGCGCGCCTCGGCGTGGGCACGCGCATCGAGAAACGACGGCGCGCCAGGCACTATCCTCGCAATCGTGTCACCCGCCTGCATCTCTGCGCCTGGCTTGTAGTCGATGCGCAGCAATCGCCCGCCTACCGGGGCGGAGACGACGTACTCGTCGCGCACCCGCGTTCGACCTTCGTCCCGCACCGTCACCTGCATCAGGCCTTTTGTGACTTCCGCGACATCCACGGCAACCGGCTGAGGCCGGAAGGCGAGAAAGAGCAACACCAGGACGAGGAGAGCAGCCGCTATCCAGAATATCGTTCGAAAGTTGAGCCGCATGCCTGAAGTGCCGGTGCCGGCCTAGTCCCGGCTTTTCAGTACGGAAACGAGATCCATTTTGTCCAGCTGCCGGCGAACGAGCAGTCCGGACGCGGCCGTCACGACGATCACGACGATCGCAGCGTAGCCGAATGTCGATGCATTGATGACGAAAGGAAGCCGGAACAGATCGGAACTCATCGCCTGCGAAAGGAATAGCGCCAGCAGCACTCCGAGTCCCGCGCCTACAGGCAGGGCGAGCAATGTGAGGAATGCAATCTCACCGAGCAGGATGTAAGAGACCTCCCCTCGCGTAAAACCGAGTACGCGCAAAGATGCGAGTTCACGTTGTCGCTCGCCAAACGAGATGCGCACGCTGTTGTAAACAACGCCAATGGCAATGAGCCCCGCGAATGCCGTGTAAATCCATATCGACATGCCGATGTTCTGGTCCATGATCTCGGTGAAGTTGCGCTGCGCCAGGCTTTGCAGGTTAACACCCGCAACCGCCGGCGCCTCCTTCAATGTCACGTAGAGGTCTTCCGTCAAGGCCGGATCAACCGTCAGGTAGGCGCCGGAGACTACCGACCCCTCTTGCAGGAGACTGTTCAGATCCTCGATGCGCATGTGCGCGCCCGAACCGATGTAGGTAGTCGTAACCGCGGCAATCGGTACGGACAGGACCGGCCGCTTCCCCTCCGTAATCTCGACCTGCAACCTGTCGCCCGCTTGTGCCTGCAGCTTTTCGGCGAGGTCCTGCGACAGCACCAGGCCTCCCGGCGGCGGCACCACTGCGCGCTCAGCAGTATCCACCATGCGTGAAAGCCGGGCGTCGAGAACGAGGCCTGTCAAAGCTGCCCGCTCTTCCAGGTGTTCATGTCGAAGTCGCGCCGGGGCGGAACGATACGGTTCTGCATCGAGAACGCCCGGAGCACGCAAAACTTCAAAATATGCGGAGCGCGAGCGGGGTTCGACGAAACTCACCTGCACGTCGTGGCGATTGGCCACGTTGAAGAAAACTTCGATCATCTCGTCCATCGCATCTATGAAGAACAGCGTGCCGATGAGCAACGATCCCGAAACAGCGACACCGGCGGCGGTGAATCCCGCACGGGAAGGGAAGCGCACGATCTGGCGCACGATCATCCGTGTCTGCTGGTCGAGAAACTTCAGGTTGGTGACACGGGAACCGACCGCCCGAGAATAGTCCGGCGGTGGTGGCGGAGTCATGGCGGTCGCGGGTTCAAGCGATGCGGCGCGACGCACGGCAAGCGCAGCCCCACCGCCAACAGCGGCCGCGGTTATCGCGACTACGAATGCATAAACGGCAGGGTCTGCCTGGAACACGAACAGCGGGAAGTTGAAGTAGTCGGTGTAGA